>JAUNVX010000246.1 GCA_030540615.1 Psychrobacter sp. | reverse complement strand
ACCGCCGACATTCTGCGTGTAAGGCAGACGCTCTACCAACTGAGCTAATCACCCTTGAAGAGCGTATAAAAAAAGCACTGCTTTTTTAGCTCTGCAAGGAAAATCCTTTAAAGAGGATTTTCAAAAGACTAAAAACTGTCAAATTTATAGTCTTAGCAAAAATATTTCTTAGAAATATTTTTTAAGCGCTAACCTTGGTTAATGCTTTATTCAAAAACTAACTAAGGTCTCATGCTGTGGGTGTGTATTATATAGATTTGCACTGTACTGTCAAACCCTTTTTTCACATTTTTTATAGCTTAGCCATTCATTATCCTTATTTAGCGTGGTTGGCACTATTTAGGCAGACAGTTCAGGGCAGAACATTGAATTAGAGCTAAAAAAACTAAAGCGCTCAATAGTCAAAGAGCGCTTTTAAACGATACTGACAATCTTAAAAGGGTTAAAAGGGTTAATTCAAACCCTTTTAACCCTTTACCTTGCCTCTATTAAACTTTCATTGAGTAAAATGCTAAGTTATATAATAGCAATGCCCTGCTGAATATAGACATCATGACTGCCGTCTTGAGCGGCGCTATGATGATAGATATCGTAAGTCACGCCATCGACTGTATCATAACCTACCTGCGACCAACACTCTCCCCAACCGTCTTTAAGATTGGCTTGAGATGCCGAGTCGCTATTCCAGTTATTGCTGCCCAAGTCCACTTTGCTATGGCTGTCGCCACTGATAAACAGTGCCCCATCACGGCTGTCATCACAAACCAAATCATTGAAGCAAATATCCACCGCATTATTGCCTGCCAATTCAATATGCTCAAATCCTTTAAAGTTTTTGCTAGCTAAATTGGTGATATTGCAGCAAGTACTGGTTAATGCGTCTGAGCTATCATAGGTCAACGTCAAAGTGTCTTGACCTAAGCCGCCCTCAATTACACCATCCAAGCCTTTACCCCCAAAGCTTACCTTATCATTGCCTGTGCCCATATCAACGTGAGCGGCGCCAAAGCCTACCCCAAACTGTGAGCCAATGGTCATAGTATCATTGCCTGATCCCATATCGATGTGGGCTTTATTATTGATGCCCTCGGCTGTCAAGACATCACTGCCTCCGCCCATACTGATGTCGCTACAGTTTTCGACATATCGATCTACGGTAATGGTGTCATTGCCAGAGCCAGTTATCAGCTGCGCTCGGTCCTCAACGTCTTCAGCCACATTAATGATATTTTTGCCATTGCCCAAGTTAACGACACTACAGCCATCAATATCCTCACCTGAGCTAATCACATCGACGTCATTTCCCGCTGTGATGTGAGCGGAACCATGAATGCCATGAGCCGCACTAAGGGTATTGTCACTAAACCCTAAATCTACCTTAGCATGTCCCGAAATCATACCATCGACGACCACATCATCTTTACCACTTCCTGTTACCACCACAGCGCAGTCATTAATATTGCCTTTCACATGGACGCTATCATCACCCTTACCCATATCTACTTTCGCTCGGTTTTCGATATTATGGCCCACTTCCAATACGTCATTACAGGCCCCCATCTCTACCATTGAGCAATCTTCGATATCTTCTCCAACGATTAATGTGTCACAATTATCACCGGTTTCAATCTTTGTATTATTGTTCAGGTCATGCCCAACACTCATGTAATCACGGCCAGCCCCTAAGACAAAATGGCTATGGCCCCACGTACCATGAGAAATGTCGACTTTGTCATTACCCTCTCCCATATCAATGAAGCTATGGCCACTGGTGTAGCAAGCCGTTAGGGTATCATCATTACCGCCTAATAATACTTGGCTATAGCCTTTAATACCTGTACCAACGCTCACATTATCTTGACCCAATCCCCCTTGGACAATACCAAAATCATCAGCGCAACCATCGCCAAGATTTTGAGTAATATGAAGGTTGTTTATTGAACAGCTTTGATCGGCCCGACTGGCCTCTGCATAGCCATTTGCATAGCTCGTATTACCCGAGCCTAAATCAATGACCCCGCCTTCATCGACCTCACCATAAATAGTGACATTATCACTTCCCGACCCAGTATAGAGTCTGCCTCCATCAATGCCCCAACCAGTGACGCAGCCATGGGCATCACCACCGACTACTATCGTGTCATTTCCTTCTTCAGCAAACACATAGGCACGAGCATCGTCATCATGCTGGGCAGCTTTAAAGTCTGCATCTAAGGTGCCGCCGATATAATAGGTATCATCGCCTAAGCCAAGTTTGGCTACCGTATAGGCGTTTTGGTCTTCACGCAGCTGAATGACATCATTGCCTGCGCCCGTATCCAACTCCCAAACCACATCAGGATCGCCGCAATCTCGCTCAAAATCACCATCTCCACACGACTTTATTAAGTTGCCTTGATGGTCAAAACCTTGGTAACCGATATAGAGATGGTCATTGATATTAGTGGTTAAATAAGTGTCGCTTATTCCCTCTTTACCGCTCTCATTATAAGGGCCTTTATGCTCGGTTAAATCATAGCCTAGATGCGACAAAAATATAGGACTCGTTTGGATGGGAATGCCTTTAGCCGCGCTGGCAACCTCCACCTCATTGTCTGAGAAGTCAGAGGTATCCATCGCTACTGCACTGTTGGGTATAACTGGCATAGTAAAAGATGAGTTTTGGCTATCAGATGGGGGCGCTAAGCCAGGCAAAGATTGCAAAGTGAGAGCTGCGTAAGTATTAACGCTTGTAGTAGGTATTTTTTGATAGTCTTGAGAGTAATCAGTCATAACAATGCCTTTTAGATATTATTAAAATTAGGATAATTTATAGAATTAAGTCGAATTATTTTCTAGCGTCTCTTATCAATATTCTTAAATATTGACTGGCATATAACGGTAAAATAATGATTGTTTAATAAAGTGTTATTTATTAATCGCTCTATTGCGTCTACTGATTAGAGTGAGTTCGATATGAGTACAGACCTATTACATTTAAAATGAACAATTGTTCTAAAACCTGACCTTTATATCATTTAAATAAACAATTGTCTATTTTTATATCACCTAAATTTATAATATATGGCGAAGATAAATTAACCAATCTCTTCTTTGGCATAAACTGCCCTCATAAATAACACCAAGCCTTTAAAGCTTAAAGGTATTAAACCTTTTAAT
>JAUNVX010000027.1 GCA_030540615.1 Psychrobacter sp. | reverse complement strand
AAGCAATGATAACCCTAGCTATCACGGTAGCGTCGATAGCGACTGGCCTCTAAAGCCAATAGCGCTAAGTAATAAAAAACAAACAGCGCCACTAAAACGGCAAGTCTCGGCCAGACATCATGAAGGCTTGCACCCATTTGATTGAGTTGAACCGAGGTATTGATCCCTGAACTGGTAGGAATGAGCCAGCGCAAATATTGCAGCGCAACAGGCAATTGATCAATTGGCCAAGGATAGCCACTGACAAAGAATATCGGCAACGAGCTAACGATTAGTATCTGCATACTACGCTCACGCTCTTTAAACCATAGTCCTAAAAAACAGCCTAGTGCTGCAACGGCTGGGAAATAAATCGCCAAAAAGACCAAACTGCCAATTAGATTGGCACCGCGAGCATAATGATGGATACTAAATACCCAGCCATAATAAAAACATCCCATGATAAAGCCGATTAAGCTTAGAGCAAATATGCGACCCAGCCAACCGCGAGCACTAGTATGATGGCGGCGCTGCTCATAAAGCGTGCCTATTAAGAGGGCAGTCCCCATCAATAAAGTCTGCTGCAATATCAAGATTGAAACACCAGGCACGACATAAGCCCCATAGCCCTCAGACTGATTGTAAAGTGGCGTGATATGCAGTGGTATGGCTTGAGTGTTGGCTTCGGCAGTCGCTGTATAGGCCCCTTGAGCGACACTCTTTTTGATTTCAATACCCGCAGAGACGGTACTGACTGCCTTCAAAAACCCCATCTGGATGTTTTTATTCAGCAAAAAATAACCACCATTACCTACCACACTGACTGAAGCGTTTCGGCTAGACTTTACTTTGGCCTCAAGACCATTGGGGATAATCATATATCCTGCAATCTCATCGCGCCAGATAGCCGCCATCGCCGCTTGCTCATTATTAAATGGTCTGGTATTGAGCTGCGGGCTAGCAGAAGAGTAGCGAATTAAAGTCTTGGATAAATCACTATTGTCATAGTCAATGATACCCACAGGCACTTGATTAACCACTTCGGCAGAATAAGGCCAAGGGTAGAAGAACCCATAGAGAATAGGGGCAATAATAAGCATCAATAAGACGCCTTTATCCTTAAATATGGCAGCTAACGTCTGAACGAAAGCCTCGCCGAAGCCTTGATTAAACGCCTCTTGATAATTATTACGCTGCATTATCTAGCCCCCCAGCGCTCAGGGCGTTTAAGAGCACGTTTGGTTAATACCGCAGTGAGCAAAAGCATAATAAAAGTCGTCAGGATAAACCCATAGACGATTGGCAGCGATAGCGCTAGTGGCGCTCCCATTTGGAGCTGGGCAATATGCAGCTTTAGATAATGCGTGAGAGGCAGAGCATCTGTCCAATACTTAGCACTGTCATTAATAGCAATATAAGGAAAGGTGACGCCTGCAAAAGCAAATGAAGGTGCTGAGATAAAGCCAGTAGCTGATAGCCCAACTCTTAAAGAGAAAGTTGCCAAGGTAATGATTGCCCCTAGCCAAAATGACACCATCATTAATAACAGCAAGCAGCCATAAGTTAACATCCAAGGCGGCATGGCGACCGGGTGGATTCTGATAGCCAAAGTGAGGGCAACCGCTGCCCATAAAGCGTAGGCTAGCATCGGCCAAATTAACTTGCCATTGAGTCCTGCGATGAGCACGGGCAAGCTTGCATCGGTTATGGCTAAACTGTTCAAGTTGCTATTTAATCTGCTATTTGACTCGCTATGTCCATCATTATTCACCTCACTATCAAATTCGCTTACTCTTATAACATCCGGTTCATAATCAAGCTGACTATCAGGATAAGCTCCTGCACCTGTCAAAATATAAGCAGGCAGCTGATTGGTGCGCTGAGCAATATAGTTATACCAAATATCGAGTTTACGGTCTCGTAGCTCACGGCCTACAGTGGTCGCCCCAATAATCATCGCCAAGATATGCAATAGGGCAGGCAACACCGTTGAAGCCAAAAACAATTGATAGTCTGTTGAGGCATTAAATAGACTGATACGTTGAATGGTAATGGGCGAGTACGCAGCCCCGACTTGGCTTTTGGCTGTGCCTTGCTTAATTAAACGCTGCATCTCTGTGCCCGCTGAGACTGTAGCAACCACGGTTTGAACCCCTTTTTGAATGATACCTGAATGCGTACCATACTGGGCATTGACTTGTAGCGTCACGGGCGCAGGCTTGCTTGAGAAAATATTTCGGCTGAAATCACTGGGGATAATCACCACACCATAAATCTCACGAGTAATGATGGCCTGCTTGGCCTGAGCCATAGACGAATAGCGTTTGGCCACGGCCAAATCAGGACTGGCATCTAAATATTGGACCAAAGTATGAGCCACTCGGCCTTGGTCTTGATCAATCACCCCAATGGGCAAGTCGACAATCTGTGATCTTGAAAATACCCACCATACTAGTGCCATCACTAGCAGTGGAATCCAAAATACCAAAGAGAAGTCCCAGCGATTGTGAGTGAGAATCTGCCGCTCATATTTTGAGCTACGCACGAACGCTGTTAAGACAGATTGCCAAGAGCTAGACATTATCTACGGACTCTCTATCGTTGTGAGAGCTGGCGTGGCTTTAATCAATACACTCATACCAGCACGAATCTTAGGATCAGGAACGGTAGGCCGGGCTTTGACCTCAAAGGTGCGAACATCAAATCCATCGTCATTGTTGGTAGGCCGCCAAGTCGCAAAATCGGCTAAGGGCGAGCTGGCATAGACGGTAAACTCACGAGTATAGGGCGCATCAGGGGTTGAAAGAGCAGGTAACATCCCGGTAAAAGTCGCGCCAACAGCAAACTGTGATAGATAGTTTTCAGTGACATTGAGCACCACCCATTGCTTGTTTGGGTCTACCAAGCTTAAAATTGGTACGCCTTGGCCAATGACCTCCCCTGGGCTAACGATAACGTTATCAACGATGCCAGAAATAGGGCTTTTGAGATTCGCTTCTTCTTGAGCGACCTCAGCTTCAGCGACCTTGGCTTTGACTTGCTCCACTTGAGCCAAAGCTCCGGCTTTATCTTCAGTACGAGCGCCTTCGACAGCCATATCATACTGCTGCTGAGCGGCATCTGCTTTGTCTTGATTGGCGACAAATTGAGTATAAGCCTCATCGCGCTTTTGCCTGGCCATCAAGCCTTCTTCGTAGAGCCGGTTCACACGTTCATAAGTGCTCTTGGCCAAGTCAGCCGCCGCTTGATTGGCCCGCCAAGCCGCCTTAGCTTGAGCAATCTCTTGAGGCCGCGCGCCATTTTCTGCCTTATCAAGCTGACTTTGAGCCATCTGTTGACCCGCTTTGGCTTGGTCAATTTTGGCCTTAATCTCAGGAGAGTCCATCTCTACCAGCTGTTGGCCCACCTTGACACTGTCGCCCTCAGTTACCAAGATTTTGGCGATTCTGCCAGGTACTTTGGCTGCGATAGAAGTTTGCTGCATCTCCATTTGGCCTTGGAGGGTAACAGACTCTTGATGGGTTTTTTTATCGCTTTTGAGTAGTCCATAGACAACGAAAGCTATCAGCCCTATAACAATAAGGGCTATAACGATGAGCTTAGCGTTTGGTTTACGACTGGGCGGACGAGGGGGCGGGGTAGACATCAAAAAGATGCTCCTTCAAAAAGTAATCGGTAATCAAGATGACCTGTTTGTCTTAAGAATGGGTCTGAGGCTCACTATATAGCACAGGTAAGCGAATATCAGCGTTTTGCATATAAGTATTAAAAGCTTGCGGCGTACCGCAGCTATTGAGCAAGGCCGCCAAAGCTTGAACATAGTCATTGGCCGCTTGAGCCTGCTGAGTGCGGGCCTTAGAGTACTGCGTCTGCGCTTGAACCACGTCTAAAGTGGTATTGACCCCTTCTTGCAAGCCAAGTTGACGTAATCTCAGCACTTCAGCCGCTAGATTGACATTGCTTTGTAGCGACATATAGCGCGCTTGGGCGTTGTTTACTTCATTCCAGTTTTTTTCGACCAGCAGCAGTAGATTGTCACTGACATCTATTTGCGTCAGGTCGGCTTGCCGAATTTTAGCTTGACTAGAGGCAAGAGTCGCGTCTTTATCAAGCCCACCCCAAAGCTTCCAAGTCGCTGACACGCCCGCTACCCAGCTGGGTTTTTCTTCAATTTGACCATAGCCATATAGCATCACGGTAGGCTTGTAACCTGTATCAGAAAGCGCATGAAGTTGGCTGGCTTGCTCACGTTTGGCAGCGACTTTTTTGAGACCAGGGTGATGCTCTAAAGCCAACTGCTGATAATAAGTGACATCAGGCAGAGGTCGACTAGAGACAAATAGCGGGGTAGTGGGGCGAACACGCTCTTGTGTCCGCAGCATCCTTTGAAGAGCAATCATGGCCAACCGCGCGGTATTACGGGCCTGCAAAGCCTCACTTTGTGCATCTGCTAGGGCAGACTGAGCCTCCAAGCGCTCGACATGAGACAAAAACCCTTCTTCAAACAGTCTTTGTGCCATATGATCGGTTTGCTTAAGCGTCTCCAAAGCATCATCTCGTAAATAAGAGGCGATAATCGCCAATTGTGCCTGAAAATAACGCTCAACCAAAGTCGTACTTAGCTCATTGAAATCCATTAGCTGATCAGCACTCGCCTCTTGGGTACGAGCCGCCAAAACGCCAGTTAAAGCATCACTTCTACCCGCTGTATAAATCGGCCAAGCAACGCCAATACTAGCGCCGGCTGTCGACCCAGAAGCTTTAAAATCATAATTATCGGGAAGTTTTGAGGCGATAGTATCACTTAAATCAGGTAAGGCAGGCAATGGAGGCGGTATGGGAATAGAGGGGATTAAATCCTCATAGTCATTGACTTTATTAACGATAGAGTTTTTTATATTACTCAGGTCAATATCACGCTCAAGAGTGTAAGTACGTGCGGAGACTTGAGCAAAGACAAAAGGGTCATCGATACTTTGAGCAGCTTGAGCTTGATAATCGCTGGCTGCAATAGCCGCTTCATCCGCTGCTAGCTTTGGTGAGACCTTTTTAAATAACGACTGAGCTTGCTCTAAGCTCATATAGCTTGAGACCTCAATAGGATAGCTGTCATTTACAACGACATGAGTGGTCGGATCAACCATCGTGGTTAAAGGATAACCATCAGCACTGAGTGCAGTCGCCGCAATCGATTGATTAGTCCTTAAGTGCTGGTCGCTCATTAAAGAATAGCTTCTAGGAGATTCAAAAGCATTGTTGTTATGCATTTTATTATTATGGTCAGTATTACTTTGGCGCATACTATCTCGACCACTGTTCATTTGGCCATGAGTATTTTGACTATTGCTGATACTATCATCATTATCATTTGCCATTGAGTCATGACCAATATCAGTCACTGTGGTAGGGGCTGACGATATCTCAATAATGGGGGAGACTGGCGATGCGCTTAAATCATTGATGGGAGCGGCAGTAGATGCGCTTATATCAGTGGGGCTAGGGTCGTCAAGACTGGCAGCTTGGGCAGACACGCTACCACCGAGGCTCATGGCGATTACAATTGCCAAATAGCATCTTTTGGGGGCAAAATAAAAAGAGACATTAGAGGTCATGAAGCCACCTGAAAAAGAATAACGACGACAGTGCAGCGCTGATAAGACAGTAAACTGAGCACAAAATCAGTGAAACCCTATCGGCACAATGCTCTATCCTAACAGTTTGATAGGCGAAAGTCGCAAAAAGACTTGACCGCCTTAACTATAGAATCATTTGACAACGAATTAGGGTGCGTAAAAAGAGATGATTTTAGTAAAAAGTCACTACTTTAATGCCCTACTTTAAATGCTGCTAAAGGTGCAGATATGATGTTTAATGCTCTACTTTAAGCAGTCAATGATGACGGGTCAAGGCATACAATAAAGCCAAATCTATATTGTCAATAATATTGGTTTATGCTAACTGCAAATTAATAGGATTGCGATATCGTTGTCACTGAGCTTTATCAATATAGCGACCCTCGCTAATATCAGCATTAGGTACTGCTAGTAATAGCATAGGCAGGTGATGGTGATACCAGTGATGTAGACGGTCTATTTAAATAATTCCTATTATAGCATTGGCAATTATAGCACCCGTAACTTTGCTCAAAGGCCATTTATACTTCTTACTATTTAAAAAAATCTTTAAACTATTTAGCAAATACTTAGCAAAAGCTTTAAACAATAAGGATATTATCATGTCAGGATACATTTTGGCGCTTGATCAAGGTACCACTTCAAGTCGTGCCATCATTTATGACGACCAGGCTAGGCCTGTTCAAATAACCCAAAAGCCTATCACTTTACTCACGCCCAAATCAGGGCATGTCGAACAAGATGCCAATCAGATTTGGCAATCTCAAATCAGCTGTGCTCATGATGCTATTAACCAAGCAGGACTGCTAGCGACCGACATTAATAGTATCGCTATCACCAATCAGCGTGAAACGATTGTGGTTTGGGACAAGCGCACAGGACAACCCTTAGCACCAGCGATAGTCTGGCAAGATCGGCGGACAGCCTCTTGGTGTCAATCATTGCAAGAGCAAGCTGTCCCCAAAAACAAGGCAAATCACGATGAGATGCAGTCGTATATTCAATCTATCACGGGCCTGAGGATAGACCCTTATTTTAGCGCCAGTAAAATAGTTTGGCTCCTAGAGCATAACCCAAGATTTGCCGCGCTGATTGAGCAAGGTCATCTCGCTGTGGGTACCATAGACAGTTGGCTGATATTCAACTTAACGGGTGGCGAGCATGTCATAGATACCACCAATGCTAGCAGGACTTTGCTTTATGATATTAATACGTTGAGTTGGTCAGAGGATCTATTAAATCAGTTTAATATCCCTGTTAGTATCCTGCCCAAAGTAATGGCATCAGATGCTGACTTTGGCAAAACCAAAAAGGGTCTGTTTGCCAAACAAATCCCCATTCAAGCTGTGTTAGGAGATCAGCAAGCGGCATTGTTTGGGCAGGGGTGTTGGCAGGCAGGCATGGCAAAAAATACTTATGGCACTGGCTGCTTTATGCTAATGAATATCGGCAATGAACCGCAGTCAAGCCAGCATCATTTGTTGACGACAGTGGCGTGGCAACGAAAGCAGGCTAGCCTATCAACCGATCATCTGTCCATTAGTAAGTTGGTGGCGTCTAGTAAACGCATGTTGCAACCTAGCAAGCGAGAAGTCACTTATGCTTTAGAGGGCAGCGTCTTTATGGCAGGGGCCATTGTGCAATGGCTGCGTGACAATCTTGGTATGTTTCATCAAAGTCAGGACGTGGAGGCTTTGGCCAGTCAAGTGACGAGTAGTGAGCAAGTGACACTCGTGCCAGCATTCACAGGGTTAGGGGCTCCCTATTGGCGCTCTGACATTACCGCGAGTATTACGGGTATGACCCGAGGCACCACAAAGGCTCATATTGCTCGAGCAGCGTTAGAGTCAATTGCTTTTCAGACTTATGATGTGCTAATTGCGATGCAAAAAGATAGCCCAAATCCGCTGACTGAGCTAAGAGTAGATGGTGGCGCTTCTAACAATAACTTACTGATGCAGTTTCAAGCTGACTTACTTGGCGTCCCTGTATTGCGGCCCAAAGACACAGAAGTTACTGCTAAGGGAGTGGCTTTACTGGCAGGGATTAAAAGTGGGCTTTACGATGACGGACTTATTAGTGGGTCTTGGCAAGTAGAGCGGGTCTTTGAGCCAGAGATGCGTGTGGATATGAAAAAAGAGAATTTGGAAAAATGGCATCAGGCTGTTAAAAAGACGTTAATGACCGATTATTAACGGTTCATGACGGATATTTTTACCATTATATATTTTACCCCTAAGCCGTTAGATACAAGCTGTTACGTAACCATAGCGGGATGACGACATATCTTACATAAGAGGTCTATTGCATCCTCAGTATAAGTTTATATACTTGAGTCATGACAAATAAGAACATTCTTACAGAGCTCTTATATTGTTAATTTGTATTGTCTGATGTTTTTAGTTTAGGAAAATTTGGACAGTACTATTTCACTATGAACTGCTTTATTAATCAATAACTAATAATTTAAGGAATATATGATGAGTGATCATAACAATATCGACCGCGACGCTGTAAAAAACATGACTGACGAAACTAAGAGTGATTTAAATGCAGATCCTATCACTGGTGAGCCAGGCTCGCATCCAGTTGGTACTGGTGTAGGTGGATTAGGCGGCGCAGCTGCAGGCGCTGCAATTGGATCATTAGCTGGCCCGTTAGGTACGCTAATTGGTGGTGCTATTGGCGCTGTGGTTGGTGGCGGTGCAGGTCACGCAGCAGCTGAAGCTATTGACCCTACTCAAGAAGAAGCTTATTGGCGCGCTCAGTACGCAAACTCTTCATATTACCGCGAAGGTTATGATTTTGATAAAGATTATCATCCTGCGTACGCTGTGGGTTATGCTAGCCGTGCTCGTTACCCAGCGGACGCTCGTTTTGAAGATCATGAAGCTGAACTTGAGCAATCATGGAATGAAGTCAAAGGTGAGTCACGCCTAGCTTGGGAAGATGCTAAGCAAGCGAGCCGTGATGCATGGAACCGTATCAAATAATTGTTATTTTATAATCTAACTATTAGATACTAAGTAAAATAATAATTGATTGACGTTCTTTTAATGACTCGATAAATCAGTTATCGATAGTATTCTAAGAAACGGTAAAAGGCCTTTAGCTTAATTGCTAAAGGCCTTTTTGTGTAATCCATGTTAATAATGCAAATAGGCTATTGATTATCAGATAGATGAACCTAATATCGAGATAGCCTTAATACGATAGAGAGTTAGATAATGAGTCATTCACAGCCGTTTTATATTGCCACGTGTAATCTTTTGAATTTTGCCAATCCAGGACGTATTTATTATGAGAATGCTCCTGCCTATGATAAGGCGACTTATCAGCGTAAATTGGCAGGGCTAGCCTCTCTATTGAAGCCTGCTAAAGCGGATATCTTAGCGGTTCAAGAGATTTGGGACAGCCAAGCTCTAGAAGATTTGGCGCAAGCGCTTGGCTTTGAGCGTCATCATGCTTTCTCTCCTTTAGCTAGTAATCAATTGGGTGATTCTGTGACCCAGGGTAGAGGCTCTCAAGGCACTCCTACTGTAGGGTTTATCAGTCGATTCGAGAGGCTAGAGTCACATATTTTGCAAGATATATCAGAGCATGCACTGCTTGAAGTGCCCGATATGGGTATCTACCGAAAATTCAATCGTCCGCCCCTAATGGTAAGGTTTGATGTTCATGGTCAGCCCATCACTGTATTGACCGCTCATCTTAAAAGTAAACGCGCCTATTATCTTAGAGATGAAAAAGGTCATCCTCTTGAGGATATTAATGCGCCTCATATCAGGGTCAGAGCCAAGCTGCGAAGTCTCTGCATGAGAGCTGCAGAGGCGGCATCGATTCGGATGAGTTTAATCAACTATATGCATCATACCCGAGAGCCTGTCGTGCTATTAGGCGATATGAATGATGTGACGGACAGTGTGACAACTCAGTTAATGGCAGAAACGGGTGAGATTCAATATGACAAGTCCATGCGTGACGTCGCGCTTTATGATGCGGCTAGAGTCCAGACTCGCTATGGTTGGATGAAGGATATGGCTTATACTCATATCCATCAGGGTATGCCTGAGGTGATTGATCAATTATTTGTCTCTGAAGAGTTCGTGGTAGATAGCAAATATGGGATCGCTGAGGTAGAGCGAGTCGACTATTTTAATGATCATTTAAAATGGGATTATGAGGATAAAGTGAGCGATCATGGTATCGTTCGCGCCAAAATAGTGCTAAAAGAGAACGAATGATGATATATATAGAATGAATGGTTAATAATTTGTATATTCACCTTGTCAGATATCTAATTACTGATTATCATGCACTACGTAAACTAATTACGTTAAATGTATAAAGTTGATATACAATATTTGAAGCTATTGTTTTAGATAACTTTATTAGATTGTCTCAAATCAGCTTTATTGATGTTGCTTAATATAGCTTAAAAGATAATGAAGCCAATTAAAGTGATAAAAAGTGGATTTAAGACGATTTAAGGCCGTTCATATAGTATAGATTGATAGAACATCGATTAAGCAAATCAGTTGGCAGCCACTTTAGCGATTAAATAAGAATTATTTTTAAAGGTATCAATGATGAGTAAGCAATTCGAAGATAAGATTGGGGATGTATTGGTAGATTCAGAACTGGCCAAAAAATTGGTTCCCAATAAATTTAAATTTACCAGCCAGCAAGGGCGCGTTCGTCGCCAGAAGTTATTAGTAGGGGCCCGTACGTTAAGTGAAACCCGTGCTGTGAATGATATTAGCTTGGCCGATGTTTGCGAAGAAGCAGGAATACCAAGAGCATCAGCTTATCACTTCTTTCCTAATGTTGAGGCGATATTCTTAGCCCTAAGATTTTTGAATGCTATCGAGATGTTTGAAGCTTTAGATGCAATCGATGCGGGTGATTTTAATCGTTGGCAAGCGTATTTAACAGCGTTGGTCGAAGAGGGTGCCCGTATCTTTGGTGAAGATAAAGTCAAGGCTAAGCTCATTTATGAAACCAATACGCCAGACTTTGAAGGAGATGGCTTTGGGACACAAATAGATGATCAAATTATTGAGTTATTTTATAATAAATTGGCTGAGCGTTACGTGATGCCTGAGCTAGATGATATTAAAGATGTTCTATTGGTGGGTTATAGCATTGCTAACGGCGTCTTTACTTTATCTTATCGCTTAGAAGGCAGCATTACCGAGCACTATACTCAAGAAGCTATTACAGCAGCCATCGCTTATCTACGTTGCTATTTACCCGAAAAACTCCCTGCAAAGAATTAATCGTTTAATATCAGTAAGATATTCAGTTAAGTATGATTGATATAAGGCTGAGATTACTTAACTTTATCGCCAAAAAAACCCCAGCCTTCTTATGGAGTAGGTTGGGGTTTTTTAGTGGTCGAATTCCAATACTTTTGATTGACACATTTTAAAAGCTGTTCAATGACTTATCAACGTCCATTAATCTTACAGCTATAAACTTTGTCTAAGCACGTATCTTATTTCTCAAGCTGCAAATCTTTAGAATAGCGGCGATTATTGATAGCGTCATTCTTAGATATTGGACTATTATCGATAATAATATCTTGAGGCATATCGGCAGCTGATAAAACGATTTCAACTCGTCTATTAAGCGCGTGATCAATCTTATCCTCACCTTCACTAAGCAATGATTGCTTGCCCTCAGGATGCTGCATAATTTGCTGCGCTAAGACACCTTGACTAATAAGATAGTCCGCTACTGCTTGAGTTCGCCGCTTGGATAAAGCCAAGTTATAGCTTTGACTTGCACGGCTATCCGTATAGCCAAATAAATCAAATTTTATATTGCTTAGCTTTAGATTATCAGGTAGCTGAGATAAATCGTTTTGAAGTTTGTTCAGAATGGTTTGTGATTCAGAAGATAAGTTGGCTTCGTCTAAAGCAAAATGAACAAAATAGGGCGGCAGGCTAATAACTTTAGACTCCTCAGGAGTCACTTCATAGCTAACTTGGGCAGTCGGTAAATCAAGGGTGATAGGAGCAGCCATTGATGGAATAGCCTGACCCCGACATTGATTATCTTTAGCGTCCAAAGGCTCATATAATTTGAACATTGAGACAGTATCAGCTTCAAGAGCAAGAGCCTCAGTATCAGATTTGGCACCCACAAAAGCTTCGTGAGACTGATTTATCCAGCGCTCAGCAGCAGAAAAATGCTCACGGGCATGACGCCAACCGAACTCGCAATATTCTGCTGCCGCCCAAATCAGTTTTACCTCGCTAAAAGCCATCTCACGTGGCGCAATAGTGACAGCGCCATGAGCTTTTAAACCCATTAAGGTTGCCCAAAGATCGGGTCGCATCATGGCTGAGGTAGCAGGAATATCAGAGGTCAATAACAAGCTGTCTATTTTTTTATCTCGTAAAGCCTGAAGTATGGTGAGGCCTTCCGCTAGTGCATTACTGCCAGCTGCAGTCATACTGCCTTCACTATTTTCATGATAAGCATAATTTAGCCAAGCTTGCGCCTTATAAGCATAATATGGCACCAAGCCCTCAGCCTCTACAGATTGATAGGCCTTTAACTCGCTCATCATACAGTCAATGTTATATTGCAATTGTGTCGGTTTTTTAGGGTGACGCGTGATAGCTTCAATCTCTGGAGAGCAGTAGTTTTGAGTCCTAGCGCCCGAGGAATCAGTGATAATAGGACTATATTTGACTGGCATGATGTCATGATTGCTAGCCGCATAGGCAGTGGCTGGCAATCCCATGACAGCAGTAATAAAAGCTAATGATACAGCAGCTAATGGCAAACTCTCTAAGCTTTTTAAGCGAGCCCCTGCATTGACCAAACCCTTAGCTATGAGCGTAGAGGGAGGACTCAAATATTGCTGATTTGGACCAGGAGCAAGTCTATTCATTACATTTACCATTATCTATTCCTAACGAAATTTTGGATCAGACTTGAATCATCAAGCTCATTACGGCTCTTAAGCAGCTTATCTAGTTTGCTCAGGGTCTTGAGCAGGAAGCAGACGCTTATTTTTTCTAGGATCATTATTATTGAATAAATCCTCGTCGAATTTGAAGCGTAGACGTAGATAAGCGCCTTGTTGGGTAGTGTCATCACTAGCTATGTCTTCATCAGTAAAGCCCATGAAGTTATAACCTAGAGACAACCAAAGATTGGCCATAGGACTATAGCCGACCTCTGCGCCTAACATATAAGCCATATCATCGGCTTTGTCATTCCAATAAGTACCCGCTTGTAATCCGGCATCCCAGCGCTCATTGATATCATACATACCGCGGGCATAAGCAGCATGTGCAGTGTTATCACTTTCAATACCATCAGCTTTATACTGAGTATATTTACCCGCATAATGCCCTGACAAGGTTAGTGGACGAGTCGGATGATAATTACCATGCCAAGACCAGATAATCGCATCCTTCTCATAAGGACTTGTTCCCGTCAGGTTATCATCCAAACGATATTCAAGCTTTGAGAGCATGTCTAACTGGTTGCTATCATAGTCACGATAAGCTGCGCCTACTTGAAAGCGGTTCATGGTGCGGTGGCCATCGACGTAATCTACATTTGAGTAAATATCTTTGGCCAGTAAAGTCACTTCGTCATTATAGCGATAAGCAATACCGGCACTGGCTAATAATGTGTCGCTGGTCTCGCCCCAACGTTTTTCGAGGCGACCAGACGCTTTATAATTATCATTGGCCAGATATTCGGCCCCTATGGCGGCGGCTGTGGATGTGCTATCAGTCTCGCCCTCTAATGATTCAATACGCTCGAACAAAGTATTAATCGTTAGGCCTTTTTGCACATACCACTTGTTTTTTAGACCAATAGCGGCTTCAGCTTCTCGGGAACTAATGGCATCACTCATGCGATACTCACTATAGACCTTACCATCCTTCATGTAATTGGCATCAAAACCAATCACCGTACGCTGACGCTCATCTGTATCGTCTAGGCCATAGCTGCCTGATAGACTATTGATTAAGTCATGACGAGCATAAAGTCTACCAAAACCACCCAGCGCCGTTTCACCGCCTATAGAAGTGGCATTGCGATTGCTGTGATCGATATCTTGCTCATATTCAGCAAAAATAAGCGAATTGTTTAAATCGGGTAGGCGAGCCGTCACTTTAGCACGGACTGTGGTGCCTTCCATGTCATCAGTAGAGCCAATACCGTTTAAAGCGGATTGATTCATGACATTGTCATTAAATGGGGTGTCATTGGTGGTGTCATTGACATCAGTGGCACCTTGAATATTGCGCGATGCTGCACCCTCTTGCTTGTAATAACGAACCCCAAGCTCGCCCACGACATTCTGAGATAATTGACGCTCAACACCTGCTTTAATGCCTTCACGCGAGGCGTCAGTCGTATGGTCTTTCGTACTTACGCCCTCAAGTTTCAAGCGAGTCTTATCATCGTTGCCTAACTTATATTCAAGCTCAGCGCCAGACTCAGTTCGCCCCGCAGTAATAGGAGATGCGCCTGTTACAAAGCCTTCATCAGCATCATTATAGTAAGCCTTGGCACGAGTACGAGCTTTGTCATCATAAGTTAGCTCAACCCGCAGAGCATCTCCTTTAACATCCTTCCCTTCAAGGGTCGATGTATTGATCTGATTAGAAGCCTGATAATTAGGGTTGTCCGCTTTATTACGGGCATATTCAGCTATTAGCTTGGTACGCTCATTGAAATTAATCACCGTATTGGCACTAGCGAGTTCCTCATTATTAAGAGGGTCATCGCTCTTGACGTAGCTACCGCCCACAGCGACTTTATCTGTTAATTGCTGCTTAGCATTGACACCGCCTACCCAATATTTTTCGCCGCCCTCATCAACTTCAACCGTGACTCTTAGATAAATAGGATTACCATTTAAGTCTTGGCTGGCAATAGGGGCTTTTAGGTATAAGCTGCGACTAATAAGGTCGATGTCGTAATCTGCAAAGCGGCTTAAACGCTCGCGTGAGATAATAATGCCAGGATTGTCCGCATCCCGTACTAGTATCTCTACTGTCTCAGAGTTCTCTAAAACCGCATCAAAATCTTCGGCTAGCGGATAGGGACCAGAGATACCCAGACCGCGGGTCTCATTAACGCGTTGAGACGAGTTGGTCTCGGCAGCAAAAGCAGTGACGCGGGTATTATCATCCTCATATTGAGCTTTAAGACCCGTTAGAGTACGGCTATAGTCACCAAGCTTGATACCTTCATCACCCCCATCAACTTGCGTCTTGATATCACCATACATGGCATAGGAGCGACCTTTATCTAGGCGAACATACAGTTTACTAGATGACTGTGCATCAAAGCCTTTGGCTGAGCTATCCCCATAGACAGGATAATATTCACCCGGCTCAATATCACGAAACAGCCGCTCGCCACTTTTATCGCTGTCATAAGACATGGTTAAGAGATAATCGCCACGCACTTTACCTTTAAGGAACATAGCTGCGCGGCCATTTACTGAATAGTCGTCACTACTTGCTAACTCTTGTAACTCTTTTTCAAAGTAACCATCAGCTGAAGTAATATTGCTAGCATCAAAGTTAGTCAATGATACTGACCCTTCAATGATACCTGCCGCAATCATTGGGCGAAGCTTAGGGGTGAAGCGTAAAGGAATTACTTGCTTAGTTTTACCAGCTGTCACCACCAATTGACCTTGGCCAGGTGCATTAGGCGCTGTCACAGGAATGAGTAACTCACCACCTGTGGCTAGTATCTGAGTACCCGGTACATCAGGACTAATATCTTTTAAGTTAACACGGCCAATATTAGTATCAACGGTAATAGGGGTACTTGCGACATAAGGTTGGCCATCAATATCTTTGAGACTAACGACCACTTGATATTCGCTCACGCCATCAGCAGCAACAAGGTTATCTTGGGTTCTATACTCGATACCTTGAAGCTCGACAGGTGTGACGACTTGTATGGTTTGTTCAGAAACAACTTGACCATTGATGTCCTTTGCCACCGCTTTTAACGTATTTTTACCCCGGTTTAACTCTACTGAGTAATAGTCAAAGCCAGCAACCTTTTGATTTTGCTGTTCAGCACGTTTGCCAATTTTCTCTTCACTCACAGCTTTACCATTACTATATAACGTAAAGTCAGTGCCAAGGGGTGCCTGTACTTGAATCAACTGCTTGAGACTATCAAGTCGCTGATTATCGACTAGATTCAAAAATTTGACATTATTATCCGCTACCTTTTTAAGTATATCTTCTAAAAGGATTTCAGGCGGCTGACTGATTTGGTTAACTTGTATGTTAGATATAGGTTTGGCATTTGAGTCGCCTGTCGTCTCAACGATTACGGCTTCACAGCTAAGACGTTCATCTAAAGAATCATTAGATTTGCAGCCACTAGCATCTACCACATCATTGCTAATGCTATAATCTGGTTCAAGGTCAAGCTCACTTTTTACAGCTTGTTCTAAGGCATCATTTTGAGAGTCAATCGACTTACTACGCTCAATCAGACGTTTGGTAAGACGATCAGAGGTGTCTCCCATGCCATCTACAATAGCGAAGTCGGCACGGTGCAGCTCACCATATTTAAGGTCAACGAATCGGCTACCGGGGTCGCCTGCATTACGATTGGTCTGCTCAATCAGTTCAACATCAGCGGGAAGGGTAGTGCGGTCGACTTTTAGAACGTGAGTCTTGGCAGAGATGCCATAAAAATTATATTTGCCTTCAGGATCAGTGACAACAAAGTTGCCATTTTCCATATAGATTCGCACGCCAGCCACGCCAAGCTCACCATCTTCCTTCTGCTGAATACCATCACGGTTAATGTCGTTATACACTTTACCGATGATAATGCCGTCAGTATTCATGAGGCCGCGGCCGACATCGACTTTCCACTGTGACTCTAGTGAGTTAATGGTATTGCCATTACTATCTACTGCTACAGCATTGGCACGGTTGATACCATCGCTGCCCACAGCAGTCGCACCTATGAGCACACGGTAGCTAACTTTTTTAGACTCATTGGATTTAAGGTCCCCTACCCCTAAGACTTGGTAGCGACCATTTGAAGTAAAGTTAGGCGCTTTGATACCATCGATGCGGACTGAATCAGGAACGACACTAAATCCACGAGGTAGGGCATCTTTTAAGTCGACATCATATGCCGTGGCTTCGCCGCGATTGGTAATCTTGATACTATAGTTAACATAGTCCCCAATATCGGCCAAACGCACGTCACCTTCTTTTTCAATCTGAAGGTTAGGGAGCTTGTCTACCATGTTGAGTTGGGTAAATATTGGGTTGTCTAAAAAGTTCAAATCGTTATTGGTTGGGATTTCATCCAGCCCAACAGAAGGGTCAATACAGGCTTGTAATGTGGCCTTTAAAACATCACCTTCTAAAGTCTGAATAATGGCATCATCAATGGCATTGGCGTTATTTTGGGTCGGGGCTTCAAGACGGTACTTGCCCGTATTGACACCAGTTTCAATAGCTTTGAGGGAATACTTATCACCTGTCATAGGCGAAGTAATAGTAATCCAAACTTGATCGCGGGCATTGGGCTGAAAGTTACATTGCGCATAAGAGGCCTCAATATAGACATCTTTACCCACTTGGTCTTGATTATTAACAGAACCGTAAGCTGGGTCCATAAAGTCAATTTTTGGCGCAACAATAATCAAACTATCTGTAGCTGCCGCTTTAACCGAAGGGTCTTCTAAAACCACAGCGCCAATTTGAATATCGGCTGTGTCACCATCTTTCATTGATTCATTAGCGAGCGCTTGAACAATGATTTGAATGCTCTCACCATGGCCTATTTGGATTTGTGCTGGCAATAATGGATCGTCAGCATCAATAATGCCGTTTTTATTAAGGTCTTGATAGACTTTAAAATTAGATAAAGTCTCAGGATAACGATAGGTTAACTCAACGGTCTCATCACTATAGCTGCTATTGGTCAATACATTGACCCAGTTAACTGTCGTACCGGCAGGAACAGTTTGGACGGGTGGTTGAGTTAAGACTAAGGCGAACTTTTGTAACGAAGAAGATTGTACCAATACTGCATTTGAATTCGCCGTTAAAGGGATAGATTTATCGCCATTAACGCCATAGACGGATTTTGCAATGTTTTCAATCTCAGTAATCGCAGGGTTACCAATTGAAGGGTTTGCTGCCAAAACATTATTCGATTGCATAAGCAACATCGCAGCTGCAACAGCAGTTAAACCTGCTGACAGTTTGAACGACTTAGTCGGCACTACTACATACTCGTCGTCTATACTGGTAGAGGACATCGCAGGAAGTAGTTTAGAAGAAGTGTGATACGAATGAGCCATTGTAGGATCGGTCATGATGTGTGCTTATCCAATCAAATGAGTGTTAAATAAAGCGGCCTATATCGATTAAGGCAGAATAGACCACTTTAAATATCTACAAGCCCTATCTGAGCCTGTAGATTGATAAAGTAAAAATAATTAAACTAAT
Source organism: Psychrobacter sp. (assembly GCA_030540615.1). Lineage (GTDB taxonomy): Bacteria > Pseudomonadota > Gammaproteobacteria > Pseudomonadales > Moraxellaceae > Psychrobacter. The sequence goes on along the minus strand of JAUNVX010000027.1, from coordinate 6,531 downwards.
TGATAACTATTAGTCATATAAGTCTAAGGCGTACCAGGAGTTGTACCCGTAGCATTTAACTTAACAGAGAACTTCAATACTGCTGTACCGTTAGGTGCCAAAGTGTTGACTGTGGTATAGATAGCATCCCCTTTTGTCGTTGCATTATCTGCATTATTTACGACTGGGTTGCTAGCAGTAGAGCCTGAGCTAACCGTTATGCTGCCATCCGCTCGATACGTAGCCTTACCAGTGAAACGTGCCGTCGTATCATAGATAAGGACATCTGTCATATTCAAGGCACCAAAACCATTAGTGGCAGTGATTCTATAAACCACACATTGACCTGGTAGGGCGGCAATAGCATTAGAAGTAAATGCACTTACAACAGTACCATCACATTTTTCGTCTAAAGCTTGCTCTTTTAGGAGGGTTAAGCCTTTGACATTAGTGGTGTCCGTAACGACAAAGTTACCTGTCGTAGGAGCATCAGTGCCACCTGGGATTAAGGTGACAACCGTCGTTTCTGATGTTCCAGGAACAGCATTGGTAGACACAACATCATAATTAATGGTGATAGTACTACCAGGTTTCATGCCACCTGGTATAGCTGTATTAATATCATAAACACCATTAGCATCTGGCGATAGTGAGACCGTCACGTTAGGAGTGGCTGGATTATTATCGTCGTCATAGACCAATTCAACAGCGCCACCCTTAGGACTCACATTTGCGTTAGAGCCACCATCAGTGATTTTGAAGGTTAGCTCGCCTGGAGTATCACCCTCAATCTCTTTGCCTGAGTTAGTGATAATCGTAGAATGCACAGCTTTAGTCGTATTAGTAGACGTACTAGGAATCTCTTTCGTAGTAGGCTGAGTAAGATTTAGAGCACGCTCGTTAGAGACCAAGGGTGCAGTTGAGTCACCACCTGGCGTGGTAGGCGTACTGCCATCTGTTACTTCAGTATCATCTGTAGGTGGATAGAACTGCCCAGTGTTTTCAGTAGGTGACTTTGGATCAGTACTATCAATAACGGTGTTATTGGTATTAGGATCATTATCTAAGTCATCTTCAACAGACGCATGGTTGATAGTATTTTTGGCTAAGGTTTCTGTCGCATCTTTTTGGACTAGGAAAGTAATGGTGATAGTTTCACCAACTTTTAAGTTGACTTTAGATACTACGAAGCCATCTGGGGCATTACCTGCACCTGCACCACTAGTGTCAACGGTGACAGTATTTGCGCCCGAACCACCTACCGCTGTAGGAGTACCAGAGAGTTTAAGACCTTCAGGCAAGCTGTCTTTGATAATAGCGTCTACTGCATCAGCGGCATAAGTAGCCGTGCCATCGTTTTTGACTTTAATGGTATAAGTCGCTGTATCAGACGGGTCATTGAGATTTAAGGTGTCAGAAACAGATTTGATAATCTGAAACACTGGTAATTTAGTAGTACTATTATCAACGTTAGTCAGCTTCTCGTTATTTGGCACACCATCGTTAGTGAAATAGGTGCTAGTCGCGCTTAAAGTTAAGTTTTGCGTGTCACCACCAACGTTAGCAATCGCTTTGGCATTAATAGTAATGTCAGCATATTCACCTGGTTTTAGCACGATAGGTAAAGTGTTAAACTCTGTTCCGGTGACAGTTTTGGTCGTTTTACCGCCCGCTTTATCAGTGATGACATAAGTAACAGTAGAATTCGCTAAATCGTAGTCTTTGGTATCAGCAGCTGATGAAGGAGTAGTACCATTTTGGACTAAGCCCATGGTATAAGTATCTTGAACGTTACCACTGTTCGTCAAACGGTGAGTAAACTGAACAAAGCCGTTAGGGACAACCGCTTCTTTTTCGTTATAGTCGTCACCTGGGGTACCGTCTAGCGTATTATTGGCAACCAATGAAAAAGCTGCTTTTTCAGTGATATTAACTGTAACAGAGTTTGAGACAACAGCATCCTGCGCTACGCCATCCACCTTATAAGTTGCGTTTGCAATGTTGTCAATCTTTGAATTAGCATCAGCAGCAGTTTGAGATGCAGCCATAGCTGTACCCGTTAGGCCAAGCGCCGCAACGACGCCAGCCGCTAGTACAGATTTTTTGAAGGTTTGTAAACTCATTAAAGTCTCCTAAGACTACGGTGATAAAAAAAGGTTAATAGTTAATAAAAAAAGATGAGCCGTTAATTGACCAAAGTATTTAAGGCGACATCGGCTGATTTTTTGGCAGGAAGTAATTTGATATTCCAGCGCAAAGCTTTATATTCTGAATAAGGAACTTTGACCATCTTGCCATCAACTTTACGCATCAATGGCATGTCTGCATAGTTCTTGCCATCAATTGTTGCTTGGGCGCTAGCAGGATAAGCCTCGCCAGTAAAGGTCATATTATTAGGGATAGGCAAAGTGACTGCTACATCACTGATAGCCTTATCAATAGTATTGGTATAAGTGGCTCGATACTGAATAACTGTACCAGAGGCCGCTGTACTGACAGGTGTATAAGCTACTTTACCATCTGCTTGTTTTATCACTTTATTGGCTTGAAGCTCCATTTGAAGCGCATCTGCTGCAAATGAAGGGCTAACCATAGCTACTGAAGTGACCATGGCTAAAATGAGAGGACGAACTATTGAGGATAGTTTCAAGATTAAGCTCCTTAGTTACAAATAACAGGCCGACGTTAGAATGAGTAATCAAAAATAATAATATTTAAATACTGACTCAAAGACACCTGGCTTTTGCTTATACTAATTATAACGGTATACAACAGATAAATAAGAAATTTCAGCCAGTATGCTAATAATTGAGTATGGAAGGTAACCGTAAATACCCTTAATGATAGTAAGGGTACTTAAGAGAGTCTATTTCTCTAAATTCTGTACTATTATAAGAAATCTAAAGCAGGTTGATTATACCTTAAGGTAATACTCAATAGACTTGCACCCGCATTTTGTCAAAAGATAAGACACTATGATTATTTAATTGTCTTTAACGGTTGAGTAATTAAGATTTAAGCCACCAGTCAATATGTTTTTGAATCATATATTGACTGACAGCCACCTTTGTATATTAACTTATGGGGCAGCTTTGGTTATGATGCCATATTTGGTATTGAAGCGGATGGCCTCCATAGTCGCTACCGAAGTAGTTGGTGCAGCCAACTTAAAGCCATTCGTTGTAATCCTACGATTACTATCTAACGGCATATTAAGGCCTTCAAAAGTAGGGCCATTCGCTTTTTCACTCATTGGTGACGGAGCAATTAAGGTAGAAGTAACTTTAGCACCGCCAATTCCATTGGTCTGTAAGTCATCACTGATGACGACTTCTGTCAAATCAACATGACCTCGATTAAGCGCTTCAATACGATAAGCGATACATTGACCTGCAGCGACATTAGTAGCAGCCTGTTTACTGAATGCTACTGTGGGTAGGCCACTATAATTGACTAAAACTTTACTTAAGTCAGTCAGGCTACAGTCATGTACATATTGGCTTTTAATCAGTACTAGGGCGGCGTTGATTGGCAGGACATCACCGAAGTCATTACTAGGATAGTCATATATAGTAGGCTTAAATATAATTTCGCGCACGTTTTTTGTAGTATCTACTGAGTAAATATAACCTGCCGGCTCATTTTGAGTAACGCACAATTTATTGCTGGTCCCTTTCTCGTTAGGCGTCAATTCAAACGTATAAAACCCATTAGCATTGATGGCAGTGGTCTTCGGTATAAAAGTACCAGTGCTATTATCATCTGCACACTTGGCTAGAGTGATAGTATGACCTGGGGTAAATGGTATGCCTGACTCAGTAGGCGTATCAAACTTGCCATTAAAGTAAAACAAGTCATCTGTATATTTGCTACTCACATCATCTTTGCTGGGACTGGTCACGCTGCCCTTATCATTAAATACTGTACCTGAGATGGTTAGCTTAGGCTTACTATTGGTTACTGTACATGACCAGTTGTCACCATAGGTAAGCTTCAAACTATTGGGGTCTAAAGTGGTGACTTTGGTGCCATCAAATTTGGTGCAGTCATAACTTGGCGAGTATTGAGTCAAGTCAGTCGTCCCTGCACCTACCTCGGTTAAAGTATAGGTCTTAGTCGGGTCGATTTTGAACAATCCTGTGGTACCCGTACCAGTGGTCACGACATTGCTAGTGCCTGTGGTAGTCGCTTGTGTCAAGGCACTAGTGACGACTGAATTATCAAAATTGTCTTTAATCTGAACTTTAAACTGATCGGTATCAGCAGCGCGAGGATCAGCCAACTTTTTGGTATAAATAAGACGAGGTTGCGGCTTATAGCAGTAACCATCAATTTTGACTGCGATATATTGATCGCCTGGGTCCTCAAATTGGATACCATCACGATCGTCGTCAGCTACGTCCCAATAAATCAAACTAGGATCATTGCCATAAGTTACATCAACGCGAACTACAGGTTGATCAAAGGTTACTGCTACCTGACAATTGCCATCCAACACATTGTTATCACAAGCAAAAGTACGACCACGTACCGTTGGGCTATAGGGCGCATTAGCAGAAATATTAGCTCCTTTATATGTCACTCTAGGAGTAACGGCAGTACCTGCTGCGGTATAACCTGTGATGCTTGCAGAGTCCATATATTCATACGTCTCAGGGTAGTATCTACCAGCTGGACTATATCGGCCTCCGGTATAATAACTATCTAAATCCATGATACTTAAACTGAACTTTTCAAGAGGCTCAGGCGCGCCAGTAAATTTGTTATTAAAGTTATAGGTGATGGTACGGGTACTAGCCTTATCGGCAAAGTCTTGAAAAAACTCGAATAAAAAAACTCCTCCCGAGGTAGTAGGGCGATAAAAGTTACTACTGTTAGTATCCAAAGTGCCAGTCGTCTTTAAGGTATTTGAAACAATAATATAACTCTCACTCTTTTTACCAACTACTTGATAGTTACTTTTAGGTGTAGGTGGATTGGTATTAGGGGCTAAATTTGTATAGTCATCGTTGGCAAAGTCGTCAGCGATGTAGCCAGGCGAGCAGACTATCTCAGTACTATTAGGCGGTGCTGGGATAATATTCGGCGGGGGCTCACTAACTATGCCAAAAGTAATCCATTCATTTTCAGTTTCCCCAACTGTCGTCGGATTGCCATATTCAGGGTTTATAGTATTTGAGGGATTAGAGTTGCCACTATTGCCTCGCATGATGCCTTCATAACTCAGCGTGACCGATTTAGCGTTATAAACGTCTACAACATATTTAGTATTAATGTTTTCAACGCCAAAGCTGACATAGCTGCCTCCGTTAGGAATAACCGCACCTTCAGGCAGTGCAGGATACGAAGCTGGATCCCCTAAGCTTTTAACGATTCGTTCAGGAGTAGGCTGAGGTGGTAATGAGCCGTATATAGCATTACTACCTGCTTGTTTAGGCTTTAACTCAGCATAGCCACTAGCGTTGGTATCGATACGGTAGTAGTCAAAATTGCTATAATAGGTTGTTTTTAAGCCATCAAAAGAATAGTAATATACTGGGGAGCTGCTGTCATCACGTCTTAACTGTGGCGCTGATACGGGCTGTTTAAATCGAAATCTTCTCGTGTTAGTAGCGCCACTGCCTGTACCTACTTGCTCTGCCATAAAATAATCACCCATAGCAAGATAATAAAAGCTGACATTGGGATTGGTAGTCACAGAAGCTCGTCCAAATTTACCTGATGCATCGTTGTTAACGTAATTTAAGGTCTGTTTAGCGACTTCTGAGTTGCCACTTGTACGATAAGAGGTCTGAGCCAGCTTGATAGAGTTAACAATTCGCGAATCATCGGCAAAAAGCGTTAAAGTATAAGTAAATCTATCATCATGAACGTCACGTGAGACAGGGTTTAATACTTGTAATCCATTTGCGCCGCCCTCAAAAGTAGGCGCCCCGTCATAGCCATTGGTCGCATCAAGAGTAATGGTAAATTTACCCGTAGCTCCTCGATCCGTTTGATATCTGCCTGTCGCTGAAGTTGCTGTGACCGTAGCACCGCCATCTAAAGTGAACGTCCCCAAACCTGATGTGACATTAGCATTCGCTAGGCCAGTTAGCGCCATTAGCCCAACACCAAATAGAGACGTGTAAAGCTTTCTTAACTTTATAGGGAGCAAGGTAAATACAAACGTAGAAGCAGGTAGGCGCATAATGAGTCCAGTAAAGCTTATTGTCACAATAAGACAAGGGTATAAAAATCATTGGAAGTAATCTGAGCAAAGTGTAGGCCAAACCAATACTTAAAGCTAACTTAAACCTCTAGAATGCTTGTATTTAGGGATAAGCTGTAATCTCTTAATAAAATAATATTACTTTACGTCTGCCACCGAAATAGCTAAAAAAACTATCATTAACATTAATGGGCTAGCTAGCGCCATAAAGTATTTGGATTACAGCATGAGAAAACAAATGTTTTTATTATTAGTATTTAAGATTTAAGCTATTAATAGACAAAATCTATCGGATATTCAGATGCTTTTGAGAAACTTAATATATAGAATCATTTATGAGT
>JAUNVX010000245.1 GCA_030540615.1 Psychrobacter sp. | reverse complement strand
ACGCGGGACCAATTGATTAAAAGTCAACTGCTCTACCAACTGAGCTATCGGTCCTGAGAAGCGTTTAAAAATTGCATGCAATTTTAGCTTCGCAAGAGAATTTCCTTAAAGGGAAAATTCTTAAGTTTATATGACTGAAAAAAGCACTGCTTTTTTAGCTCTGCAAGAGAAAATAACCTGAAGGAAATTCTCTTCACATTAAGGAGTTGTATCCCCTTAAGGTGAGAGCACATTATACGCATCGAGAATAATAATGCAACCCTGAATTTTAATTTTTTTAAAGCGTAAGCATAATTCGCTAATATCGGCGTATAGGTTGGCTAGCAAACTGACTTGAATTCAAAGAAGCCAAAACTGTTTTGAAACGGTTTTAGTCACGAGACAAAGCCTCTACTGGGTCAAGTCTAGCCGCATTTCGGGCGGGTAAAAAGCCAAATAAGATACCAATTAAAGTAGAGCAAATAAAGGCAGCAATAATAGAAGTGGGCGAATAGACCACTTTGAAGCTGTCTGAGCCCACGCTATTGATGCCCTCTCCAATCAAAAACGCCAACAGTACCCCAAGGCCGCCCCCTAAAATACAGACCAACACCGCCTCAATAAGGAACTGCTGCATGATATCGCTCTGACGAGCACCGACCGCCATACGCACACCAATCTCATTGGTACGCTCAGTGACCGACACCAACATGATATTCATCACCCCAATACCGCCTACTATCAATGAAATAATAGCGATGGAAGATATCAGCAAGGTCATGGTGGTGGTGGTGGACTCAATGGTTTGGCGGATAGAGTCTGAGTTTCGTACTCTAAAATCATCAGTGCCATGCCGACTTTTAATCAAATCGCTAATGGCACTCTCGGCGGCACTGGATGAGATATTGGTATCAATCAATGCGACAAATCGGTCGATATGAGAGGTGCCTTTAATCCTAGACATTACCGTAGTATAAGGCATGTAGATGGTAGGGGTGTCGCTGCTCATGCCAAACCCTGAATCATTGGGTGCGAGCACGCCGATGACCCGCCCTGGCACATTGCCAATGAGCACCACTTCACCAATGGGGTCAGGGACATCCGCAAAAAAAGTGCTTTTGGCATTGTCATCAATGATAATGTCTTGAGTTCGCCGGTTGATGCTATCAGTATCGAAGCCTTGGCCCATGGCTAAGGTCTCGCCAGTGACCGAGAGATAGTCTTGACCCACGCCACTGACGCTAGCAGCTTCTTGGATATTGCGGTAGCGGACACTGGTGTTGGCATCGAGTTGCGGGCTAACACTGACCACATAAGGCTGGTCAGCTACCGCTTGAGCGTCCTCTGGGGTGAGGTTATCATCATTATATTGACGACGAGGGTCTCCATAAGGGTAGCCATCGGTCACGGTGATGGTATTGGTGCCTAAAGAGCTAATATTGGCCAAAATCTGCTCTTGTGAGCCCTTACCTAGGCCAACGACGGCCACTACCGAAGCAATCCCAATGATGATGCCAAGCATGGTCAGTAGAGTACGCATTTTATGGGCGCGCATCGCTAGAACGGACATCTTAAAAGCTTCAGCTAGTCGGTCGATAAAGGCGGTTACCTTGCCTTTTTGATGATTGGCTAGCATATTTGGGGGAATAGGGCGGCCAGTTTGCGCCGTCTCATTAGGCGCATCATTATGATAGTCAGCAATGATATGGCCATCTTTTAGTTCAATGACACGCTCGGCTTGTTCGGCAATGCTTGGGTCGTGGGTGACCATAATGATGGTATGGCCTTGGGCATTTAAATCTTTTAGGATTTGCATGACATCTTCGCCAGACTTACTGTCAAGCGCGCCTGTTGGCTCATCGGCTAAGATGACATCGCCGCCATTCATCAGCGCGCGGGCGATAGAGACCCGCTGCTGCTGACCGCCTGAGAGCTGATTGGGTCTATTTTTAACTTTATCGCCTAACCCTAAATCTGTCAGTAGCTTTTCTGATCGCGTGGTACGTGCTGTACCCTCCATACCGGCATAGACTGCTGGCACGGCGACATTGTCACGTGCACTGATATCGCCTAGCAGATGATAGCGCTGAAAAATAAAGCCAAAATGCTCACGGCGCAGCTTGGCCAACTCATCGGCATCTAAATTTTTGACATTTTGACCATAAATCAGATATTCCCCGCCGCTTGCTTTGTCTAAGCACCCTAAGATATTCATCAAGGTGGACTTACCAGAACCGGACTGACCGATGATGGCTAGCATCTCCCCTTGATAAATAGTGAGGTCAATATCGTGCAGAACGCGAATCTTTTGTTCGCCAGCAGGGAAGTCGCGGACGATGCCGCTTAGCTGCATGATAGGCTCGGCGGCTAGCGAATCATTATTAGGTCTGTAAGGCTGAGGTCTAGAAGTCATGAGGTCTGCTTTTGTCTTTTTAAGATGGCTATTTTTGAGTTAGTAAAGGTCAGGGCAATTACGCTAATAATTTAAACTCATTGCTAGTTTGTTGACTGATATCAAGCTCAACAGCTTTATCGCTTTTAAAGGCTTCTTCAAAAGAGTCATAACTTAACGAGCCTATGACTGCCTTATAAGATTGATCTAACGGCAAGTGGTCATCATTAACATGAGTAACGAATGTCAAGGTTTCGCCTTTGGGAATAACAATATCAGCAGACAGACACGCATCAGAAACGCCACCCCAGACGGGGTCTTGAGTTTGAGCATTGATAAGAGATGGGGCAATAGCACCATTGCAATTTCTAATATAGAGCGTTTTATCCTTGGCAGTGATAGATACTTTAATACGCTGACCTGATAATGGTTCAGCTGACACATAAGTAGATGACGTAGTGGCCACTACTGAATTAAGTTTTGGCTCTGAATTATGTGCGGCTGAACTGTTAGGCAAAGCGGAATTAGTAGGCGAGGCAGAATTAGAAGTCTCAGTCTCATTATTAGCCATGGCATCTGGTTGATTTTGCGTACAAGCCGGTAATAAGCTACAGGCTGCTATAGCAGAGGTGATGATAAATGCAGCTTTAGATGAGCGGTTAAAAACGGTTATAACCATGACGAATTCCTATTTGATAAGTGGATTTGTGACTGCCTTAAAAGCTACTAAACTAAAACGACTACAGTCTTGGTCGACCACTGCTACGTTTGCCTTTATCACCTTTGCTATTGGCAGTCTCCTCCCCAATGATTACCGTCTCACCTTCTTTTAG
>JAUNVX010000244.1 GCA_030540615.1 Psychrobacter sp. | reverse complement strand
AGACGATCTATCAAGTCTTGTATTGGTGGCTGATTCTCTAATGGTGGGAAGATATCACCTAGGCCCGACCATAGATGTTTTTTAGCATTTTCAGGATAATCGTAGAACCCTTTGCCTTCTTTACGGCCTAGGCGTTTTAATTCACCTCCCATCTTGTCGACAACGATGTCAGAAGGATGTGTAAGTGCTTCTTTGCCTTCATCGATTAAGTCTTGGTTAGTTTGGTCTCTTACGTGCATAGTCAAGCCCAAAGACACTTCGTCTTGCAAAGCTAGTGGTGGCATTGGCATACCCGCTTTCATACCGGCAACTTCGATGGCACGTGGGGTGATGCCTTCGCCTAGCATAGCCATGCCTTCAGTCACATAAGTACCGAATACGCGTGAGGTATAGAAACCGCGGCTGTCATTGACCACAATTGGGGTTTTGCCAATCTGTAGTACATAGTCAAAGGACTTCGCTAAAGTTTCATCATCCGTCTCTTCACCCATGATGATTTCGACCAATGGCATTTTGTCAACTGGTGAGAAGAAATGCAGGCCGATGAACTGGTTAGGACGCTGTGATACTTTCGCTAGTCCTGTGATCGGCAAGGTAGATGTGTTCGAAGCATAAATGGCTGTCGCTGGAATTACCGCTTCAGCTTGCTTAGTACATTCCGCTTTAATCTCGCGATTTTCAAATACTGCTTCAATGATTAGATCACAGCCTTCGAGATCGTCATAGGATACGGTAGTTTTGATTTTGCCAAGCAGCGCTTCTTTTTTCTCTTTGGTAGAGCGACCACTGCTGACCGCTTTATCAAGCAATTTAGTCGAGTAGTCTTTGCCTTTTTCTGCAGACTCAATATCACGGTCCAGTAAGATTACTTCCATTCCGGCTTTGGCCGAAACATAAGCGATACCTGCGCCCATCATACCTGCGCCAAGGATACCCACTTTTTTGGTTTTATATTGCGCAAAGCCTTCAGGACGCGACTGGCCTTTTTTGATTTTATTTAGCTGTACCCATAGAGTGCCGATCATATTGCGTGCTTCTTGTGACATGGCACAAGCGACGAAATAACGTGACTCTACTTTTAACGCGGTATCGATATCCAGCAAGCTGCCTTCAAATACACTAGACATAATGTGCTTGATGGCAGGATAGTTACCCTGTGACTTTTGATTGGCCATGGCCGGTGCAATAGACCAAACCTGTCCAATCTGTGGAGTCATACTGCCGCCGCCTGGGAACTTAAAGCCTTTTTTATCCCAAGGTTGTTGTACTTTAGGGTTGGCTTTAATCCATTCTTTAGCTTTGGCTAGCAAATCGTCCTTGTCAGTAGCGACGTCATCTATTAGACCGATATCTTTAGCGGCACTAGGGCGCAATTCTTTGCCTTGGGTCATCAGCTCTAAAGCTTTTTGGATACCGACCAAACGTGGTAGGCGCTGAGTACCGCCGCCGCCTGGTAGCAAGCCAATTTTTACTTCTGGCAGACCGAGCTTGGTCTTAGGAGAGTCAATAGCAATGCGATAATGGCAACCTAACGCCACTTCTAGACCACCGCCAAGCGCTGTACCGGTCATAGCCGCTACGATAGGCTTGCCACAAGTTTCAAGCTTACGTAAGCTGCTCTTCATGTTTTCAACCAGCTCAAAAGCTTGCTCAGCGGTCTCAATACTATTCATCGAGTCAATGTCAGCACCGACGATAAAGGTTTCTTTACCTGAGGTTAGGATTAGGCCTTTGGTTGAGTCATCAGCGACGAAAGCCTCTGCTAAAGTGGCGTAAGCTGGGTTAAAGTCAGGGCCTAGCACGTTCATTTTACGATCGGCTTGATCGATCGTTAGGGTAACGATGCCATCAGCGTCTTTTTCAGCAGAGAAATTTGGTAGCGCGTTCATGGTAGCGCAAACATCAGTAGTCATGTTATGTCCTTATAAATTTAATAATCAGTCAGTCTGGATATAGGAATGCATTTAAGCGTTCAATAGCGATTAGCAGCAATCAATAATTAAAGACGCTCGATAATAGTCGCAACACCCATACCAGCACCCACACAAAGAGTCGCTGCAGCGTATTTTAGGCCGCGACGCTCAAGCTCATCTAAAGCTGTCCCTAATAAGATGGCACCTGTAGCTCCTAACGGGTGTCCCATGGCGATAGCGCCACCATTGACATTGACCTTATCTAATGAGATGCCCAAATCTTTTGCCGTCTTCATTGGTACTACTGCAAAGGCTTCGTTAACTTCCCACAGGTCTATATCGTCTACCGTCAAACCCGCTTTATCTAGAGCTTTTTGTAGTGATGGAGTCGTACCAGTTAACATAATTGTTGGTTCGGAACCGATCGCTGCAGCCATAGTAATCTTGGCACGGGGCTTTAAATCTGCTTTCTTACCTGCGGCTTCGCTACCTAGTAATAATAGAGCTGCGCCATCGACGATACCTGAAGAGTTGCCCGCATGATGGATATGATCGACGCTCTCTATGTCAGTGTATTTTCTTAAGACCACGTCATCAAAACCCAACTGACCAGGCATAGTGAAGGAAGGTTTTAACTTGCTTAAAGCTTCTACTGAGCTATCTGGACGTATAGTCTCATCGTGATCTAGTATCGTCATGCCATTGATATCAGTGACTGGTACGACTGACTTGTCAAAATAGCCTTGCTCCCAAGCATTCGCTGCGCGTTTGTGTGACTCGACAGCAAAACTATCAACGTCCTCACGGCTAAAACCTTCAAGCATAGCGAGAGCATCAGCACTAATACCTTGTGGGACAAAGTCAGTAGCATCGTTGACACGAGGATCCATGTACCAAGCCCCACCATCTGATCCCATTTTTACGCGGCTCATAGATTCAAGTCCGCCAGCGACTACCATATCTTCCATACCTGACATAATTTTAGCGGCGGCTAAATTGATCGACTCTAGTCCTGAACCACAAAAGCGATTGAGCGTAACACCTGCCACTGTTTCGTCCCAGCCTGCATCGATGACTGCAACCCGAGCAATGTCAGAACCTTGCTCACTGACCGCACCTACACAGCCTAATACCACATCATCAACTTGTGAAGTATCTAAATTATTACGCTCTTTTAGTGCTTTTAATAGGCCGCGAACGAGCCAAATAGGAGTGACTTGATTTAATGCGCCGCCTGCTTTACCTTTACCGCGTGGCGTACGTACATAATCGTAGATATAAGCTGTCTCAGTCATGA
>JAUNVX010000243.1 GCA_030540615.1 Psychrobacter sp. | reverse complement strand
GAGGCAATCAGGGGCCGTGATTCAGTATGAGCATCCAATACCGTCAAAAAGGTATAAGCACCAATGAATTTTCGGCTGATAAACATCAGCTCTTTAGGTGGTAAACTAAACTCCGTTGACTGCATAGCCACTCCTGCCTCTTTCATGATGCGCTGATGTAATTTGCTATCTGCCCAGCAATAGCGGCCCTGCTCATCAATGAGCTCTTTTGGCATATCAGGATTCAGCTCTGGCAAGCTAAACGGTTCAGTAGCCAGTAAAAAGACTTGTGCCATGTTTTCACGAACAGATTGGCTCATGTCTTCCAAAAAGTCATAACCATGCATGGCCTTGAGCATGGCATCAAAGTCGTGATAGAACCCAGCCTCAAGCAGACCTTTGGCAATAGACAATAAGTAGTCATCAAACTGACGAATCGCCCCAAAATCAAGAAGTACGACCTGATCGGGCAAGTCATTATCTTCATTGACTCGAATAAGGTAGTTGCCAAAGTTGGGATCGGTCTGCATCTCGCCCCAAGTAAAAATCTCTTGAAGCATAATTTCAATGGCGGCTTGGCCTAGAGCATCGCGGCGGTCTTGGCTGAGTGCCTGTAAGCTTGGGTGGGTAACCGGAACGCCCGACTCAAACGTCATACATAATAAGCGCTCGGAGGTGTAATGACGGATAATCTGCGGCACTATATAGCGATTATCATTTTTTAAGCGCTCATAAAAACGCTCAGTAGTGTCCGCCTCAGCGAAGTAGTTGACCTCTTGATACAGCAAGTCTTTAATCTCAGCGAACCACTCATCTAAGATACGAGTTTGTGGGACGGCATTGGTTACTTTAAGCAAGTTTTTAAATAAGCTCAAATCAGAGTCAATGGCATCAGCGACCCCAGGATACTGAACCTTGAGAACGATGTCTTGGCCCGTCTCTATGATGATGGCGCGGTGCACCTGCGCTAATGATGCTGTCCCAATAGGGGTTTGCTCGATTTTTAAATCATCAAAGAGGTCCCCTAACTGCGTCTTGATAGCACGCTCAATCACTGGCCAAGATAGGGTAGCAGTATTGTCATTTAAGCTTTGTAGGGCATTGGTGATCTCAGGCGGCAAAAAGTGCTCACCATATAAGGCTAGCATCTGACCTATCTTGACCACTGAGCCCTTTAATTTGCCAAGCTCTTCAGCCAGATACTGCGCCTGCGCCTGCATAAACTCTTGATTGCGAACGCTGCGCTCTTCTTTATTCAAAAAGAGCCCAGACACGCTATTACCTGCCCAGCGCTTACCTAACTGTAAGGACGTCTTGGCTATAGACAAACGTCTGTCTAAGCGTGAGGTTTTGAGCTCATCAAGAGGTATTTTGCTATTGTCTGCCATAAAAACCTATTTAGACCGCACTGTCAAAATAAAAAAGATAAAATCGAGTTATCAGAACAAGGCTATTGGCTCAACTTACTGGCCTTGTCAACCACCGCTACTGATTAGACCTGCCGGTTAATGGCTTGAAAACCAATGTCACGGCGATATTGCGCGCCATCAAAACGGATGCTGGCGATAGTGGCCAAAGCCGCTTGCTGCGCCTCAAAGATACTGTCGCCAAGGGCGGTGACACAAAGGACACGGCCACCATCAGTCACGATTTGACCATTATCAAGTTGCTTGGTGCCGGCATGGAAGACTTTGATATTGCCATCCAAAGCATCTTGGCTGGTTAAGTTTGGCAAGCCGGTAATGATATCTCCTTTTGAGGAAGACTCCGGATAGCCTTTTGATGCGAGCACAATACCTAGAGCAGCACGCTCATCCCAATCGGCTCTAGCAGGTAGCTTGCCTGCCAATCCTTGCTCGATTAAGTCGACTAAGGACGTCTTAAGACGCATCATGATTGGCTGAGTTTCAGGGTCACCAAAGCGGCAGTTGAACTCAATCACATAAGGGTCACCTGCGTCATCAATCATCAGGCCTGCGTACAAAAATCCTGTATAAGGATGCCCGTCAGCTTTCATTTGTGCCACCACAGGACGAATCACCCGCTCAATGACCTTATCAAAGACTTCATCGGTGACCACAGGAGCAGGCGAGTAAGCGCCCATGCCGCCAGTATTAGGGCCTTTATCGCCCTCAAAAGCACGCTTATGATCTTGGCTGGTCGCCATAGGTAGAATATTATCGCCATCAATCATGCAAATAAAGCTGGCTTCTTCGCCGCACAAAAATTGCTCAATGACCACTCGGCTACCCGCATCACCAAACTTATTACCTGCTAGCATATCATCAATAGCGCTGTGAGCGTCAGTAATGGTTTCGGCGACGATGACGCCTTTGCCAGCCGCTAACCCATCGGCCTTGATGACAATAGGAGCCCCTTGCTCAGTGACATAAGCTTTGGCAGCTTCAATATCAGTAAAGCTCTGATAGGCTGCGGTCGGGATATTGGCTTTGGCCATAAACTCTTTGGCGAAGTTTTTTGATCCTTCAAGCTGAGCGCAGTATTGAGTAGGGCCCCAAATAGCGATACCTGCGTTACGGCAGTCGTCCACCAGACCAGCTACTAAAGGCGCTTCTGGCCCTACAATCACCATAGCAATATCGCGACTTTGACAAAACTCAATCACTGCCGAGTGATTTGAGCTATCAAGATTAATAGTTTCGCATTTGTCTTCAAGGGCGCACCCCACATTGCCTGGGGCAACGAAAATAGTCTCAATACGCTTGTCTTTAGCGCATTGCCAAGCTAGGGCGTGCTCGCGGCCACCAGAGCCGATAATGAGAATATTCATAAAACTGTCCGTTATTGACTAATTGAGTGAGGATAAAGGCTAACTTTATATTCATGCTGACTAATGATTGCTGTATAGGATAATACTCCTATACGCTACTTACTGTAAAAGAGCGTGACCTAGGCGTTTTTTGATTATATTGAGTTTGCGAAGATGCCTAAGGTAAAAACCCGTTATCTTAGCAAACTTCACCTTAGTTTGGCTATGTTCACTCAGATAGGGGTTGCCAAAGTCATACCATATTAGTTTTAATCATTGGGCATTTGCTCTATTTTATGCGTCAATTGGTGTCGTTGCTTTCGCTGCTGTTATTTCTGCCGTATCAAAACAGTGCTAATGTCTATCTAAGTCGTTTAAGGCTCTACCCATATTCAATTCTACTGCCATTAAATAATGTCATAGAGCAACCACTCTTAAACCAACCACGTCGCTTAATTACCTTATT
>JAUNVX010000026.1:10270-24800 GCA_030540615.1 Psychrobacter sp. | reverse complement strand
AAAAGCAGAGTTAGACACAGGGCTAAGGAAATATTTATTAAAAAGGTAGGAGTTTTGGTCATGAAAGCTCAATCCTAAAAAAATATCATTTCAATAGTAGATAGGATAGCTTGATTTAGTAGTTTAGCTTGTACTTTACAACAATAATATTTATTATGGTCAGGTAACTAGTCATCTGACTATATTGTAAGATTAAATGATTTTAAGTAGGTATTGCTATGATGACATGGTCAGTACAAAACGCTAAAGCAAGATTTAGCGAGTTGCTCGAGACAAGCATTCAATCAGAACCGCAAATTGTGACCAAACGTGGTCAAAAGGTAGCTGTATTGGTATCTATAGAAGAGTGGGAACGTCTTCAAGCTCAATCTAAACCTTCACTAAAGCAACTTCTATTGACCAACTCAGCGCGCTTTGATATGCCAGATATGCGCCAAGTCCATCATAATCGAGTGGTTAAGCGTCGAGATATTCCGTCATTTGACTAGTCAATATTATTGGCCAATTTGCTTGGGGTGGCAAAGCAGTAGAGTCATAATTTAAGGAAGGGTCGGTGTATTTATTAGATACCAACGTCATCTCAGAGTTACGCCGAGTCAAACCGCATGGCGCAGTCGTAGAATGGATTGAGATGACGCCTGAACACGAGTTATTTATATCAGCTGTCAGCATTGGCGAGATTCAGGCAGGTATAGAGCTAACCCGCGAGCAAGATAGTATAAAAGCGGAAGAGCTTGAGCGTTGGTTAACGCTAGTCTTTCAAAGCTATCATATTTTACCAATGGATGCAGTGGCTTTTCGGGCTTGGGCAAAGCTTATGCATCGAACGTCTGACACCTTATATGAAGATGCTATGATTGCTGCTACGGCTAAAGTACATCGTTTGACAGTAGTGACTCGTAATATTACTGATTTCAAAACCTTTGGTGTTTCGCTACTTAATCCTTTTGAGTTGTAAATCATCTACTGTTACCCAATCTTCTTCCGCAAAGCCACCTTCCAACTCTCCTCCAAACACTCAATCGCCAGCCATGGATTAATAACCTCAGCCGCTACCTTTTCCTTCTGATTGACCAGTTGCCAAAGGGTCTTTAGATTGGCAAATGGGTAAGGGCGATGAATCAAAAAAACCGGCAGGCCACTATCAATCTTGCCATCTCGCATCACTTCAAAGTACCAACTGGCAATGCCTTGTTTGGTAATCCAAGAGGCAATATTAGGCACTTTGGTGAACTGACCAATTTGATCATTAATCTTATAACAAGGCCGCCTAGGTTGAACTATACGTAGTCGAACACTATCAGCGCCCGCTACCTTTTCCTCGCCATATTGAAACACATCGCCAATACAAACGGTGGTCTCATCCATATCGGGCATCCCAACCACCGGTTCCGTCGTTAGATTCTCGCCTAAGGTGCCAACACGCACCTTGAGGTTAAACTGCTCATTAACCTTGCTATAAGTTGCGGTAGGCATCTGGTGCACCGCTTTGAGAGGACCGCCGTGATGCCGCCAATCAGCCTGCTCATCTACTCTTAATCCCATAAAATCGACCTCAACAGCGTCTTTGATGGGCGCTTTATTGATGGCGCTCATTTGCTCACGGGTGAAGGGCATAGATTTGCCAGCGCGAACGCAAGTTAGGGTGGCGATGTGCAGTGGTAGCGGCAAATCATTAAAATGATTGGCCTTATTAGCCATAGAAGGTAGAGAAGAAGTAGCAGTCATCAAAACATCCTTTGGTCCGTGAGATTGAGGAGGTAGAGGTTTTGGTTAAATCAAATGAACCGTGAGAGTATCGGACTTTAGATAAATATTATCATATCAGGAGTGGTATTTATCACGGCTGTTAGAGCAATAACGCTTAAGTTGCTTTTGCTCATAATAAGCGACCATTAAAAAAGGCCAAATCGATGAGATTTGACCTAATAACTGGTGGTTGAGAATGGGCTTAGTTGCGCTTGTTGGCTTTTTTCTCATAAGGCGTGGCTTTGAGAGCAGCAAGGCTCTCAGGAGATGACCAAAGACCTTCAAGGTCATAAAACTCACGAGCTGCCGGCATCATCATATGCACGACCACCGCGCCTAAATCGATGAGCGTCCAGTCAGAGTCGTTGCCACCTTCACGGCCCAAAGGCATAAAGCCCGCTTGTTTGGCCTCAGCGCCGACCGTATCTGCCATAGCACGGACATGACGTTTTGAGGTACCGTCAGCGATAATGATACGGTCCATCACATCCGTTAGATGAGCCACATCTAGGACGGTAATGTTTTTGGCTTTCATATCCTCTAAAGAGGTTTTGACCATCTCAATGCACTGCTGTAAGCGCTCATCGGTCATGGGAGTATACGGTGTCTTTTCTGTCATATAGGGTTAATCTCTTAATAAGTAATGGGATATCGATATTAAAAATAATACGAACAATAAATTGGAGGACCAAATCTAGGCGTCTGAAAAATTGATTTAGGGTAGCGTAAAGGTTAGATTCAAAAAATAACCAAGTAGCCTGCGCCGTGAAATAGTAGCGGATTAAACAGTGGGTCAAGTAGTAGGATAATTAACAATAGCCGCTAGCGGGCAGTCAAATCCAATGAAGGTTGATAAGAGTAATAGCGCTTATTCTACCTAAATTATCCACAACAATATAGAGCATGTTGACGAATATAGTCATAAACCATAGGCGGCAGTACCTTACCTAAGTTCATGCTAGCATCAGCGGCAGGTTCAGGCACACCTTGCAGGTGCTGGCGTATCTGCGAGCTGGAGATTGCCATAATATCAGTGTTATCGATATAGATGCGTCCGTTGGTAGCCCATTTCAAGTCTGTAAGAGTGGGGGTAAGGGGCTGCTCAAAGGCGCTATTATCAGTTAGCGAATCAATCGAGGCTATTGGGCTAAGGAGCGCTTTTACATTGTGCGTGATAAAAGGTCGTAAAGTAGAGGGCAATAGCTCGGCTATAGAGCGACCCTCAAGCACAGCGCTACCTTGCCTAGTGAATACCCAAAGATGGGCATAATGAGGTAGCTCAAGCCCTTGCTTCCAACGTGATAAACTTGCCGCACTGTCGGCGCCCATGATAAAGATTAAAATGTCTCTGGGGTAACGTCCACGCAAAGCCCGAACAGTATCGATAGTATAAACAGGGGGCGGCTGCCATAGCTCTATCTCGCTTATCTCAAGCGGTGTATTCAGTAGCGCCAATTTAAGCATCGCTAGACGGTGACTTGGGTCACTGCTTTCTTGCTTAAAAGGCGAGCGTGCATTGGGCAATAAAGACACATGGAGCGCTTTTGACTGAGATTCAGATGGATAAGATGGTGGCAACAACGCTGCGAGCTGCTGATAGACACTCATAGCCATTTGCAAATGTCCCTCATGAACCGGGTCAAAAGAGCCGCCTAGAAAAGCTCTGATTGTGGGGGTGGAATCAGTAAAGGGCGAGGAAGTCATGATTTCAGAAGATACAATAGTCTAAGAAGACAAGTTCTGATCACCATCAGCGATAGGAGCAAGACCTGCCCGATCGACATCAGTGTCAATGCGATTTTTAACGAAGATTACTTTGTGATTGTCATCATGAGGATAGCGCTCTTCTAGCTCAAAGTAGCGAGGGTAAGCACGCAAAAAGTCACTAAACTTATCGTAGTGAAACAGCCGTGAGTCAAAGTCTGGCTCTATCTTGAGAATGTAGTTTTTGACAGGGGCAATATTGGCCCAACCTTGATCGTTGGCCGTGCTGGCAATGGCAAGTTTAACCAAAGTAATCGCCACGTCAACCGGCTTAAATTGATTGCTGTCCATCGAAAACAACATATCAGCGGAGTCATAAAAGTCCACATTGGTGGTGCTAGCTTTACTCTCAAACATCTCAAGATAAGTAAAGCGGTCACAGGCCTGCATAAAGGGTTTGGGAGTATGGCGTTTACCAAAGCCGTAGACCAGCAAACCTTGTTCACGGATACGCTGAGCCAAACGAGTGTAATCACTGTCAGACGTCACCAAACAAAAGCCATCAAAGCGCTCAGTATAGAGTAAATCCATTGCATCGATGATTAGACTAGAGTCAGTCGAATTTTTGCCAGTGGTATAAGCAAACTGCTGGATTGGCTGGATGGAGTGGCTCAATAAAATGCTCTTCCAGCTATTCAGCTGGGGCCGAGTCCAATCCCCGTAGACGCGGCGCACGCTGGCACGGCCTAGAGAGGCAATCTCTGACATTAGCTGTTCAAGGTGATTGACTGAAGCATTGTCAGCATCAATAAGGACCGCTAACTGGATGTCTTTGGGCGGCGTGGGCATGGCATATTCCACTAAAATAATAAAATCAGACCCCCATTGTAGTGGGGCAAGCTCTAAAAGTCATCTGTTTAGTCATAGCAATGCTGAATATGAGTTCATGATAAATTTAGTTAAATTTATATAATTATTAAAATTATTTAACTATTGAAATCAAGTTAGCATTTGAGACAAACCTCTATTGACACAAAAAATCCCCCTAATTATAGGAGGATTCAAAGTGGTAGCTTAGCACTATCTTTATAAGACTCGATACGGCGGTCACAGTGAGTGGCTAGGATTAAAGGTCTTTGCTGTCTGCTTGGATAGCCGTTAGCGCAATGGTATAGACGATATCATCGACCAAGGCGCCGCGAGATAAATCGTTTACCGGCTTGTTTAAGCCTTGAAGCATGGGCCCCACGCTCACCACGCCCGCACTACGCTGAACGGCTTTATACGTGGTATTGCCAGTGTTAAGGTCAGGGAAGATAAACACATTGGCCTGACCTGCCACTGGTGAATCAGGAGCTTTTTGCTTGCCCACGCTTTCAACAAAGGCTGCATCATATTGAAGCGGACCATCGACGGCGAGGTTGGGTGCCCGTTCGCGCACAATTTCAGTGGCTCGTTTGACTTTTTCCACATCATCACCGGTGCCTGAGGTACCGGTTGAGTAGCTAATCATGGCAACTTTTGGCTCTATACCAAAAGCTTTGGCTGAGGCCGCAGACTGAATGGCAATCTCCGCCAACTCTTCACTGGTTGGATCGGGATTAATCGCACAGTCACCATAGACCAGTATTTGCTCTGGCAACAGCATAAAGAAGATAGAGGACACTAGCGAATAGTCCGGAGAGGTCTTGATATATTGAAAGGCAGGACGAACCGTGTTGGCTGTGGTATGCACGGCTCCTGAGACCAGACCATCGACTTCATCCAAATAAAGCATGATAGTGCCTAAAACGACGGTGTCACTTAACTGAGCTTCAGCCATAGGCTCAGTCAATTTGCCTTTACGGCGCTCAATCATCGCGGCGATATATTTGTCATGATTTAGCGTGCTTGGGTCAATGATTTCTAAGTCTTTGGGCAGCTCTATCCCTAGGTTTTTGGCGACGTCCTCAACCTCTTCTCGCTTGGCCAATAGTACGCAATCAGCGATGCCACGGCTTTGACAGATACAAGCGGCTTCCACAGTTCGTGGCTCGGCCCCTTCGGGCAGGACGATGCGCTTTTTGGCTTGCTCGGCTTTTTTGACCACCAAATGACGAAAGGCAGAAGGTGATAGGCGAGTAGTATGACCACGGCTAAAGTAGTCTTTGAGCCAAGCCAAATCTAAGTGCGCTGCCACGAACCGAGTGACTTCTTGAGCGCGCTCAATATCATCAGTAGGAATCTCACTGCTCATGTTAGTGAGGTTTTGCACTGTCGTATAGCTGTTGGTCTCTACGCTCATCACTGGCATACCAGTCTTTAAGGCAGGTTTGCAAAGCTCGATGACGGTGTCATTAGGAGTGATACCACCAGTTAAGACGATACCTGCCATAGGGATGCCATTCATACAAGCTAAAGCGGTTGCAAGTAGTAGGTCATCACGGTCACCTGGGGTAACGATTAGGGTGCCGCGGCTGAATATCTCACCCACGCGAGAGACAGTGCGAGCGGTTAAGCTGATATTGGTGATGCGGCGCGACTTAGCTTCGCCAATATTGAGCCATTTAGCATCCAACTCACCAGCGACATCCCAAGTACGTGGCACCGATAGAGTCGTACTAAAAGGGACCACACCGATTAAATGGAACTTATCGGTGGCAAAGGCTGGAGAGAGGCGCTTGACCGCTTGGATGAAGTCATCGTCTAAGGTCAACGTGGCCTCGCCAGGCGCGACAGGCTGAGTGGCGAAGGTGTTGGGCACATTTTGAACCCGCATTAAGATACAGCCTAAGGTGCGGTCGCTGGCAAGTCCACCAAAATCTTGCGCATGAACGTCAAGCTTGTCTGCTAGCTGCTCAGGATTGTCAATATCAGCGGTACTGACTAAGATAATCTTGGCGTCTAAAGCATTGGCTAGGGCATGATTAACTTGGGCGGCATATGATGCTTCAGTAGTGGGCACCAAGCCCTCACAAATGATGACGTCACAGCCATCATTAATGCTTTGTTGCATGGCAACGACTTCTTCCATCAAGTCACCTAAGTTGCCGTCGCCTAATGAGCGCTCGACACGTTGGCGGCTGATAGACGCTGGCGGATTCAGGCCAAAAGCTTGTTTGGCAAGCTCGCTTGAGCTGTCTAAGCGGTGCTGCTTATCATTGGGGTCATCTTGCAAAAACGGCTTAAGAAATCCTGCTTTGATGCCCGTATAATCAAGCGCGCGGATTAGGCCCAGTGCGGCTGAGGTAAGGCCAATACCGCGATTGGTGGGAACCAGTAAAATGGTCTGCATATCTGCTCCTATTGATGATTGCAAAATGGCGTTATTTATTATTGATGTGTTCAATATAGACGGTTGTAATATATATAGTTGATAACATGGTATTTAACGCAGGCGAGGTCGACCCGCGATTTTATAATAGCCGTCTACTATGACAATGGCTCAAGCCATTATGACAATAGTCCAAGTGCCTCGCGAGTCTCTTGAGCGATACGGTACTCTTCATCCGTTGGGATGACCCAAAGTTGCACCTCGCTGCCCGCTGCATCAAATCGCCCTTCATTACCGCGAATCAAAGCAGCGTTTTTGTCCCAATCTGCCTGAATGTCAAAGTGTCTTAATATCTGCACGATATTGTGTCGAATCTTGTCAGCGTTCTCGCCGATACCCCCGGTAAATACAATACCCGTCAGGATAGGCAAGGCGCAGCTAAGGCTCGCCAAGTATTTAGCCGCTCGGTAGCAGAACATCTCTAAAGCAAGCTTGGCATCTTCATTGCCCTCATTAGCGGCTTGTTCGATGGTACGCATGTCATTGGATAAGCCTGATACGCCCAGCAGGCCACTTTGCTTATTGAGCATGGTGTCAATCTCCTCAAGGCTCATACCAAGCGTACGCTTAAGGTGGATATGTAGACCAGGGTCAATGTCGCCACTACGAGTGCCCATCATCAGCCCCTCAAGTGGGGTCAGTCCCATACTGGTATCAAGGCTCTTGCCATCATAGATAGCCGCTGCTGAGCAACCATTGCCAAGGTGAGCGGTCAACCAGCCATGAGGTCCTGGCGCATCGGTCAATTGACTGGCGCGGTCAGAGACATAAGCATGCGAGGTACCATGAAAGCCATAGCGGCGGATACGCTCCTCCTCATACAAGGCTTTAGGGATAGCATAACGATAAGCCACTGGGGGTACGGTCTGATGAAAAGCGGTGTCAAATACCACCACTTGCGGCATCTCTGGATAAATGGCATTGACCGCCTCAATCCCTAAAGCATTGGCCGGATTATGCAGAGGCGCTAGTATCTTTAGGCGTTTGACTTCTTTGAGGACATGCGGCGTCACTTGAACGGCGCTTGAAAACTCACGGCCCCCATGGACGACGCGGTGACCCACGGCGATGGGCTTATATTGTTCAAGCAGCGCCAAAATCTTTTGTAGCGCAAGCTTATGACTGCCACCCGCAATATTAATCTCTTCTTTGCTACCATCGAGGCGGGTGTGTTTGATTCGGGCGGTATCAAGCCCCAAGTTCTCAGCCAGACCCGTGATTCGAGTATTATTGTCTTCGCTAATGAGGGCGTATTTGATAGAAGATGAGCCGCAATTGAGCACTAGGGTAGGGTTGGTCAAAGTAATGGTCATGGTTAAATCTCGATTAAGTCAAAGTTATGTCTAGTTGTGTTTGGTTATGGCTAGCAAAAAATAGCGAAACCCATCTCTCACCTGATTGGCATTCTTGCTTTAACAGTGGCGGGTACATTTGCGTCATTATTTGGTTTTGACTTATGTTACCCTTTGCCTCAAAAAGGACGGGCCAATGGGTTTTAGTTATTAGCTTTTGATTAACAGCTTTCGACTAGTAGCTTTTAATTAACAGCTTTGAGTTTACCGCGCTGAGTTCATGCCTGCTGGCAGGTTTGCTATGGTCTCAATTTGCGCCTGTTTATACGAAAACAGATACTGAAATATAGAGTTATTAAAAGCGATTAGCAAAATGCTATAAGCAAAATAATATAAACAGTCACTACATAAATTATGCCGAGCAAGGGTGTCAATAATGTATCATATTTCACTCACGAAACCATTTTTTTGCGCCCATTAGCGCCACTTTGCTACGATTGGTAACACAGCAGCGGCAATCGGTTGTATTGAGTTGTATTTTACGCAAGTTTCGCTGAAATAGTGAATCGATTTAAAGGGCTAATACAGATTATCATTGAGCTGAATTTTGACAAACACGCCAACAGAGCATTCGCCATGACACCCAATTCTATTTATACCAAATCATTATTTTTTAAGTTTTCTATGACCCGCGCTACAGCAGTGGCGGCTTCTATACTGCTCATTTGCGCTGTTTCAGGGTGCGGACAAAAAGGCGATTTATACCTGCCATCTGGGGCAGATAAAGCCGTTAATGGGTCGATGAATGAGCCTGCTACTCCTGTTATCTCAGACAAACAAGTTAATCAGATTATTGAAAATCCCAACGACTATTAGCCTGATGACACGGTATTGACGGTTGATTTTATCGGTTAAATTCAACTCCGAATTACAGCAGCGAGCGTCAATTTGATGCGCCGCCTTGATGGGTCGCGAAGTTTTTGGAGACTGACCCGCTTTAGAATAGAGATAAACGACTGAGTTAGCGTTAATTTAGGCCATATCTGCGTATAATGGCTTTTTTATATTTTTGATAATTTTTGAGTAGAATAATATGACCATATCTTCTTCAACTTCTATTACCTCTCAAGAGGAGGGTCAAGGACTGTCCATCAACCCGCAAGCTTTGGTAGATTGCCTGCCAGCCCTGCAGTACAGACAAGACACCTTATGTATTGAAGACGTCAGTGTCGACACGTTAGTCGAGCACTATGATACCCCTTGCTATGTTTATTCTAAACAAGCCATCTTAGAGGTATACCACGAGTACAGTGATAGTTTTGCTGCGCTTAATCATCAAATATGTTATGCGGTCAAGGCCAACTCTAATCTAGCAGTATTAGGGGTGCTAGCCGAGGCAGGCGCAGGCTTTGATATCGTGTCAGCCGGGGAGCTTTCGCGGGTATTAGCAGCAGGTGGAGACCCGAGCCGAGTGGTGTTTTCGGGCGTTGGCAAGAGCTTAGCAGACATTCGCTATGCCTTAGAGACTGGCATTGCATGCTTTAATGTCGAGTCAGAGAGCGAGCTTGAGATGATTCAGGCCGTCGCTGAGCAGTTAGGGGTTCAGGCGGCTATCTCGCTGCGGGTCAACCCTAATGTTGATGCAGGGACTCACCCTTATATCTCCACCGGTCTTAAGGACAATAAGTTTGGGGTGGCTCACGAAAAGGCTGTTGAAGTCTATCAACATGCGGCTAGCCTACCTAATATCATCATTAAAGGCATTGACTGTCATATTGGCTCGCAGCTGACTGAAGTCGCGCCTTTTTTAGATGCGTTAGACAAGATATTAGAGCTGATTACTGAGCTTAAAGAGTTGGGTATCGAGCTTGAGCATATTGATTTAGGCGGTGGTTTGGGAGTGCAATATATCGATGAATCACCCATCTCTATCAAAGACTTCGCGGCGGCATTGCTCCCTAAACTGACCGAACTTAACCTTAGTGTTTGGTTTGAGCCAGGCCGCAGTATCGTGGCCAATGCTGGCGTACTACTGACCAAAGTTGAGGTCTTAAAGCCAACGGAACATAAAAATTTCGCTATTGTCGATGCGGCGATGAATGACTTGATTCGTCCAGCTCTTTATCAAGCGCAAATGGCTATTATTCCTAATGTGTTGCCAACAAACTCAATGATAGCGTCAAACACGCGTACTTGGGACATCGTTGGCGCTATTTGTGAAACAGGAGATTTCTTGGCCAAGGACCGGGTGCTTTGCTTAGCAGTAGGTGATATCTTGGCCATCACTGGGGCAGGGGCTTATGGTTTTGTCATGAGTAGCAATTATAATACGCGGCCGCGAGCTGCTGAAGTGATGGTGTCTGAAGAGCAGCACCAGCTCATTCGTCCCCGTGAAGATGTCCAAGAGTTGTTTGCCAGCGAGCGACTTTGGGAGGGCTAATTTAGTAGGGGCTGTTTAATCTTTAGAAGTTTGACTTGATAGGGCTATTTTTTAGTCAAATTTTAGTCGATATCCCAATGAGTTGTTTTTAACCCACGCCAAATGTTTGTCGTGGGTTATTTGTGTTGGCAGTACCAATGTTAATAATGGATTACCCCTAAATAAACATTTGCAGCTGCCCTAAATTAGACCCAGTAGGCTTTAGACAGTAGATTAAGTAAAGACAACTATAGACAAGCAAGACAGCTTATTATCAGCGAATTTAATAGGGCTTTATTATCATTGTCATTATCCCCATGGTAAGATAACTCACACATAAAAATATGATAGGACACACGGACATGTTATTAGAATTTACCAAAATGCATGGACTAGGTAATGACTTTATGGTCATTGACTTAGTCACCCAGCGCTTAGATCTCACCCCTGAATTGGTTCAATTAATGGGAGATCGACATCTTGGGATTGGCTTTGATCAGCTATTGGTGGTTGAGCCACCGATGCGGCCTGATGTGGATTTTAGTTATCGAATATTCAACGCTGATGGCTCGGAGGTCGAGCAGTGTGGCAATGGCGCGCGCTGTTTTGCACGATTTGTGCAAGCCCGAAAGCTGTCTTTTAAGCAGCGTATTCGAGTAGAGACCGCCAGCGGTATTATCACATTGACCACCGATCAATATGGCTGGGTTCAAGTGGATATGGGCAAGCCCAAGTTTGAGCCCGAAGAGATTCCTTTCACCCCCAAAGCCATTACTAAGATTCAAAATGCCTATCATTTGGACGTGGCAGGGTCGCCCGTTCAGTTGTTCGTCGCCAACATGGGCAACCCTCATGCTGTGATTAAGGTCGATGACATCTTGAGCGCTGAAGTCGAAAAACTTGGCAAAGCTATTGAGTCGCATCCTGCCTTTCCAGAGCGGGTCAATGTCGGGTTTATGCAAGTGATGAATCAGCGCCATATTCGCTTGCGGGTATATGAGCGCGGCGTGGGCGAGACGCAAGCTTGCGGTACAGGCGCCTGCGCTGCCGTGGCAGTGGGCGTGCGAGAAGGTTGGCTCGATGAGGGGGAAGAGGTGCGTGCTCAGCTCTATGGGGGCAGCTTATTGATTCACTGGCAGCCCGGCTATTCAGTGATGATGACCGGACCCACCGCCTTTGTCTACGAAGGCGTCTTTAGTCCAGATGGGCTGATGGCACAAGCAGGGATTAAACCAGCACCTGCGCCTCGTGTCTAAAGCTGTGGCTAGAAAGGATTTGGCGTTAGACCAAGTGTCGGCTGAGCAGCAGCAGACTGAGCTATCGCCTGCGCTACAAGCCTTATTAGCGCCTGTGGAGGCTTGGCTTCACGCTTTAAGTATTCAAAATCACTCAAAGCACACCTTGCTGGCTTATTGGGCCGCGCTAAAGCAATTGGCTGATTACTTAGTGGGCAAAAATCTCACTTGGACGCGTTGTGATAAGCGTCAGCTGGCAGGTCATATTAGTCAGCGGTTAGAGAGGGATAAATTAAAGCTCTCAAGCGTCCAACAAGAGCTGTCTGCCATTCGTCATTTTTATGGTTGGCTCATTGAGCAAGACTTGGCCAAGATTAACCCGACGACAGGCTATCAGCTAAAACGCAGCCCAAGACCACTACCGTCGATAGCAGATGTCGATATGATGGGTCAACTGCTAGACCAGCCTATGCCGGATACCCCTGAGCAAGCTCGGTTATGGATACGTGACCGGGCGATGTTTGAGCTGCTTTATAGTAGTGGGCTGCGTGTGGGGGAGCTGGTCAGTCTCGATGTGGCGGCGGTGGATTTGACCAGTCTTCAAGTTCGAGTGACTGGCAAAGGCAATAAAACCCGAATCGTTCCTTTAGGGACTAAAGCGGCACAAGCTATTGAACGCTATCTACCCCATCGATACTTATGGGTTGAGCACAATGATTCGGCCCTGTTTATCAGTGAAAAGTTAGGTACAAGGTTGTCAACACGAGCGGTTCAGCAGCGGCTTAAGATAGCGGCAACGCGAGCTGGTATTGCCCAAAACTTGTACCCGCATTTGCTCAGACATTGTTTTGCTTCACATCTACTTTCAGGCAGTGGGGACTTGCGAGCTGTCCAAGAGATGCTAGGTCATAGTGACATCAGTACCACGCAGATATATACCCATGTTGACTTTGCTAAGCTGACCCAAGTTTATGACAAGGCGCACCCTAGAGCAGCTATGCGCAGTAAACAATGGGCGCAGCCGGATGGTCAAGATGCCGATGCTGAGGCCAATTCATAAGGCTAGATAATCTCATAAAAACTGGCATAGCAGAGGGGGAGGTAATGGTATCAAGCCTAGTGGTATTGACTCAATACCTATTAAGCCCGTTAAGGATACTTTGGCTAGACAGCTTTGTTTACGGGCGCCTTGTCTGGCGAAATAGCACTGTCTGGCCGGGTCAATTGACGAGACAAGGACACGGAAGTACGGCGCAGATTCAGACTCAATAAGGTGGCTAAGCCTTTTAGCATTTCGATACCGATGCGGGGATGGTCTTTTAAGATACGATCAAAGTCACGCTTGGGTAAGATGACCACCGCTGTCTTTTCGATAGCTTGAGCGGAGGCAGATCGTGACAAATCATCAATGAGTGCCATCTCACCGATACTGTCTCCAGCTTTAATCACCGACAGTATAGTGCTGCCTTGCTCACCGTTCTTAATCACATTGAGTCGACCCAATACCACAAAGGCCACAAAGTCCCCCGCCTGACCTTCTTCCATCAAAAACTCACCTGGCTCTAAGCTGCGAAAGTAGAGGTAATTCTCTACGACATGAAAAGCATAGTTGTCCAAGTTTTTGAACACCAGATTTGATTTTAAGTACTGATAGAGTGATCGTTGCATAAACTCAACCCTAGGGTGTCATACCAATTTTGACAAGTTAAAAAATAGTCGATTATTATAGTTATAAATACAGTTTAATCATTCTAAAACGGAATGTTAAGCCGTTGCCGTTATGGTCACTGTCTTATCTGGTCTTAATGAAACTCGATAAAACGAAACTCGATAAAATGAAACCAATAAGGCTTTTAAGTTTAACTCATGTTAATAGTCCTTTTAGCATCATAAAGACTAACATTAGGCCAATCGATGGCAGTCAAAGATAGGCAGGTTAGCTCGCGCCTCGCGCTGGGCCTTGGGGTCAAAAGTAGCGAGAACAGTGGCAAATGGCGGTTGGGTCTTATGTCGATTTTGTGCGCCAGCTAAATCACTATGCTCATATTCACTCATACAGCTCCCATCATGCGCCATAATAGCAGCGTGGCCCCAAGTTTGCCTTGAAGGACCTTGAGGGTATCGATGACTACCCCCTTGCGCGGCTCCTATCACTAGGCATTGACTGTCAAGGGCCCGTGCTTGAAGGAGCAATCGCCAATGGGCTTTTCCAGTTAAATAAGTAAAAGCAGAGGGCGCGCACAGTAGCTCTGCTCCTGCTTGACGCAGCCTTTGAGCCAGTGCCGGAAAACGTAAGTCAAAACATACCATCAGTCCTAATGGATAACAGTGACCATCGATATCAAGTAGGGCAGTGACCGTTTGCGTACCAGGCTCAAAAGTTGCTGCTTCATTGTAGCTGCTATGCTCATCATTGACAGTCGCCGTAAATAGATGGATTTTATCGTAACGGGCTAGCAAGCTTCCAGTTGGTCCAAAGACTTGACTTACCTGACGCAGTCTACCTTGAGCGACACTTGAGCCATCAGGCCGGTTTAGACAGGGGAGAGTGCCGGCGACCAAATGGACTTGATGCTGCTTGGCCAAATCAGCCATATAGGCGCTTAGCTCATCAAATCTTTGGGCCGTTTCTCGCTGTTGCCCCATACTACAAGTATTCTCAGGCAGGACAATCAGTTTCGCCCCCTTAGCGCTTGCCTCGGCGACTGCTGCACTGATGGCCACAAGGTTGGCGTCGATATCTTGTTGACTATTGAGTTGAATGGCCGCCACCACGATAGGCGGCTTATCCAAGGGCTTTGTCATGAGGTCCTCACTT
>JAUNVX010000026.1:0-10170 GCA_030540615.1 Psychrobacter sp. | reverse complement strand
ACCTCTAATACAATAACATCTGCTTTTATATTAGCAAGATATTAAGAGGATATTAACAGTATCTAGCGGTATTCAATATATAATATAAATATGGGTATCAATAATCTCAAAAATTAGTCGGGCTAATTGTAGCTAAATAAAGTCAAAGAGTGCTATTGTCAGAGCCATTAGATAATCAGGACCATTACTATATGAGCCACTGTATAGACTACTAACTATAAGCAACTTTTGAAATTTTCGGAGTCACACACGTATTTATGAGCATGTCATTTGGACTGGGCACTAAGCTCTCAACCTCGCAAAAACTCACGCCGCAAATGCAGCAAGCTATCAAGCTGCTGCAGATGTCTAGTCTTGAGTTGGCGCAAGAGGTTCAAATCAAGCTAGACAGCAACCCTTTGTTAGAACGTGTTGAGGACTCAGAAGATGCTCTAGATGTTAGCGACAGCTTAGAGGATTCAGATGCGCCATTAGCAGGGGCGGCAGCGCTAGAGGCTCAGCAGAATATCGAGCTTTGGAACAATACCAACAGCTCTGCGAGCACGGCGGCTAGTAGTGACAACGATGACTATGGCATGGCAGATAGCGCTGACAAGCTAGAGCAAGGCTCCATTGATGATAATGCCACGGACATGGCGGTCGATACCGTGTGGGATGAGTCTTACAGTTATGAAGCCACGGGGCTGTCGCGGCCAGACTTTGAAGACATGGACGACTATCAAGGCAGCACCAACGCCTGTATTCAAGACCACGTTCGTTGGCAGCTGAACTTCAAACATCTTTCTGAGAGCGACATGCTCATCGCTGATTATTTGGTAGATGCGATGGATGATATGGGCTTTGTCCAATTAGATTTGGGCGAGCTACACCATAGCCTTGATACCATGGCGAGCTTTTACCAATGGGACGAGAGCATCGAGCTTGAGGAGATTGAAGCAGTACTGCGTATTATTCAGTCGTGTGACCCACTAGGGGTGGGTGCTCGCAATCTGACAGAATGTCTGAGTATTCAGCTGAATAAATTACCCGATAACACCCCAAATCTAGCTTATGCCAAAGCGTTACTTAGTGCGCCTCATCATTTGGTAAGTAACAATATCAAGGCACTAATGGAAGAGACGGGGCTAAAACAAGATCATATTCAGCCCGCTTTGGCTTTGGTAAAAACGCTTAACCCTGCCCCTGGTCTGGCCTTTGTCAACAGTCAGCCCAACTATGACACCACGCCTGAGAGCTATGATATCCCTGACGTATTGGTTAACGCTATTGGCGATATTAGGGCAATAGGGGAGGCAGATGTAGGTTTGGATGCCCAAAATACTTCGCATTGGCAAGTGCGTCTAAACCCTGATACTTTACCCAAATTGAGGGTCAATAAAGAGTATGCCAATCTGGTCAAGCGCGGTGATGATAGCCCAGATAACTTATATTTGCGTGATCATCTAACGGATGCTAGGTTGTTCATTCGCAGTATCGAGGAGCGTAATCAAAACCTACTCAAAGTCGCCACTTGTATTGTCAGCCGTCAGCAGGCTTTTTTATTACATGGGGCCACAGCGATGCAGCCGCTCATCTTAAAAGACGTGGCTGATGAAGTCGGCCTTCACGAGTCTACAGTTTCAAGATTGACCACCAGTAAAAGTATCCTCACCCCTCAAGGGCTATTTTCGCTAAAACACTTTTTTTCTTCACATGTTAGCGGCAGTGACGGTGAGGTATCTTCAACCGCTATCAGTGCCATGATTGCGCAGATGATTGAAGCCGAA
This sequence comes from Psychrobacter sp., assembly GCA_030540615.1. GTDB lineage: Bacteria > Pseudomonadota > Gammaproteobacteria > Pseudomonadales > Moraxellaceae > Psychrobacter. Next base: position 8,404 of record JAUNVX010000026.1, on the reverse strand, counting down.
GATTCCAAAAAGCCTTTGTCTGATAGTGCGATAAAACAGCGACTGGTCGAAGATGGCATCGATATAGCAAGGCGCACTGTGGCCAAGTATCGTGAGGCCATGAATATTGGCTCCTCTACTCAGCGCAAACAAAAGTTTTAACCCACAACTCTGCTGATAATCCATCACAGAATCTAGCAAGATGACCTTTCAAAACCCTGATAATTAAAAAATAAAATTTTCCGATTATATATAATTGGAAAATTTTAGAAAGTATTTTTTACAAATTATTACAATATACAGCCTTGCTTACTATGAGATTTCATGACAAATTAAAGAGGCCTTAACTGCTTTTGAGCAACCAATTGACCGATGCGAAATGGGCTGACTTTAAGCGAATAATAGCTATCAAAAATCCTAACCGGCTTTAAATAATACTTGAAGATTATTTGAGCATTAGGAGCTTTGAATAGGCTAAAAGAAGGATGGTTTAAAGGGAGATAACTTAAAGGGACCTACCTAATAAAAGTAATTTCCGAAGCTATCCCAAGCTTAAAAGGGTTGTTTAATAACGTTAGCCGCTGATTAGTGAAGTTAGCAGCCAATGTAAAAAGGCGCGTTAAGGTGGTAGAGCTAATTTGAGCGCTTCGGGCGTTATAGCCTCTATCTTCGATGACATGACAACACAAGGATAAGGCATATGAATATTTCGATTACTGGCCATCACATCACTGTAACCGAAGCTATGAAAACCGCCGTTATGGAAAAGCTAGAAAAAGTCAGCCGCCACTTTGACCAAATCCAAAGTATCAAAGTGATTCTGACTTTAGACAACCATCATTCTGAAGCCAGTCATAGTGGTCAAAATAATCACAAAGCTGAAGCCATTATGCGAGTCGCTGGCCAAGAGATGTTTGTTCAAGCTTGCGATGATGATATGTACCATGCCATCAATGCCATGTCAGAGAAGCTTGTGCGTCAAGTTCGCAAATATAAAACCAAAATAGAGCGAAAAGACCGTCATTCAAAACGTGAGCTAGCCGGTATTGATGGTAACGACTTAGATGAGTCATTAGGTCTGGTCTAAGGTAGTCAGCTGACTGGTAATATTTGCTAGACTCCATCTTAGGCGGTATCAGATAAAATATCACCAAGGTATATGCTCAATAAAAATCCCGTTAGCCAATTTGGTTAACGGGATTTTAGTATTAATTAAGCTTAAAAAAATACGATTTTATCTGTTTATGAACGACTGCTGGTCATGATTGGAGCAGCGGGCTCTACCTTCAGACAGTGTAAAACGAATCACCAGTTGTCAGACTATTTGTTAAGCGTAGTATCCGCTACTCATTAGAGACTGAAAGACTGATATATTAACCACCACCTACCGCTTGTACCACCTCAATAATCATGCCATCTTGGATAGCGAACTGATTCAATTGACTTTTGGGCACTAGCTCCCCATCGACTTCAACTGCGAATCGGCCTTGGCTTAGGGCTAACTCATTGATAAGTAACTCTAGGGTTTGGTGAGTGGTCTGCATGACTTTACCATTGACGGTGACAGTGCTCATAGTTTATTCCATTAGCCGTTGGTTTGATTAATCGTTTGTTTTATCAATTAAAAATCTATTACTCTTAGATAGGCTTAATACGAAAAGCTAACCATGCTAGCCAAAGCCAACCGGCAATCATTAATGTACCACCTATAGGGGTAATAGCACCGAACCATCTAGGCGCACCTAACGTCATCGCATAAAGGCTTCCTGCAAAGATTAAGATGCCGATTTGAATGAGCCAAGCAGGCGTCTGCGATATCATGTTAAGACGGATTAGGACACCCACCAGCAAAAGTCCTAAACCATGGGCCAATAAGTATAATGTCGCCGTATGCCACCATTCAAGCTGTTGGGTTGTGGCAATATTTTTGAGACCATGCGCCCCAAAGGCACCAAGACCCACTGCTGCTGCCAGATTAAGGGCCGCTACTGCGATCCAATTGATCATAAGTTCTGCCTCAAAATATGCTCTTAACTTGTTGCTATCTAGTCGCTATCTAGTCGTTATCTCATTTATCTTAGATATCATCCGGCATGACAACGCTATCAATGGTCATGGCTTCTTTGATTTTTTCCATGGCGTTCTTTTCAATTTGACGCACGCGTTCAGCAGAGATGTCATAGACAGCCGCTAGCTCATGCAAAGTGGACTTCTGCTCAGATAGCCAGCGCTGCTCAACAATATCACGCGAGCGCTCATCCAAAGTGTCCATCGCGGCAATCAGTGCTGAGGTATTGTTCTCTTCCCAATCCGCCTCTTCTACCATCTCAGCAGGGTCAATGCCATCTTCTAAGAATAACTGCGGCGCATAGCGACCATCATCATCATCACTAGACTGCGCCTCAAAAGAGGCATCATAAGAGGTCAGGCGCGACTCCATCTCAAGCACTTGCTTGCGGGTGACATTTAAGTCATTGGCAATGGCATCGGCTTCTTCTAAAGTCAGCTGATTGTTGGTCTTTTTTAGGCTTCGTAGATTAAAAAACAGCTTGCGATGCGCTTTGGTGGTTGCGACTTTGACGATACGCCAATTGCGAATGACGAACTCATGGATTTCTGCTTTAATCCAATGTACGGCAAAGGACACCAAGCGCACGCCTTTGTTAGGGTCAAAGCGCTTGACGGCTTTCATGAGTCCAAGGTTGCCTTCTTGAATCAAGTCTGCTTGAGGCAGACCATAGCCAGAATAGCTGCGAGCGATATGGATGACAAAACGAAGGTGCGACATCACCAGCAGTCTCGCGGCCTCCACATCACCTTCATCATAGTAACGATGGGCCAATTCCTGCTCTTGTTCAGTGGTCAAGATGGGGATTTGATGCACGGTATTGATATAGGCACCCAGATTGACCCCTGGCGCTGATAAATGAGTAGGCATCAATGGTACCAAATCTCGTGTGCTGGTCGTCGCCAAAGCTTTGGCATCATAAAGAGGCTTTTGCGTGACCACTGACTGCTCAATATCCACCGGCAATGACTCAGCATTGACTTTCGTCTGCGCTGACTTTGCGGTTTTCGATGCGTTACCTGAGCGGGTTGAGTTTGCCATGACCGATACCTTAAATATAGACCTACAATAAATACTGAATCAAAAAATGATAGAAAAAACCAAGGGTATAAAAGCTATAGCAACTTCTAAAGGCTATTAGTGAGCTAATTTAACTTGGGGACTAATCTAGTGGGCTAATTTAACTTTAACTTTAAGACCAAGCTCAATTGTAAAGGATTTGCGACTTTAGTTGCTATCGGTTTTGGTAATGATGAAGTGAAATAATGTATCAGAGTTTGCTGTCGTGACCGTATTTTGAGCAGGCTCTTTACCCTCCTCATCGCTAGGGGTGGCCTGATGAGTTAGCTGGGTTAAGGGGGTATTAATATTTTGATTGCTTAAGCTTTGTTCCTGCAATGACAAGGTCAAGACTGACCCTCTCATAGCATGAGACTGCTGACAAAAAGCCACAATATCAGCGGTTGAGTTGGCATCAGTGGCGAGGACATACAGAGACTCCCCATTATTTACGCTGCGAAGGGCTACTTTGGTCTTGAGAAGCGGTAAGGGGCAGGCAAGACCACGACCATCGACCACGGCGGTTAGGGTTACGCTTGAAGGTAGGGGAGAGTCAGGTGATAACTGAGCCAAATGGGCCGTTATCAATTGCTGCTCGGAGCCTGACAAGCTTGGGGACAATTGGATGGCATGGGCTAGGGTGGTCATGGTCATAGTGGTCACCTAAAATAAGGCCTGCTTAATAAGTTTATGGTTTAAAAACTGGCTAATAAATACAACCGTGAGTTTATTGTGTTTCAATAGCTATTCAATATTGGGTCCAGACTTGCTCAATATATGTCTCAATACTCACCCAATAACTGTATAACCGTGAGCGGCATTGACCCTAAAGCGCTAAGCTCGTATAGTCAACCATAAGATTTATTTATCAATTGAGTAATCAATATGCTACAACGATTGACCCCTGATACCTTAGGCTTTGACGATGACAAGTTTCGAGTATCGAAGCTGTTGACTGCTCAGCCGTGCTTGGTTAGGCGGTTATCTGCTAGGCGACTCTCTGTTAGGCGGTTATCTGCTAGTCGGTTATGGGTGCTGCCTATTGGGTTAGTCATGAGCTTAGGCTCTACGGGTGTCAACGCTAGTGGCCAGCCAGACCGTGCTACGAGCTTAGAGGCGAAGTCGGGCAGTCCTTACCTATCCATCTCTGAGGTGAGCAAACCTAGTATCGTAAAAGCAGCCGCTATATCAAATCCGCCATTACTTACAGCGACTAACGATGCACAGCCTCATAGTCCGGCTACCACTCCCTCAACTCTTAATCCTACGCCGTCCTACTCGCCCGCTAGTTTCAATAGTCGCTATAAGGCCGAGCCAGTCGTTGATAACGATAGAGTAGTTGTCCCTGATATCGGCCAACAAGGGGTCAGCTTTGCAGAGCAGCATCAAAATCGCTTGATTGGCGAGTGGTCACTACAGCGGCTTTATGGTCAAGTCAATACTTTGGAAGATCCTTGGGTTCAAAGCGTCATTGATGAGATGACTTGGCAGATTAACGCCCAGGCTCGCCGGCAAGCGCCTTTGGCCGTGGTGATTATTAATGACCCATCAATCAATGCTTTTGCCATTCCAGGCGGCGTCATTGGTCTCAATACAGGAACGATTATATCAGCAGACAGTATGGATGAGGTCGCTAGTGTATTGGCTCATGAAGTGGCGCATCTTAGCCAACGTCATTATGAGCATAGTGATGAGGCCAAACGCAAAGCTTTATTGCTACAAGTCGGTGGTTTGCTAGCGGCTATAGCAGCCTCGTCTGCCAGTGGAGACGCAGCGGCCGCAATTATGATGGGCAGTCAAACCGCAGCCTTAGACAGTCAGATGGCTTTTAGCCGAGACAATGAGCGTGAGGCTGATAGAGTAGGGATGCAAATTATGAGCAAATCTGGCTATGATGCCAGAGCCATGCCTAGGTTTTTTGCCACGCTTAATACCAGCAGTCAGATGAATCAATCCTCAAACAGCTTTTTGCCAAGCTTTGTGCGCTCGCATCCTTTAAGTGCCGAGCGACTAAGCGAAGCCCAAAGCCGAGCTCAGCAGTATCCGTTAATGCCCCTTAGCCAGCAGACGCGTCACAAGGCCATGTTTGATTTGCTATATTGGCGGGTGCAGATGCTGACAGGACAAGCGTCTGAGCTGTCTCTTAAGACGGGAGCCAAAAGTAGCTTAGGGGCTACCTTGGCGCTCGCTTCTTGGTACGCCCGCCAGCAGAATGTCGCGGCTGGGCAGCAGCTGCTCCAGAGCATTACTGCTAGGCCTATGGCGGAACAACAAGCCCTACAGCCTCTTTTGGCCATTACCCAAAGTGAGATGGCTAGTGCCCAAGGAGACTGGAGTACCGCCGCTAATATTTTACAAGCTCAGCAGCGTGTGTATCCTGAGCGCCGAGACTTACGGCTATACCTTGCCAAAGCGTTGACGCGCCAAGGGGATGCTGCAGCGGCTCAGCTATTGCTAAAGCCTCTCACTGAACAACGAGGCAGTGATATCGCAGCATGGCAAGGCTTACAGCAAGCCAATGATTATCTTGCCAAGCATACTAAAGATTCAAAGCTAGCCAGTATCGCTACCATTAATGCGCTACGCTATCGTAGTCACAGTGAGCTTTGGCAAGGTCAGTATGACCAAGCGCTCACATCCTTGACCCAAGCGCAAACCCTTGCCAAAGCTCAAGCCTCAAGCTCATTGACTAGCACCATTAATCAGGAGATTAAAAATCTAAAGACCTCGCGTGATTTTAAGCCTTAGACTTTGCTGCCATACTAGAGCCTTATGCAAGAGCTAAAGGGTGACGTTGTTATTAGCGGTCCACCATATTGTTATAAGATAAAGATATTGTTTTAGAATAATGATATAGCGAGTCACAACAGAGTAAGGGTCTAAAGCTAACCTTGAAGCGCTATCTTGACCAGCTTGGACACTAGGGCAGGGTCGGCCTTGCCAGCGGTAATCACTTTAAGTGCTGCCATAACTCTGCCCATATCTTTCATTGAGCTGGCCTCTTGTTTGACGATTTCAGCATTGACCAAAGCCGCTAAGTCGTCATCACTCATTTGTGCTGGCATGAACCCATTGATAATATCAATTTCGAACTGCTCTTTTTGGGCCAAATCATCACGGCCATTGGCGGTAAAAATCTGCAAAGACTCTTGGCGCTGCTTAAGCTGTTTCTGTAATATCTCTAAGACGCCCGCATCATCTAACTCAACCTGACGGTCAATTTCAATTTGCTTGATGACGGATTGCACATTTCGAAGGACTTTAACCTTTTCAAGCTCACGGGCTTTCATCGCTGTTTTGACACTATCGGTCAGGGTCTGTTTTAGAGCGCTCATGGCGGTTCCTTAAATAGGGATAACTTAATAGGGTGATGCTATTGGGGCAAGGGTGATACTAGAGCTTTAGAATAAGAGCCCTAAAAATTGTAGCATAAAAAACGCCACCGATATCATCAGATAGCAGTGGCGTTTATGTCAATACAGGCAGTATCACGAAGACTTAAAGGCTTGGACATTAGTTAGTTTTAGATAACTGTAATACCGTAGCGGTTATGGTCAACCCGGATTGATTATCGCTCAATCTATTTAATACTATTGCCTTAACGCTTTACCATTAAACACTTGATAACCAAATGCCTAATAACTCGCAGCTTATTTATTACTCAGAATTAATTAATAATTACGAGTGGTGCGGATAGATTCGCGCTGAAGTTTCTTTTTATAACGCTTAACCGCAGCCGCTTTTTTGCGCTTACGCTCTTGCGTTGGTTTTTCATAAAACTCACGCTTACGAACGTCAGACAATACACCGGCTTTTTCACAAGCACGCTTAAAGCGGCGGATAGCAATATCAACGGGTTCGTTTTCTTTAACCTTAACTGCAGGCATGAAGACTCCTTATATGGATTGAGACAATGATGGCATTAGTTTGGCTGTATCGTTGGTATTAGCCGCTGAGTCTCATCAGTAGCATCAGCTCAAACTAGAAGATATCGGATTCAAACATTAACTTAAGTTTTAGTCCGTCAGTAAAGTAAACTTTATACTAGCTGAGTCTCAAAAGGTTAATTGAGCAGATAGCATAAGGGCGGATATTCTATAATGTATAGTCAAGTATGTCAATGCCAGAAGCTATCTAAATGCGCCTATAGGGTTATATGACAGAGGGTTAATTAATCGATTGCAGCTGCAATAATTAATGCCAAAAATGAACCGATGAGTTTTTATACCCTTACACTTAACAAGTGATTTGTATATTTGACTTTTGAGGTTTTATGCTATGATAAACCAACTAGTTTATAGCGCTTAGTCAGGGCCTATCTATGACAGTCGCTAGCGCTCTGACTTGCTGCTATTTACCGAACCGATAATGAGGATTGAATCTATGTTCAACTGGGCCAAATCAGCCGTTACAACTTCAGCCATGACCACTAAAGGGCAGTCGTCTCAGATGAGTGCTACCAAGCCTTTACGTTTGGCCACTATGGCGGTATTGAGCTGCGCGGTACTAAGCGCTTGTGGTAGTGGTCACGAAGAGATTAAGGCCGTTGACAAGGTTGAAGAGGCGGCCAAGATGGCTCGAGCCAACGCACCCAAAGCTGAAGTCATGGAGTTTCAAACCACTGTTCCTGCTGCGACGGAAGCTGCTGTGACCACTGACCCAGTCGCTACTACTGATTCAACTGCTGCTGCCCCAACGGATTCAGCAGCGGCTACTGGCTCTGATACTACGACCGCCGCTACTGAAGTGTTATCTGCTGATGCCGGCAAGACGCTTTATGAAAGACAGTGTCAAGCTTGTCATGCCTCTGGCGTATTAGGCGCTCCTAAATTTGGTGACAAAGAAGCTTGGTCAGCTCGGATTGCCCAAGGAAAAGAAGTGTTGTACCAGCATTCATCCAAAGGCTTTAACCAAATGCCTGCTCAAGCATCAGGCGATATCACCGAGGCTCAAGTTCATGCTGCTGTAGATTATATGGTAAGTAAGGCCAGTTAAGTTGACGCTCATAAGGTGGTAGGTAAATTAAGGCTAGCCCATCAAGTTAGGTCTAGCCACTAACGGTGCTTCAACCACTATTTCTAAGTGCTCTTTCTATTATTAGCTGTTTTATATTAGTTTTTTATTTTAGCTGCTTAAATACTGCTTAACTGATACTTAATTGGTAAAGTGACTTTAAAAATGAGTATTACGATATTCGTTAGAGATTATATCGATGGTCTTTAGTGAATCCGCTGATAATTAATGGTCGAATTTAATGATTATTAATAAGTCATACTAATATTAGTGGGGCGAGCACTA
>JAUNVX010000242.1 GCA_030540615.1 Psychrobacter sp. | reverse complement strand
CGCAGCAGCTCGCCCACCACTTGCGCGGTCCCCCCACTGATACCCACATCGACTTCATCAAAGACCAACATCGGGCCTGCCGAACTGGTTTTTTGCCGGGTAGCCTGCAAGACTTGCATCACCAATGCCATGCGTGACAGCTCACCCCCCGAAGCGATTTTGTGTAAGGGCTGCATCGGCATTCCCACATTGGCGCTAAAGAGCAGCTCAATCTCGTCTATTCCTTGACCATTATAACTGGCCTCATCATTTTTTGGGGTAAAGACAAATTCACAACGAGCATTGGGTAGCGCCAATGGCTGCAACTGTTTTACCAGTGATTTACTAATTTTAGGAGCGCTACTTTGGCGAGCTTTGGACAGCTGCTTGGCATGCGTTAGATAGTCTTGCCAAGCTTGACTAATTTGCTCGGCTAGGACTTCGCTAGTAGGCTCATTTTCTAGCGCATCTAACTGCTGCTGCCATGCCTGAGCCTCTTCAATAAGGTCTGCAACTGGTAGACCATGTTTACGCGACAACCGATGGCCTAAGCTAATTATGCTATCAAGCTCAGCGAGGCGAGCGGGGTCAGGGAGCTGCTGCTCAGCATAATCAGAGAGCAATCCAGTCGCTTCACTGATTTGCTGCTGAGCAATATAAAGCTGCTCAGAGGCTTGAGCAAAGGTTTGACTGACACTCACTTGATTATCACACAGTTTGATAGCACGCCCTAGCATGGTCATGACATCAGGCTCATCACTGTCATTGTCTAATAAAGCTAGCGCTTGACTGGCCTCTAGCATTAAAGCCTCAATATTGGACAGCTCTTCATGCTCAGCTTCAATTTCAGCATAATTGACGGCTAATAAAGGCGCAACATCAGCCAACTGATTTTTGAGCAAGTTCATTCTGTCTTGACGCTGAGCTTGCTGACTGGCTATATCATCGGCTTTTTTGACCAACGATTTATAGTGTTGATAAGCTTCAAAAGTTTGGGCAGCTGCGCTGGTCGTTTCTGCCATGTCATCAAGCCAATCCACCACAAACTGCGGTTTAAGCAGAGCTTGCTGAGCATGTTGGCTATGAATGTTGACCAATAGCGCCCCTAAAGATTTAAGCTCATTTAAACTAACAGGCGCACCATTTAGCCAAGCCTTTGAGCGCCCAGAGCTGCTCAACTGACGCCGAATTAAAATCTCTTCTTCAATATCACGCTCATTCTCGATGAACCAATCAGCGACGGCTTTGTTGTTTGTCACATCAAATTGAGCATAGATATCAGCCTGCTCAGCACCATGTCTAACCATACTACTGTCAGCGCGCTCTCCAATACAAAGGGACAATGCGTCTAATAATAGCGATTTGCCTGCCCCTGTCTCACCAGTAATCACATTAAAGCCTTCGGCAAAGCTGAGCTCGTTTTGAGCGATGAGCGCAAATTGATGCAAAGTTAAAGTTGTGAGCATGGATAAGTCTCATTGGGCTAATATTAGAGTGATAATCGTAGAGGTTTTATTGTCTTGACGCTACTATTAATCGACAGCGATGGATGCTTATTTACCTTGGCGCTGATTTAATAAGTATACTAAGCTTTTGATAATATCCTCTAAGCGTTATGAATGCTAGTTTGAGTCGGGCTAAAATCACCTAAATCCAATGAAAAGTTAGTAAAACAGTTAGTAGGCCACTCAATGACAATGGGCCTATGGCCGCTAAATCATCCTTACTTTAGTGATTAATATCAAACCCAGTTAATATTTGACCAGCGCAATATCAAATATTATGCCAAGGTGTCATAAACATTATAGATAGAATGTGGTAGCATAAACTTACTTAAGGATAAGCTATTTTAGATGTTTTTTAGTCAGCCAGAAAGGTTAACTACTTTTGGTTAGATTAGGGGAAACACATAAAGTATTACAATATCAAAGGCTCGAAGATAATACGTATTTGATTAGGTGCGTATTTATTACCAGCAAATAGCGATTAGTAAACAATACTTAGTGGTTATAAGTTGATATCTTAATTTTGTACCATTTGGTTGATAAGATAAAGGATGACAATTATGTCAGCGCAACAATTCGATAAAGTAACTGTCGATGCAAAGGCCAATATCTCTTATGATGGTCGGTGTAGTAGCCATACCGTGTCATTCGATGACGGTAGCAAAAAGATGCTTGGGGTGATTCTGCCTTGTGATGAAGAGGTGGGTCAATATCATTTTGCCACTCATACTTCAGAGCGCATTGAGATTATCAGCGGTGAATGTGAGGTCAAGATTAATGGCGAAGAGGATTTTAGCTATTACCGTGCAGGACAGTCCTTTATGGTCGAAGGCGAAAGTGGTTTTAACCTGCGTACTGAACAAATTGTCCAATATATTTGCCACCTTGAAGGCTAATATTTCTCTACCTATTTAACTTTAAACTCAATCTTAACCTTTATCTTACGAACTGATTGAGCTTCGCTTGATTAGTGGAATAACAAATTATTATGGCCAAACCTATTTATTTTTATGGCATTCACGCCATTGACTCCTTACTCAAGCATCGACCACTTGATGCCCTTAGTTTGTTTATTCAAAAAGGTCGTGAGTCAGATGCCATCATTGAAAGCTTAACAGCCCAAGCGCAGGATTATGGCGTTAGCGTGCAATACGCCCAAAAAGATAAGTTGACGCAGCTTTGCAGTAGCCCCCAGCATCAAGGGGTGGTATTGCATGCTCGGCCTTTGACTTTTGCCGAGGACAGTGAGCTTGATTCAATAACAGCTCGTGAGGATTGCTTGATTTTAGTGCTGGATCAAATTACAGACCCTCACAATTTTGGGGCTTGTTTGCGAACTGCAGTTGCTATGGGCGTCGATGCTATAGTCTGTCCCAAACATCATGCGGCTAGCCTCACACCAACGGTGGCTAAAGTGGCCGTGGGCGCTGCTGAGCTGATTCCTATTATCAACGTAACCAATCTGGCTAGGGCGTTAGAGCAGCTCAAAAAAGCCGGAGTATTTGTATTTGGTACTGCTCTAGATGAGAAGGCAAAGCCTATCCATGAGTGTGATTTGCGCGGTAAAGTGGCAATCGTCATGGGGTCTGAAGGGGAGGGGATGCGCCGACTTACCAGCGAGTACTGCGATGAATTGGTGTTTATTCCCATGCCAGGAAATGCTCATGGTCAACTGCAAAGTCTTAACGTAAGTGTGGCCACAGGCATGGCACTATATGAAGTGGTTCGTCAACGCCGATAGTATTGTCTTGTAATGGGTAATGTTGTTTTGTAGCGCAT
>JAUNVX010000025.1 GCA_030540615.1 Psychrobacter sp. | reverse complement strand
GTGACTATGGCTTTTGTCAGACTTGCGGTGTGGAGATTGGACTTCGTCGACTTGAGGCCCGTCCTACAGCCACCCAGTGTATTGACTGCAAAACCTTGGCTGAGATTAAAGAGCGCCAAAACCTCGGTCACGCTTAGTCCCTAACCACAGTGGGGATAAAATATGAGGCTATTGGCAACCGAGATGGCAAGATTGCCTATAGGCCGATTCGCCCCTTCACCTACGGGTGAGTTGCATTTAGGCTCGTTAACCACTGCCTTAGCCAGTTACTGCCATATCAAATCACTGGGCGGACAGTGGCGACTGCGTATTGAAGACACGGATACGCTACGCTGTTCGCCATTATCTTCTAATCAGATATTGAAAGATTTGACTGCCTTAGGCCTACATTGGGATGGGCCGCTGCTTTATCAGTCTGAGCGAACCTCGATTTATAACGACTACCTATCTCAACTGACCGCTCTAAGCTATGGCTGTGACTGTTCACGCGCAGCGCTCAAAGATTACGCTGAGCGCCATCCTCTCAGTACCGCTGTGTATCCACGACTCTGCCTAAAGCGCCAACTAAATCGGCATCAACATAAACTTAGGTTACAGCTCCCCAATTATCAAATTGGTTTTTTAGACGGTATCCAAGGCCCTCAGTGGCAAAATCCGCAAACCTTGCAAGGCGATATGGTGGTGAGACGTGCCGATGGGATTATTAATTATATCTTAGCGGTGAGTATCGATGACGCTTTACAAGGCATTACCCATGTGATGCGAGGGCTAGACATCATGCCCATGACCTGTGCGCAAATCGCTATTATGCAGATGCTAGGCCTCTCAGCTGTGAACCATTGGTATCACTTGCCGCTGGTGCTCAATCCCTTTGGTCAGAAGCTGTCCAAACAAAATCTGGCAACCCCTATCGATACCTCTCATCCAAGTGACTTACTTGCTCAAGCTTTAAGACTACTCAATCAGCCCAGCGTGGATTTAGATACCCCTGAGCGAATGCTAGCGCAAGCCATTGAGCAATGGACGCTAGAGCCATTGCTTGGTCAGCAGCAGCTTATTTAGCGTCTTTAACCGCCTGATTAGAAACCACACTATCTTCCTCAGAACCCATAAATGCTTGCTTAGGGTTTGCTCAGGTGTCACTTTAGATTTATTAAGGCTTAACTTTAGATTTATTAAGATTTAATAGTGTCGACAGTCACTTTTTTGTATTAGCGGGCTTTCTTTATATATTCTCAGCAGTAACGCCACCATGACCAAACTAATCAGCATCGATGAGCCACCGTAACTGAAAAAAGGCATCGTTAATCCTTTAGTCGGCATAGCACCCATATTCATAGCCGCATTGATGATGGTTTGGGCCGTAAAGACAATACCTATCCCAAACGCCGTGTAACTTAGCCGCATTTGACGCCGTTGTAAAGCCGTATAGCTAATACGCATGGCACTAGCGATGATGAGTGCCTCTAGTAGCAATACCGTAGCGACCCCAATAAAGCCTAACTCCTCACCCGTAATTGCCAATAAAAAGTCAGTATGGGCTTCAGGCAAGTGCGATAACTTTTGAACACTCTCTCCATAACCGACCCCTGTAAACTCACCACGGCCAAAGGCTATCAGGCTGCGGGCTAACTGATAATCGGTGTCTTGAATATCATTAAAAGGATCCGTAAAGGACATCACTCGAGCCAAACGATATTCTACCGTGACAACAGCAGCAAACGCTAAGCCACAAACCCCTGCCCCTAACAGCAAAAACTGCTTATAGGGTGCACCAGCAATGTAAAATATGGTTAATACGCAGCCCACAATGACCACTAAAGAGCCAAAATCAGGCTGTAATAATAAAAATATCGTCAATACTGCCATGACAAAGGATATTCGCAAAAATCCATCCCAGCCATTACGAACCTCAAAGGATCGCCTGACCACAAAGTCTGAAACAAAGACAATCATCACTAGCTTGACAAATTCGGCCACCTGAAAGTTAAAGAACCCTAAGTTTATCCAGCGTTTAGAGCCATTAATTGGCGTACTAAATAAAGTAATAAACAATAAAACGGCGGTCAATAATAATAACCCAAACTGGACATTTAAATGGTATAGCCACTTAAGAGGAATCCGGTAGGCCAGCATTGCTGCTAATAGGCCTAGCCCCATATAGAGCAGTTGGTGATCAAAAAAGTACAGCTCTGTCATCCCTTTACTTAGTGCATAAGGAATCGAAGCAGAAGCCACCATTAATAGACTGAGCACCATCATGCAGCCCACACCAGATAGTAGCATCGCACGAGCAGAAGGTGCAGTGAGCATGCCTTGGTCTGTAGAGGAAGACGAAACAGCGCGTTTTGCGCGTGAAGTGGAGGATAACGCCATAATTGTCAATTCTGTATTGTCGATTTGGTAAAGGGGTAATCTTCTAAAGTTAAATTGGCTCGTTTAGCTCAAGACAGCCAAGCGACTATAGAAAGTTAATCACTGGCTGAATCAGTAGCCGATTTAAGACTATTGACCAACTTAATAAATTGTTCACCACGGTCTACAAAGCCCTTAAACTGGTCAAAACTGGCACAGGCAGGCGACAATAACACCGCTTGAACCTGTGACAAGCTACTTTTGGTCACGCTAGGAATCAGCTCAAAGGCTTGACTGAGCGTCTCACAATGATGCACTGCGACGTCTTCAGAGAGTGGGGCGGGCGCTGCTTGCTGTAAATCCGCCAAAATCTTATTAGCATCTTCACCTATGAGTAGCACTTGGCTGACATACTGATTAATCAGAGCCGCTAACTCACCAAACTGCTGGCCTTTACCTTGACCCCCAAGGATTAAGAGGAGCTTGCCGCCTTTGGGGCTATAAACCGAGCCCAAACCCTTGATAGCGGCCATGGTAGAGCCAATATTGGTGCCCTTAGAGTCATTGAAATAATCTACCCCTGCCACTTGACCGACGAACTGACAGCGATGTGCCAATCCGCCAAATTGCTCTAAAGTGCTTAGCATACTCTCTAAAGGCAAACCCGCTAGCTCACCAATAGCTAGGGCCGCCAAGGCGTTCACTAGGTTATGCTGGCCTTTTATCTTTAGGCTATCGGCGCTGATGAGCATATCGGCCCCTCGAGCCAAATAGACGCTACCATCAGCTTGGGTAATCAGCCCATATTGGCCTCTATCAGGCGCATGGATACCGATACTAAGCCTAGGTAAATTATCCGCTACCAAAGGCCGGGTGAGCGCATCTTCACGGTTGACTACCACTGACTGAGCGCCCTGAAAAATACGATGCTTGGCCTGATGGTACCCTAACATATCCCCATGACGATCAAGATGATCGGGCGACATATTGAGTACGCAAGCGACTTTGGCCCCAAGATTCGTCACGGTCTCTAGCTGAAAGCTTGAAAGCTCAAGCACGGCCAATGCCATCTCTGACTCATCAAGCAGGCTCAAAGCAGGGATACCGATATTTCCGCCCACCCCAACTTTAATACCAGCATCGGCTACCATTTGGCCTACCAAAGTCGTCACCGTACTCTTGGCGTTAGAACCAGTGATGGCAATAATGGGCACGCAGCAAGCATCGCAAAACAGCTGAATGTCACTGATGACTGGTGTCCCTGCTTGACGCACTGAGGCAATCTCCGGGGTGGTCAAAGCGATACCTGGGCTAATAATAATCCGAGCTGCTTGTCGCAATAATGCCCCATCTATCTGACCGAACTGTCTGAGCATCACAGACGCTGGCAGTTGGTCAGCCAGTGGTGGGTTGGCCGCCATATCGGTGACCGCTACTTGATAGCCCTGATTAATTAGATATTTGGCAGCGGATAGACCAGATTGGCCTAAACCTACCACCACCTGAAGGCCGCCTTTTTGAATCATACTTGACCCATCGCGAGCACGCTGCAAGGACTGATTGCTAGTCGCTTTAGGCATTGGGCTTTGCTCGGGAGCTGAGCTAGTGCTTGGCCCAATCGCTGTTGAGCCTGGCCACTGTTGCACCGCAGTAGACTCCTTAATCGTTGAGGCTAAAGCGGGGTCATTGTCTAAGGGGTCTTGGCTCATTATTATTCCTTTTGTGTCTGGTGTGCTATGATGCGCAGTATTTTTGTGATTTTCTGTGTCACCTGCCGCATTTTAGTTTAAGCATGCCAATCTAGTGACGCTATGATTCATTCACTATAAGCCTAGGTCATAGTAAGCTAAGTTAGTCGTTGTCTAGGGCTTAAAGCGAGTGCTGCCTACCTTCACTAGAGGCTGGATTAACGCTTATTCTACCACGGTTGCTTTGGTATCTGTGTGCTCAGCGGCAATATCTAACGCCAAATAATCGGCCCGTTGATTGATTTTGCCCCAAATGTATCAGTAGCAAAATAGAGACTATCATCTAGCCGATTAACGCTATTGGGATAGTCTAAAATCAACGCCTAACCAATATTTTAAGTAACCCATTATTCAATCCCTCAATCCCTCAATGACAATTTATTTTTATGATAATACCTTCTTTAGATAGCATTCGCGATGAATGGTTTTCCAACGTTCGAGGCGACATCCTGTCTGGACTTGTCGTTGCTTTAGCTTTAATACCAGAGGCGATTGCCTTTTCAATTATCGCTGGTGTCGACCCCAAAGTAGGCTTGTATGCCTCTTTCTGTATCGCCGTCGTAATAAGCTTCGTCGGGGGTCGCCCTGGGATGATTTCAGCCGCTACTGGTGCCATGGCATTGGTCATGGTAGATTTGGTCGCCAGTCATGGCCTGCAATATTTACTCGCTGCCACTTTATTCTGCGGTGTCATTCAGCTCATCATGGGGATATTGAAGCTAGGCAACCTTATGCGGTTTGTGTCACGCTCGGTGGTGATTGGCTTTGTCAATGCGCTAGCTATCTTAATCTTTGCCGCGCAGCTGCCCGAGCTAAACCCAACCACCGAGCGCGTGGGCATGACAGTCTACCTAATGACGGCCGCAGGGTTGGGTATTATTTATCTGTTTCCGCTCATCCCTAAGATAGGCAAAGTTATCCCTTCGCCGCTTATTTGTATTGTCGGATTGACAGTCGTGGCGCTATATTTCGGTTTAGACATTCGAAACGTGGGTGACATGGGCGACTTGCCAGACACCTTACCCATGTTTTTATTACCCGATATCCCGCTTAATATTGAAACATTGATGATTATTGCGCCGTATTCTATCGCGCTAGCAATCGTTGGCTTACTTGAGTCCATGATGACGGCTACTATCGTCGATGAGCTCACAGACACCCCCAGTGACAAAAACCGTGAGTGCCGTGGCCAAGGTATCGCCAACGTGGTCTCTGGATTTTTTGGTGGTATGGCAGGCTGCGCGATGATTGGCCAATCTGTCATCAACGTTAAGTCAGGCGGCCGCACCCGATTATCCACTTTAATAGCAGGTGTGGTGCTGCTTATCATGGTGGTGTTCTTAAGTGATTGGGTCAGTCAAATCCCTATGGCCGCTTTGGTATCTGTCATGATTATGGTCTCCATTGGCACTTTTAATTGGCAATCTATCAAAGAGTTTAAGACCCACCCCATGTCTTTTAATGTGGTAATGCTGGCAACGGTATTGACCACGGTCTTCACCCACAACCTAGCTTATGGAGTGTTGGTCGGCGTGCTGCTGTCTGCTTTGTTCTTTGCCAATAAAATCAGTCAGTTCTTGAGCGTTTATAGCGAGTACGATGAGAGCAGCAATAGCCGTTATTATTACGTGCATGGTCAAGTATTTTTTGCTTCGACCACCCAGTTCATGACTAGCTTTGATACCAAAGAAGCGCTAGATACCATCCATATCGATGTCACTCATGCTCACTTTTGGGATGTCACTGCAGTGGATACTCTCGATAAGTTGGTCATGCGCTTGCAGCGTGAAGGCATTGATGTCAAAGTGGTCGGACTCAACAGCGCCAGTCGCACGCTAATTGATCGCTTCTCAATCCATGATCGCCGCGACATTGGTTTATTAGACTAAGTTTCATTAGCGTAGGACGCATTTGAGTATGACCTATGAGAGTGCGCCTTATGAGCTTAAAGGAATGACGAATAAGCTTATTAGACCAAATAAGCTTATCATGGTCATCAGTAAACGATAGATATAGCTATAACTATTGCTATTTTGATAATGGTGTTGCCATTTTATGAGTAATTTAAAGCCTGACAGTGTGATTGCCTGTTTAGATCATCCCGATCATGTTCAAGCGGTATTAGACGCTAGTATTTGGGCGGCCACCAAACTACAAGCGCCCATTGGGCTACTGCATGCTGTTCCTAGCGTGCACAAAAACAATGCTGTGAATTACTCAGGCTGTTTGACTATTGATGACGAAAGCCACTTGCTTGATCAATTTATCAGTCAAGAGCGCTTGAGCAATAGTCAACTCAATGCTCAGGGCCGCGTCCTATTAAGTCAGGCCGATAGCTACTGTCAACAGCGCGCCCGAAAGCTGACCATGTACTCCCTACATCGTCACGAGAGATTGGCCGATAGCTTAAGTTATGTGGATGAAACTGCCCAATTAATCGTCATTGGTCGGAAAGTGACCTGCCGAACCACTCTAAGTGAGCTTATTAGGCCCAGCCTTTGCCCTATTTTGGTGACTGATGCACCATTTTTGACCCCAAGCTCTGCCCTATTTGCTTTTGACAACCGTGCCACTTGTCATCGACTGCTCGATTGGCTTTGCCAAAATCCCCTAGCCCGTACCTTATCGTTGCACATAGTCATGGTAGGCAAGGAGACCACTGAAAACGTTGATGCCCTACGCGAAGCCTATGCTCGGCTTAAGCAAGCAGGCATTGATTGCAAAAAAGCCTTAATCGACAGTCGGGATGTCAGCGCCGCCATCTTATATTATCAACAGCAACATGAGATTAGCTTGTTGATGACAGGTGCTTTTGGTCAATCGCGCCTTCGCGAGCTGTTTCAGGGCAGTGATACTGAACGGTTACTGGGCGGGACGCAGACGCCTTATTTATTATTTCCAAAAGAATAAAGTATCTCCTAAAGAATAAGACCTAGGTCTGCGCCATTTTAGACTCTAGCCTAGCCATGAACGCTAAAATAAAGAATCAATCGCGACAAATTGCCCCTAATTGGTGCTGACTCATCTATTGAGCGTTATCTCTGACTTATTATTGGCAATATCGGTATAATTATATTAATAGCTTAAACCATCGTAATGATTAATCTGCGCTTTTAGCATTACCCTCTATCTTAACCAACTCCTTTATGACAAGCCCTAACCCTTTGTGAGCCTACCCTTCATTAGCGTTTATAGACGCTTACCCCTTTATCCCATTGGGCTAATCAAATATGCCTAGTCACTATCTTGTTAGCAAATCGTCACAGGATGCCTAGCCTAGATGACCATATTTTAGCTATAATTCAACTGTCAGACTCTTAATTGACTAACCCTAATTGCCTGCCAAAATCAATTATCGTATTAAGCCGTTAAAGCTGTGACTGCCTCTTCTCCCCCTTAGAGTGCTTGGCACAGTTTTTGAATGCTTATAGATAGGGGTAGCCAAGCGCTGCCCAACCGATGATGACTGGCATTACTATAAAACTAAGGATTATTTCATGAAGCTAATTACTGCCGTTTTAAAACCTTTTAAGCTAGATGACGTGCGTGAAGCACTCTCTGAAATTGGTGTTAAAGGTGTTACCGTGACTGAAGTAAAAGGCTTCGGTCGTCAAAAAGGTCATACCGAACTGTACCGCGGCGCTGAATATGTGGTCGACTTTTTACCCAAAGTCAAAGTAGAAGTGGCCGTCACTGATGAAATGGTAGAGCCTGCCATTGAAGCCATCACTCGTATCGCTAGTACCGGTAAAATCGGCGATGGTAAAATTTTCGTTACCCCACTTGAGCAGGTCATCCGTATCCGCACAGGCGAGACTGGGCCTGACGCTATCTAGGATAGTCCTAATAAATCTCATTTGACTCATTCAATTGAGAGGTCATATCAATACTATCTGCATTTAATATTCAAGGGGGAATTTCAATGCAAAATCAAATTTTCGAGTTGCAATACGCAATAGATACCTTTTATTTCTTAGTTTGTGGCGCACTCGTCATGTGGATGGCGGCTGGCTTCTCTATGCTAGAGGCAGGTCTGGTCCGCGCTAAGAATACCACCGAAATCTTAACCAAAAATGTTGGCTTATTCGCCATCGCTTGCACCATGTACCTCATTTGTGGCTATCATTTTATGTATGATGGCGGCTTTTTTCTAAGCGGCCTCGCAGGTGGTGATACCTTAGCCGCTGATGCTCTAGCGGCTTCAGCAGAAAACGGCTTTGATGGCGACGCTGTTTACTCCAAAGCCTCTGACTTTTTCTTTCAAGTGGTGTTTGTGGCCACCTGCATGTCAATTGTCTCAGGCGCTGTTGCTGAGCGTATGAAGCTTTGGGTCTTCTTTGCTTTTGCTGTGGTGATGACTGGCTTTATTTATCCGATGGAAGGCAGTTGGACTTGGGGCGGTAAAGCGGTTCCATTCATAGGAGAGCTTAACTTTAAAGACTTTGCAGGCTCCGGTATCGTTCATTTAGCCGGTGCTTCTGCTGCTCTAGCGGGCGTTCTCTTATTAGGTGCTCGTAAAGGCAAATATGGCCGAAACGGTGAAGTCCGCGCTATTCCTGGTGCTAACTTACCACTTGCCACACTTGGTACCTTTATCCTTTGGATGGGTTGGTTTGGCTTCAATGGTGGCTCAGTACTTAAACTGGGTGATATCGCTAGCGCCAACTCAGTGGCCATGGTATTCGTCAATACCAATGCCGCAGCAGCTGGTGGTGCAATAGGTGCTCTAATCCTTGCTCGCTTAATCTTTGGCCGAGCTGATTTGACCATGTTATTGAACGGCGCCCTGGCAGGACTGGTGGCTATTACAGCCGAGCCTTTAACGCCAACGCCTCTATTAGCCACTCTATTTGGTCTCATTGCCGGTATTATTGTGGTGTTCTCTATCTTATTGATGGACAAACTTAAGATTGATGACCCCGTTGGTGCGATATCCGTTCATGGGGTTGTGGGACTATTTGGGGTATTAATCGTTCCTATTACCAACTCTGAGGCGACCTTTTTAGGTCAGCTAGGCGGCGCAGCGGTTATCTTCTTTTGGGTCTTTACCTGTAGTCTGATAGTTTGGGCTGTTCTTAAAGCCGTCTTTGGTATCCGTATCTCTGAAGAAGAAGAGTATGAAGGCGCTGATTTGTCAGAATGTGGCCAAGAGGCTTACCCTGAGTTTGTTAAATAAGCGATTGGCTTATCCTATAGACTCAAGAGATACTGCGATAATTTAAGTAGTGGATGTCATAATACAAAGGAGCCTTGGGGCTCCTTTTTCTGGAGATGTCGAAATAGCTTTATTTAATAGGTATTAAGCTTTATTGGGGTTTCAGCCAAGTATGACTGCTCCTGATACAAGACATAAGCTGTGATAACGTTGTCAGTAATAAGTAATAAGCACTGATTCATACAAGAAGGTTTTTGCATGGATGATAGGGGCTATCTTTCTTATACCAAACTGACATTAATTGAGCGGCACTTAAACACCACGTACTAAAAACCCGCATTACCTATTGGCAATGCGGGTTTTGATGCTTTTAGAAATTTAATTAATGAGTAATGAATACTCTAATTAATTATTTCTTTCTCCAAGTCTGGCTGCGAGAGAATGGTCCTAGATAGCCTTTAAGCTTCATAGAGTTACCACTAATAGCAGAAGTCATGCGATAAGATTTGTTTTTCTCAGGGTCAGTAATCTGACCACCGCTGTATTTGCCGCCGCCATCAGCTTTTAGGCCACTGATGATGGTCATACCCACATGCTTTTTACCTTTTGGATCAACAGTGCTGATTAGCTTACCAGTGAATACACCACCTGACTCAGTGATTTTGACCACACCTTTTGGGGTAGAGCCATCATCATCAAAGGTCTGCCAAGTGCCAACGATTGGATCTGCTGCCATGGCTAGTGAAGCGATGCTTAGACCGGCGATTGCTACTGCTGTTTTGGTAAATAATTTCATTTTTCGACTCCTTTCGTACGAATAATACGTAAAATTACGCTTCCTTCTCTCCTGCGATCTTTCTTACTGGCTTACCTTAAGTAAAATACTTGCAGGTAAATTAATAATTAGCCGCTTCAATTATTGTCTTAACTCTATATCGTATAACTTTATTAATATAGGCATTAACTAGATAATTGGTAGGAGAGTACATGGTTGTTATTATAAGCAAAATAATAAATATTGATAGTAATTTTTTTATAGGAAATTATTTCTGTAATCTAAATGATAAGTTAGACAAACGGTAAAATATTATAAAAATGGGTTATCAGTTGTTTGGCCTTCAATAGAATCAGCGGTAACTTGATTTTGTGCTACTAAGGTCTCTTTGGGCGGTATGAGTGGTTTTGAAAGCTCAGCTACCAGACGCTGCGATAATTCAAGCAGTTGCTTGGCCTGCATTAGTCCTTGCTCATTACGATAAATATCAATATCACCGTAAATGATGACCTTATCTTGTTGGTTCTCGATAATAAGCTCACCGATTTGCATGCTTTCGCTATCATTGGCAAAGGGATTTATCACAATTGGCTCCTGCTCAATATTATAATTAGCTATTATAAAGTGGCTTTATAATATAGACGACTATCAAAGAATTGGATAATAAACCTTTTTCAAGGATTATGATTGATTATATCTGTTTATTCAGGCCCGAATTACTGCCTTATGGTTTTAACTGGTCGATGAGCCAATAGAATATCTCTGCAAGTAGCATTAGCCACCAAGGCTGCTGCCCATCACTAGGTGCATCTGGTAAAGGTGAAGCTAACGCATCTCCTGCCTTTAGAGGCAAATCAAAAGCTTGAGATTTGGCTGCTGATTCAATCGCTGGCATCACATCGATGCCTATGCGTAAAGCCAACTCGTCGATACTGATAACCTCAATGCGCTCTGATTCATCATTGGGCGCATAGTACACCCCTGCTTGAGCGATAGCTGGAATATACACTGCCTTAAAAAAATGACTCGGCACTAATACCCCAGAGCCAATCTTTTTGAGACGCTTGCTAGTGAATGCCACCCCAGTAACCACATACACCTCGCCATATTGCTGGGTCAGATAACGAGTAGCAGACTCGATATTGCGCCAAATATAACGATTATTTCGGGGAGACTGCGGCGCAATGTTGGCCAGACTAAAGCTATCATACTGTTGACTTATATTGGCCATATCCGCATTAGGAGCAATGTGGCCTCGATCATAGCCTGATCCTGAATAGTCAGACAGCGTGGCTCGAACTGACTTAGGCAATCGGCTCTCTTCATGAAAGCTGTCCTCACGAGGAATGGTATCAGCCTGCGTAAGCCGCCTACGAGTCAAGTGCTCTGCTGACCAAAATGGGGTCTTTGACACGCCTGAATACATCGTCGCAAAACCATCAAAGCAAAGGGGATAGGTGTTTTGAGTCAAGGACTTTTTGAGATACTCAGGCGGCGTGGCCCCATAAAAGGCATCGTGACAGTCATTAAAAAAAGCCGCGTGGCTTATGGTTGTCAAGCTCAGCAGCCCTAATATTAAGAGGCCTAGTAGCCCTAGTCTTAATGAGTCTAGCACTGACCTAACCACTGACCATAATGCTAAAAGCTTGCCTAATAATATGTAGCTAAAACGTGATAATGGTAAATTAACTGACAACTTTGACCCTTTAGGATAATGAATAAAATAGCAATGGTGGATAATTAGGCCGCTATCGTAGCAAGACCCAAGCAATGGCGCAAAGAAAAACAGAGGACTGAAGCAATTAGGGTTTAATAGCGCCAAAAAGGTCACGGTTTGGCCAACCCTTTGGTAAAGTCGTGACAGCGCGGCTGATTTGGTCTATACTATGCAGCCTAAAAAGTACAAATGGTGAAGTGGCCGAGTGGCTGAAGGCGCACGCCTGGAAAGTGTGTATACGTTAATAGCGTATCGAGGGTTCGAATCCCTCCTTCACCGCCAATTTGTATGTCTTTAAATTCCCCTACTTTGATTCAGATTTTCCTATACCTATCCAAAACATTTTATCTATAACGCTTCTAGCGTTTTTTTTATGTCTGCTATTTGCGTAAGCTATTTAAGATAAGCGTGTCTATCGCTTAGCTTGTGTTGGCCTAATTGGTGGTCTAGTATTTATTTAGACCTTAAATAGACCAACATTCAGGATTTAGTTTTAGACTCACATGTTGAGTGTATTACTTGACCTATGCATCGTTAGGATAAAGATATAAATTCGTATTTTTATTGTCGTACTGTCTTGCAAAATATAGCAAATTGGCAATCCTAAGCCAATTTAAACTAAAAAATGCCTTTAACCTAATACAGAAATTAATGGACTGAGAGATTTTAAATTCAGGTAGGTGTCTACTCATCTCCTAACGCCAATCTTACCTCAACACGCCTATTGGCATCATCTTCAGGAGAAATACCTGCTATTGGTTGAGAATCTCCATAACCTGCAACAATAACCCGTTTAGCTAAACCCTCATCCAATTGGCCTATCAGAAGTTTACGAGCCTCACGTGCTCTAGCTGCAGATAGCGTGTAGTTATCATCATAAACAGTACAAAATTTCTGATAATCTGTGACAGGTCTGGATACTGGAACATTATCTGTATGGCCTTCCACAAATATTTTTGCCTGTGATGATTGTTTTAAGAAACCAGTAATCTTGCTTTCTATATTGCCAAAAGCAAGTTGAGCTTCTGGCGTAATACAGGCACTACCTCTAGAGAAAATACTATCTTTAAGGGTAATTTTTCCTTGGTCAAGATTAAAATCGATTAAACTGCTAGCTCCTTGTGTAGCAATTGATGCTTTGACATCTTTTAATAAGTTGGTAATTTGTTGACGCTCAGTGTTCGTACTATCTTCAATCTCCTGCTTATGTTTAATTTCTGCATAAGTATTCTGTAACACAGAAATTACTAAAAGCAGCATAACAACCGCCATTACCCCTGACATTAAGTCAGCAATAGAAATCCATTCACTTGGTTTTTTTTGCATATTTATTTTTCCTAAGTGATGGCTGTCTCATTAACCGTATTTGGAGAAGATTGACTAGCCACGGTCAAATTCTCTTTTAAGTCACTGGCAAGACGTTCAACTATCTTATTAGAATGCTCTTGTGCATTTATTGATTTTGTCAAAGTGTTTTCTAATGTTTTACTAAGTTCTGGTAAAACATCAACGACAGTACGTATCTCCGTTGAAAGCTTATTAATAATATCGCCAGACTCTTTTTGTAATGCGACAGAAGCCTCTAACGTGTTTTGTAAGTTTGAGCTAAGGTGTGGTACTGCTTCTGCCATAGCCGGAATATCAGCGGCAATACGCTGCATACTTTCAAAAAGCTGTTGGTTGGTTTGTGTAATACTTTCAATCAAATCCGTATATTTTTCATAACGTGAGTTTAAACCTTCTATACGACGACCACTCGCTGAAACAGCTTTTAATCCGCTGGTAATATCACCTGATAACTGAGTAACTAAATCCGTCATTACAACAATTTTTTCATTAAGAGTTTGACTAGTCACTGTAAACTCATTAGCAGAGTTACGCTGTAAGTCCATGGACTCCCCTATCACATTAGTAACATCTGTCATGGTTGTGCCGACACTCGTTGACAGCTCATCAACTGCTTTAGAAATCCCTAAAGTTGCTTCACCCATATTCTTTGACATCGCTGATACATTTTGTTCAAAGCTCTCTCCCATAGTAGCGATCGTTTCAGATAAGTCTCTTCTTATTATAGACATCACGTCTTCTAACTCATTGCGTAAGTTTTCGACAACATTATTTAAGCCTTCTGCCGAACTGCCTACAGCTTCCGCTGCCTCTGCCATTTTATCAGCAGAGTTACTGATAGACTTCATACTACCAACAGTTTGTTCGACAAACTCTTGCATAGACTTTTGCGTTTCTTCATTAGAGCTAGCAATTTTTTTCAGTTGCTCAATGCTGTCTTTAGAGTTTTTAGTCGCTATTGCATTATTTTCATCAAAGCTAAATTTCAGGTTACTAAATAGCTCAGCATTCTTTAATAAAGCTTGCTCATGTGCTACATCAAAGCTTTCAATAAGCTTTCGATTATTGCTGTTTAAGTCATTCCTAATTTGTGATATTAGCGTAGAGCTTTTCGCTATTTCATTTGTCTGACTAGCTATACTTTGTATGATAGCTTGACTACTTACTTTTGCATTATCATCAATACTTTTTAGAGTAGAAATTAAAGTATCATGGCGGTCTAGCTCATTTTTTGCTAATAATTCAGATTTTGCTGTAGACTCTTCACGTACCTTCTTAATAGCCCAAGTTAAGCGCTTTTCTTTAAAACCAAATACATTAAACAGCAAATTGAGTAATATAAAACACAATATACCCCATGTTGAGGTTTTAAACTTTGCCCCAAGACCATCCATTAGGCCCATAAGCTGAGTCATAGCAGCATCCATACCTGCGGTATCTGCCATCGCTAGCACATTTGACGCTTTATTAAGGGCAATCCCTAAGCCGAGGAAAGTGCCTAGTAAACCGACAATTAATAGCATACTAGGCATGATATCAGCGACTTTTTCTGCCTTAGTCGCTACTGTTTCACTCAGTTCGTTTACTGAACCATGTTCACCAGCTAAGTTATTAGTACTATCTTCTAAATCGCCCCCATACCAGTTTTTATTCCAATTACTTTCCTTAGCAGACACTAATAACCATACTATAGTTACAACAGTTAATATAATTAAGGTTAAAACAAATGTAGTTGCTAGTGCATCACCAAAAGGATTCAAAAAAGAGGTAATTTCTGATATTTTCATTAAGCAGATACTCCTACTTCTATTTCTTCTTTAAGCAATGCTGCCCGTGCTTTCCCTTCGGCTTCAAAAATATTAGCATAATCAGTAATTAATTCTTGCTCATCTGTACTTAGTGATTCCCACGGCAAATTATTTTGAGCCACACGCATAATAATACTGGCAATCTCTTCACTGTCAGTTATTAAATAGTCTTTATCTTCTGCTTCTAAAGTAGCATCGTCTTTTTCTAAAATTTGCATAAACCCTTCAGCCGCGTAAACATAGTTTTTCATTGTGCGGCGCTCATTATCAAGGCGTTGTAATTTACTTTCTTGACCTGTGGTTTTTACTAACAACTCCTCATAAATCTTTGTTTCTTCAGAGGTTAGCTCAGATGTGCGCTTAGCCACTTCTAGACGAGTTTTAAGTACTTTATCTTTAGCTAAGCTACTGCTTAATTCCTTCCATTGACTTTCTAAATCTTGTTGCTTATCTACCCAAACTAACAGCAGCTCTTCAAATACGAATGGAATAAGTGGCTTACCAAATCTTCCTTGAGTTATACTGTCTAAACGTATGGTAGCCTCATCAGACATCTCGGCATCTAATAATAATTGCTGAGCAATCTTAATCAAGAATATATCATCTTCATTAATGTCATCAATATTTTCAGTCGTGGTTAGTTTATGGTCGGCCTCATCAAGCAGTTTTTGTGTGGCACGTAACCTTAAATAATGCTGAAAATCGGTTACGCCCATCTCTAACACATCTCTTAAACCGACTTTTACTAATCCATAACTGTTTAACATTTTTGCCAAACTTACTGCATTCGTTTGTTCAGTGTTAAGGTCATTGGCTTCCATTTCAGAAAAAGTCTCTTCATAGACCTCTGCTTCTTTTACCTCTTCCTCAGTTAAATATCTTTCTTTTATAAACTGTGAGAACTTGATAACTCCTCGGAGGGCTTTTTCTGCTGCATGAGCCAACTCACTGTTTTCTAAAGCTAGTAAACCATCAATAACTTTACCGATGCCAAATATTGCAGCACCTACCCAAGGGAACTTAAGTCCCACTTTTTTAGCTATTTTATTAATCCAAGGTTGTGCCTTTTGCAAAAAAGGTTTTATCTTTTTATAAGTTTCTTTGACATTATCAATAAACTTTTCACCCTTTTCAGCTATCCAATCACAAGCTTGCGCCGCTTTTTCGCGAGCGTAGGATAAACCTTCACTCACTTTTTTGGACGCATATGAAACAGCGCTGCTGACTTTACTTCCTACCCAGGATGCTGCACTACTAAACCAACCCATTATTATTCCTTAATTAATTTATTAAAATACTTATTAAATTAAAAATCATTTTTCTGTGCGCTTTCACTGTCTATGTTAGTTCCATTATTAGAAGTATCTTTAATACCTGAGAATGAACTTTTAACTCCTAAAATATTTTTCGCTATTTGCGCTTTCTCTACTGCACGTTGACGATTTTCATTAGCGTTTACGGATTTTCCAACTTCCTTTTGTGCTTTTTTGATACTGTTAATAGCGGATATTAAATGTTCAAGAGCAAGTTTTGAGTCTTGAACTGAGACTTCTGGAGTCATTAATGCTTTTGGTAAAGCAAGTCGCATACTGGTGCGAATTTCACGTCCTGAGAATCCTGCTGATAATTCAGCACATTGTTGAATAATGTCTTCTCTTGTTTCAGCTAACGGAATTTTGGGCACTAGCATGCGTGACCATAGCTTTTGACGGGTGTCTAAATCAGGTAGATTAAATTCCACATGGTAGCTGATACGAGAGCGAAACGCCTCATCGTAGTTCTCAGCAAAATTAGTGGCAAAAATAACAATACCATCAAACTTTTCTAGCTCAATTAGCATTGTAGATCGCATAGCATTTACTTCGTTATCTACACCTTGAGTTACTGAGGAGAGTCGTTTGCCTAACAATGTATCAGCTTCATCGAAAAATAATACTGCACCTTGTGCATGTGCATCCTGAAAAACCTTTTGGATATTTTTTGAGGTCTCACCCATTAATTTACTTTCTATTTCGGCAATTCCAACTTGAATAATAGGCAGGTTTAAACGGCCTGCAAAAGCTTCTGCGGCCAGTGTTTTGCCAGTTCCAGGCTTGCCGTAAAAGTTTAGGATACTGCTACGCCCAAGTTTATCAACTTCGCTAAATCCCCAATCTTCATAAATTACTTTATGAAATTTTATTTTGGCTAGACTCTCTTCCAACTCATTACGCGTATGGTCGGTTAAGATTACGTCGCTATCAAGGTAATAACGAGGCTCAATGGCTTGATACATAATGTTGTCATTAGTACTAGCATTGCTTTCAGGATTATGCTGCTTTTGTCTATTAGATGAATGAGAAACCTTAAAAATATTTTTAGGTGATGTTGTATTATTGGTTGTATCAGCCTTCGTTGGCATAGTCTTATCACTGTCAAACATATTTACTCACTAATGGTTATCATGACTTTGCAAAAATGATTTACTTGATTCTAAGCATTGGAAATTAAGCATATGACACTGGTTTATTAATTTTGGGTTTCAAATAAATACCCTTTAATATCGTAAGCTATTTGGGACAATAAAGTAGTATCAAGCTTTATATCTTTACCACCTGTTGATAGGTCACTTATATGTTGGCTTAATATTAACAATGATGCTTTTAATGGCTTATCAAACATATATTGATTAGAAGGAAGTGGCTTGCGTATAAGGCAAGTTAGACTTTTATAGGTTTGTTCGTCCAACTGCAGCAGCAGATTATCTTTACTACTGTTTGTGTTGAAATGATTTTTTATAATTTTTGGCAAAGATAACCATAGGCTATTTAGAGATTGAGTATGAATAGAGGGGGAACGGAAGTAGAGTTTATGACCATCATTTTCTTCTTGCTTTATAGAATGGCGTGAGGATTTTTCTGAATGTTTTAAATGTGATTTTTCAGCTTCTATCCGCTGATATTGAGCCCTCATAAGTGTGAATCGTGCTTTTATAAGGACAGGCTCTAGCTGCTCTAGTAAGTCAGTTGGAATATGAGGCTTTAAGTCAGTTTCGACTAATTGAAATGCTAAAGCTTGAGTTAGCGTCATGTCGCTACAGTTAATATCAGGCAATCGCTGCCATCGCCAACTATACGGCTTACTATCAGTACGTGATTCTATAGGCATGATATCTTGCAACATTTTTAAATCTCGTTGCAAGGTGCGTAAATTTTCAGACAAACCAATTGACTTCAAATACGTTTGGATTTCTTTAGTCGATACATAGGCTGTTTGTATCATTAAAAAATTAAGGATATGCCATTGACGGATAATGATTTTTTTAGTGGTATTACTCATTAGTTAAAACTGCTTATTTTCATTTCTATAATTTTATGGACTTTAACAGAAAAGTTATTTATCAAGCAACATAATATAAGTGATATGCGTCAAGATAAGACGCACTGCTATTGCTAAGCTTTATCAATGTCAGTACTAAATTTAGACTAGTCTACGCCTTGAGTATGCGGGATACTAACCGACTATAAATTCCAAAAATCTGCCTTTAATGCAATTAGCATCTGTTTTGGTCAACATGTGCTCACCTTTGCTAAAGATTGAAGACCTAACTAAGCCGCATTAATATATTGTCCGCAAAGGTGAGATGAAGATAATCATCTAATAAGAACAGCATAAAGTCTCTGGTTGGGTTCCCAGATTAACAAATCATTTAAAGGGTTTGATAAAAAGAATTTTGAGTTTACACTGCGGATTAAAAAAAGACAAAACCTAATTTATAGCTAATAGGCTCCTAACTATGACAAAGCTCTTACGTGCTATTTTGCTCCTCACAGGCCTAGTGCTCATTATAGACTGTGCAGCACTGATAGCTGTGAGTAAGATTAATTTTGGTACAGTATTGCCTTTGCTCATTGGATTAATATTTATAAGTCATGGCTTATATTGGCCTACTATTAAGCAGCGATTGTCTCATCACCGTTGGCTCAATCGGCTTTGGGGTATTGCTTGGGGATTGTTCGGGCTTTGGCTGGTGAGCTTTGGCTTGTTTATTGGACTACTGCAGCAGCAAATTCGCCAAAGTGAGCAGCCTCTGCCCAAAGTCGCGGCCATTATCATTCTAGGGTCAGGAACGACAGATGATAAGCCAACACCGACTTTAGCTCAGCGCTTGGATACTGCTACCCCGCTGATTCAGTCGCAGCCGCAAGCAGTAGCGGTGACCAGTGGCGGCATTGGTCTTGGGCGCTCGCGTAGTGAGGCCGATATTATGGCCAGCTATCTGCATGAGACTCATGGCGTACCTCTTGGACGTATCGAGCAAGAGAGCACGAGTACCAGTACTGAAGAAAACTTGCTCAATACTCAAGCGATTTTGCAAGCGCATGGTATCAACCTGAATGAGCCTATCGCCATCGTTACCAGTGACTTTCATACCATTCGCTCAGCAGCTATCGCCCACCATCAGGGTTATCAAAACCCAATTATGGTCGCTAGTCCAACACCGCTCTCCATTCGCTACAATGCTTGGTTCCGCGAGTACTTTGCTTTTATTAGTGGTTGGGTATTGGGGGAGTATTGAACAGCAAACACTTATTCGTAAGCTTTAATCATGGAAACTGAATGAGACGCTGCTGATATAACTTCACTCATTCAAATACTGCTCAGCCATACTATCAAGCTTGGCTTTGCGCTGACGCCAGTCTGGCATAACTTGGCTGAGCAAGCGCCAAAATAGCTCGCTATGATTATGGATTTTAATATGACAAAGCTCATGCAGGATTACATAGTCGATGCAGTCTTTAGGCGCTTTGATCAAGTGCCGATTGAGCATCAAACTGCCCTTAACCGAGCAGCTACCCCATTGCTTTTGCATGGTCATAACTTTGAACTCGGGCACGCCAGTCACCCAAGAGGCTTTGGTCAACATCGCCTCAAGTCGCTCTGCGAACACCACGCTGGCACGGGCATGATACCAGTCATCCACTAATGCCTTAACCTTTGTTACTCGCTGGTGCTGATCAGTACTAGATTGGGTAAGGGTAACGGTTAATTTACCGCGAGTAAGCTTAACAGCGTTATCTTGAGTAGCGTCAATCACGACTTTGAGCACGTAGCGCCGACCTAGATAAAACTGAGACTCGCCACTAACATAAGCCTTTGGCAATACTTCACTACTCTGCTTAGCGAAGTCTTGCAAGCTCTGCCAAATCCAGCGAGCACGCTTTTGCACCGCCTCATGGATAGCAACATCTGTTGCATCCTCTGGCGCAGTCGCCACAACGCGGCCATCAGGATGCACTTTGATGCGGACTTTTTGCGGTGCTGACGCCAATGGGCTCTTACTACTGCCGCTGATTATTTTGGCAGGTTTACGAATAACCTCATAAGCAATAAAGTCATCAGCGTAGTGAATCTCAGGGTATTTATTAGGTTGTTTCATAGATTTTCACAAGATCAGCATCTGCCGAGATTGGGCCGCCAAAATCAATAACTCCTCGATAGTCCTAGCCAAGTGATTTTCAATACCTCTTCAATTAGCCGATTGGCATTATCCAGCCCTAGATTTTTATACAATAAAGGCAATAGGGCTTTTTTGATGTCTTTTTCGATACCCGCTTGATTAATCGAGTGTTCGGCAATGGCTTTGGTGACCACTTGGTCAATGGTCATCGCATGTGCCACTAGCTGGTCATCGTCTAGCGCTTTTTCGGCTAGATAATCAGGCTCAAATAAGTATTTGAATAAGCCAAAATACGCTTGCGCATGTGAGTTAAACTGTCCTGATTCGTCCACAAAAACATTGGGCACCCCTGCCACCTTACGGTCTTTGACATCCTGCTCAAAGTTGGCAAATAGCATGTATTGCTTAATCGGCGCATCAAACATCGCTTTGGCCTCCTCAATCGCTTGCTTAAGCAGCTTGGAGAAATACTCCTGAGCATAAGGGTCATCGGCCAACTCTTGCTCGATCATTTTGGTGACACGGCCTGTGATTTTGTCCGTTTGGTTTCGCGCTTCTGTCTCACTAATATCAGTTACCAAGCCCTCTGGCCTGGCGTTTTTGCCCATATTACCCACCAGATAAGCCCCTTCTGGCTCTTTGACCTCTACGCCAGCGATATGCTTGTCCAGCAGGCTGCGAATATCTGCCTCGTACTCATCATAGTTGACAGTCTCGCCAGCATCTTCACGCACTTGCCGACGCAGGTCGATAAAGCTCTTTAGGTCAAGCTTATAAAGCTCACGTTTGCCATCGAAGGACTGGTCTGCAAAATAAGAGGCAGACTGCAGCGCGACTTTCATACTGTTAGAGAATGCCGTCAGCGTCTCGTAAAAGTCATCGCGGCGTTTGAGGTTGGTATCCACTAAGTGGCCATTGACCTCCGCGATCTTGGGCGACAATGCTTGGCGCAGCGCTTGGCCGTCTCGCTTATTGGTAACCTCGGCGAATATCTCCCAAAGCTTACTACGTAACCCCGGCAGCTTTTTATATTCCGTCTCCATCTGACTGTATAGGCCCTTGAGATCATCAATATCAAAGCCGCCTTGGGTACGCTCTGCTAAGTCTTGATATTTCTCAATCGTCATATCCAGCTCTTTTAGGATGCCGCGATAGTCGATGAGATAGCCGAACTTCTTCAAGCGGTGTAGCCGGTTCACCCGAGCAATAGCCTGAATGAGGTTATGCTCTTTAAGCGGTTTGTCGATATACAGCACCGTATTCTTTGGCTCATCAAACCCCGTCAGCAGTTTGTCCACCACGATCATGATGTCGGGGCCGTCCTCACTCGCAAAGGCCTTAATGATCGCTTTTGTATACGCCTTGTCATCGCTGCCATAAGTGGGTGCGACGTGCTGCTGCCACCAGTTTTGTACGAGATCACGGCTCTCTTGGTCAATGGCCTCATGACCCTCACGCGTATCAGGTGGCGATATCGCCACCGCTGAGGTGACCTTGCCAATCTTATCGAGGGCCAGCTTGTAGCGAATCGCTGAGGCTTTGGAGTCGCATGCCAGCTGACCGCGAAGCCCTTGCTGCTTAAAGTTTTGAAAATGATCTGAGATATCATGAGCGATCAGCTCAATACGGCCTTCTGTCTGATAAATCTGGCCTTTGCGAGCAAATTTGCGCTTGAGATCCGCCTTTTGCTCATCGGTTAGCTTTTGGGTGATACGCTCGAACCATTGATCAATCGCTGCATCGTTGGTATTGAGCTCAGGGATACGCTCCTCATAGAGCAGCGGCGTCACTGTCTCATCCTCTACCGCTTGCTGCATGGTGTAGGAGTGGATAATCTTGCCAAATTTATTTTCGGTTTTGTCTTCTTTGAGCAGCGGCGTGCCTGTAAAGGCAATAAATGCAGCCTTAGGTAGCGCTTGGCGCATACGGATGTTGTTCTCACCGTTTTGACTGCGGTGGCCCTCATCAACCATGACGATGATGTTCGGGCTGTCGTTATAGCACTCAGGATACGCTACTGCTGAGCCAAACTTATTAATAATCGAGAAAATCACCCGCTCATTGCCTTGACCGATCTGCTGTGCCAAGCGGCGTCCAGATGTCGCCATTGCCTCTGACTTATCTCTATCACTCAAAGCCCCGCCTGAGGCAAAGGTGCGACTGAGCTGGTCTTCTAAATCCACTCGGTCGGTGACGACGATTACTCGGCACTGCGCCAGCGTCTCTAACCAAACCAAGGCTTTGGAGAAGAACACCATCGTATATGACTTGCCGCTGCCTGTCGTGTGCCAGATCACCCCGCCTTCACGACTACCCGTCTTGCTGTCAAAGCTGCTGATGCGCTCAATCAAGGCTTTGATGCCGAAGACCTGCTGATAGCGCGCGACGATTTTGCCTACCTTGGTATCAAATAAGACAAACAGCTGCGTCATCTCAAGCAAGCGATCAGGGCGCAGCAAGCTTATTATCAAGCGATCTTGGTCAGTGACTGCCAGATCCCCTGCCGCTATTAATGCTAGATATGCCGCCTTGGCCGCTGCTGGTCGATGCGCAAATAGATAATCTAACGTTTCAGGGCTAAGGGGTTGATTCTTTATTCGGGCAAATTCGGACTCGGCGATCAGCTCTTCTTGCCACTTCGCCCAAAACTTCTGTGAGGTGCCACAAGTCGCATAAAGACCATCATGACCATTGACCGCCAGTAGCAGTTGGCTGTAGGCATATAGATGCGGGATCTCTTTTTGGCCTTGATTGCGAATGTGCTGGGATACGGCCTCTAGCGTCGTCGATCTGCCTGATCTTAATGAGTCGGGACGCTTGGCCTCAATCACCACCCAAGGCAAGCCGTTGACGAAGCAGACAATATCAGGGATGCGGTTGCCCGTGCCCTCAGCATTTGCCACGACCATCTCTTCGGTGCAGTGAAATGTATTTGCTTCAATGTTGTGCCAGTCGATCAGCTGAATCGTCGGTGAGGCCTTTTTGCCATTGATAAACTCCGTTACCGTCACGCCGTACAGCATCGCGTCATACAGCGCTTCGTTGGCCTTGAGCAGTCCAAGGTTCATCGCTGGGGTCAGCTCATGCATCACTTTGTCTATCGCAGCATCTGATAGGGGATACTCTTGACCAGCAAACACAAAGGTCTGGCGCGATAAGAAGCCCCGCATCACAGTGGTTAAGACGACTTGTTGGCTGGTCACGCCTGATAGCGGCGAACTGCGAAGGGCATTGCACTCTTTGGGCGATAGATACTGATACCCGAGGTTAACCAGCAAGGTTAAGGCAGGGATCTTGGCGCTGAACTCTTCGGCGAAGTTGATGCAATTAGTGGCACTATCCATGATTATTAATTGTCCTATCTATTATTTACCATTGACTACGCACTTCAGTTTCAAATGCATCTAGTAACGACAGCTTATGAATCAGACGCTCTAGCGCGATAGTCTTATTAAAGTTCTCGATAGGAGAGTTATAGCCACGAATCTTGTTGGCTCCTTCATTCCATGGAGAAGTACAATCCTCTCCATAAAATATATTATCTACTTGATCACGTTGCTGCTGGTTAGCAATATCGAATATGAAGTAGTTGACACAAAACAGCTTATCTTTTCGTCCATCTAAAAAGAGAACCACATCAGAATTCGTAGTCCACTCTTCAAAACGAAAACGGATAGCAGGATAACCGTGCCAATGGTGTAGCCTTGTACTGACTGTTCTCTCGGGGAAAAAACTTTGTAGTTGTTGTAATAGCTCGTTTTGTAGTGCGTTAACTACTTTTTGTTTGAGATCCTGAGCTTGCTTTATGTCTCTTATATTCTCTAACACGTAATCCATAGTTTCTAATGGCATAGTCCTTCCAAACATAATATTCTCTATATGTAAAATAAATTCTCTCAACAAAACCAGCCACTTATTGAGTGGTTGATCAATAAATGCATAAGCTAATTTTTCTTTCAGACTATCTAGTAATTGTGGATAACTTAAAGAATGCCAACCTTCGGGCGCACCGCCCTTTGGTGAAAGTATAATATAAATTGGCACTTTACCTTGAAACTGAGATTGCGATTGAATATGACACTGATAATTCTTAAAGGGGTTATTCTGCTGATGATAAATCTTATTTTCGATTACCATAACCCACTCGTTGCCCTCTAGTAGCAAGTCGATACGTTTGCCACCTTTGGTAGACACTTCTCTTTCAGGCTCGGTAATGACAGATAAGTCATCAAAAGAAAGTGTCTCTGTATTTAATTTATGAAGCGCATCAAATAGCGCTTCCATCATCAAATTGCCTAATCCATGAGCTCCTTCGCTATTACAAAAAAAAGCCAATATATCTGAAGTTGGGTTTTCATAATAACCGCGTCCGCCAATGCTAAAGAGCGTTTGCTCTGGGAGTTCTGGACTTGGAAGTGTTTTGATATGCTCTAACAATTGTTTTAATTGATTAATATTCATGTTTCTATCATTAGGGCGCTCATAGACCCTTTCCTTATTTGAATTTTACAAGACGTTTTATCGTCCATATACCTACCATAGTTGTAGTTATAGTAATTGCTACTTAACTATTTATTGTTCATTCCCTCAGAGCATTGCATTTGCTTGGTGACGGATAGTGGTAACTGAGGTTAATTAGTGAAGTTATTTTTTGGAACTTAGTCGTATCCATAGTGACCAGTATCTCTACGAATTTCATTATGTACAAGAAAAAACCCCCTGTTGAAACTCAGATTCTTCTTTTTCATTGACTGAAATAACTTTAAAACCGTTAATTATTAACTCTTTTACA
>JAUNVX010000241.1 GCA_030540615.1 Psychrobacter sp. | reverse complement strand
CGGCCATACTCATAGATATAATCGCCTAAATGAATGGCCACATCGAGATCTTGCCGGCGAGCAGCATCTGCATAGGCATGAAAGTATCCTGCGGGATAGTTGGCACAGCTAAATACCGCCATTTTGACCTGCGAGACAGTCCCGACCGGTAAAGTCTTGGTTCTGCCAATACGGCTTTGGAGCCCTTGCGCCTCAAATTGATAATAGTAACGGGTGTTAGGAGAGAGCTTGTCGGCATCGACTTTGACGGTATAGTCATTGGCAGCTTTGGCGATGGACGCACCTTGATTGATGATTTGGCTCATGGCCTCATCAGTCGCTATCTGCCAATTGACCTTGACCTCTTCGCCCTTGCTCACAGGCAGTACCCGAGTCCATAAGATAATACGGTCAGATAGCGGGTCACCACTAGCCACGCCATGAGTGAAGCTAACAGCTGGGCTATTATTGAGGGGCCAACTGCCATCATTGTCATCAGAGCAAGCGGCTAGATTCAGGGTGGCCGCACCAGCCCCCACAGCGCCAATACCATGAAGGAATCGGCGGCGGTTTAACTTCAACCCTCTATCGGTACTGCTGTCTGCCTCTTTATTTATAGGCGAGGTCTGAGTGTCTTTGATGAGATTATGCAGGGGGGTGCTGGCAGGGTCATTGGGACCGGCTGGCTGAGTCATGGCGGCTATCCTTAAGTGATGACAACTTATTATTGGCTAAAGGTTTAGGGGATCTGATTTTAAGTTAACAATTCCTAGCATACTCTTATAGGCGGCAGTTTTCTATTATCATCGCCGCTTATGACAGCTTGATTAAACCTAAGCGATTTTTATGAGGGTGTCGCTCGGTTAAAGGGTTTATCATCTATTCAGGCTTGGCAATGGCGCGCCATAAGATGCCGAATAAAGCATCAAAATCAGCATTCATAGAGTCTGAGGATTGACGGACAATATGCATCAGTCCCAAACGACTGATAAAGCCCATAAACACGTCAAAAAGGATATAAAGTGGTACCTCATCATTGAGAACGCCGCGCCGCTGACCATCGGCTAGGACATTCAAAAACGCCCCTAGTAGCTCCTTGTTTTCATAGATAGCGATATTTCGATAGCGAGACACCGGCACAGCCGTCGACATGACCATCACGGCATCGGGATGATTGTCCACAAAGTCAAAACATACCCAAAGTGTCTTGCGAAGTCGGTCTTGGACGCTATCGATACCTTGCAGGTGATCCATCATCCGATTGGCCAACCGCGCCAATACTCGATCCATAATGGTATAAAGCAGCGTTTGCTTATCGCCAAAGTATTTATAGAGAGTCTGCAAGGAGACATTGGCAGTAGTGGCAATCTGCATCATGGTGACTTCATGAGCATCTTGACCGGCGAATAAATGTCGAACCGCCTTTTCAATCTTATCTAATGTGGCAGGTCTCATGGCCGTTAGCGGCGCTAACGACTCTTGCTTTGGCAACTCGTGTTGAGTCTCATAAAACCCAGCGGAAGCTTGCTCAGCTATGACAGAGTCGGAGTCAGGCAGTTGCGACGCAGAATGTGTGGGGGTAATAGTCATTTAATCGTTCCTTATTTGTCTATGGTAACAATAATAAGCGGCTGCTGAGTTTAAGACCTTATCCAGTAAAATAGAATAATTTTTAGAGTAATTATTATTACCATTATTTAATAATTGATTGCGAATGGCACATTAATTTCCTACTATAGGGATTCTAAATATGACTGAACATAGGGAATAGTTAGATTATAGCAAATGGTAATTTATATTACTATAAATTTAGTTAATCAAATCCTTGCTTATTTATTAAGCCTAG
Organism: Psychrobacter sp.; assembly: GCA_030540615.1. Lineage (GTDB taxonomy): Bacteria > Pseudomonadota > Gammaproteobacteria > Pseudomonadales > Moraxellaceae > Psychrobacter. The sequence goes on along the minus strand of JAUNVX010000241.1, from coordinate 1,456 downwards.
ATATGAGGCTGCTATACTCTACTTAGGCCTGTATTCAGCTTCTTTGCCTGATGAATTCTCCTAATTTGGACTTAACCCGTTAAGGATAGACGATATGAGTATTGAACATTTCACCCCCAAATGGATGACCGAAGAGCACCAAATGGTGCATGATAGTGCCTTAAAGATGTTTAAATCTTGGGAAGTCAAAGACGAGCAGTGGCGCGAAAATGGCATGCTAGACCGTGAAGCTTGGGAAGAGGCGGGCGCTAATGGCTTTTTGTGTGCGTCAATGCCAGAAGAGTACGGCGGCGGCGGCGGTGACTTTGGTCATGAAGCGGCGCTTATCTACGCGCAGGCTGAAGCCAATCAAGCAGGATTCGGTGGTTTGGTTCACTCTGGTATTATCGCCCCTTATATCCTCCATCATGGTTCCGAAGAGCAAAAGAAAGAATGGCTACCTAAGATGGCATCTGGTGAATATATCAGTGCAATCGCAATGACTGAGCCAGGAACGGGATCAGATTTGCAGAATATCCAAACATATGCGGTCAAAGATGGCGATGACTATATCATCAATGGCTCAAAGACTTTTATCACCAATGGTCAGCTGGCCAATCTAGTGGTTATCGCTTGTAAGACCGACCGTGAAAAAGGCGCTCAAGGCGTGTCTCTTATCGTAGTTGAGACGGATAAGACCGAAGGCTTTGGTCGTGGCCGTAATCTGAAAAAAATCGGTCTAGCGGCTCAGGATACCTCAGAGCTTCACTTTACCAATATGCGTGTGCCGCAAAAGAATCTACTCGGATCAGTTGAGGGCATGGGCTTCATGCAGCTGATGCAAGAGCTGCCACGTGAGCGTTTAATTATCGCTTTGACAGGGATTGGCGCGATGAAGCTAGGCATTGAGCTGACCATGGCTTATGTCAAAGAGCGTGAGGCTTTTGGTAAGCCACTTTGGAAGTTTCAGAATACCCGCTTTAAGATGGCTGAATGCTACGCTGATTACTTGGCTTGCCGCAGCATGTGTGACGCCGCTGTAGAAGCTATGTTAGAGAACAAGCTGTCTGTCCCGCATGCGTCTTTAATCAAGTACTATGTTACTCAAAAGCAGTGCGATGTGCTCGATGAGTGCTTGCAGCTGTTTGGTGGCTATGGCTATATGCTTGAATATCCGATTGCTCGTCTGTATGCCGATTCGCGCGTGCAAAAAATCTATGGCGGCACCAACGAGATTATGAAAGAGTTGGCGTCTCGCTTTATGTAATTGGTTTTTGTGATGAGCAGTCGTCACATGATTTCATGATGCGTATTTGTTATGCGTCAGATCAGTTATTAAACTAATCTAATATTGAGGAGTTAGGATGCTCCTCAATATTGATACTAATCCAAGCCTCTTATTTATCAAAAATATTATAGTTTAATCAGACTTCTTATTAAGAGTATCAATGATTCGCGATGCTCTTTATTTAAGACC
>JAUNVX010000240.1 GCA_030540615.1 Psychrobacter sp. | reverse complement strand
TAAGCTGGGCTAAAGCCGCAGCCTACCTCTAAACTCAACATAGCAGTAGACTTAATATAGCAGCAAGCTACTTAGCCGTCACCTTCGCAAAAACATCAGCAAAGCGCTGAACCGCGCCATCAACATCTTTAAGTTTATCAATACCGAACAAGCCTAGACGGAAAGTCTTAAAGCTGTCTGGCTCATTACATTTGAGCGGCACGCCAGCGGCAATCTGCATGCCTGCTTCAGCAAAGGCTTTGCCTTTATGCATGTCGTCACGGTCGGTATACACCACGACCACGCCAGGAGCTTGATAGCCCTCAGCCGCGACGCTCTGCACGCCATTGTCCTCTAATAGGTCACGGATACGATTGCCTAGCTCCCACTGAGCCTCGCGAAGCTTTTCAAAGCCGAATTCTTTGGCCTCTAGCATGACATCACGGAACTGACGAAGACCATCGGTAGGCATCGTCGCATGATAAGCATGACCACCATTCTCAAAAGCGCGCATGATGTTCAGCCACTGCTTTAAATCAAGGCTAAAGCTATCAGACTCAGTAGCATCTACTTTTTCAACGGCCGCTTTACTTAACATAGCAAGGCCTGCGCAAGGCGTACTGCTCCACCCCTTTTGCGGCGCGCTGATAAGCACATCAATACCCAAGTCTTTCATATCCAGCCAGATACAGCCTGACGCGATACAGTCAATGACCAACAGGCCACCAACGCTATGCGTGGCCTCAGCCAAAGCTTTGATATAGTCATCTGGCAATATCATGCCAGATGAGGTCTCAACGTGCGGTGCAAATACAACTGCAGGTTTAAGCTCTTTGATTTTAGCAACGGCTTTGTCAATCTCAACCGGCGCAAATGGCTCAGGCTGAGCATCGGCTTCAGGCTCAACTCTATCAGCACAAAGGACAGTCTCAGACTTGGCGATTTTACCTTTTTCTAAAATTTGCGACCAGCGATAGCTAAACCAGCCGTTACGGATGATTAGGCAATCTTCGCCTTGGGCCAATTGACGCGCCACCGCTTCCATCGCATAAGTACCAGAGCCTGGTACAATGACGGCGGCTTCTGCATTGTAAACGGACTTTAGATTACTCGATAAGTCAGTCATCACTTGCTGAAAGACTTTAGACATATGGTTGAGCGCGCGGTCGGTATAAACGACCGAATACTCTAACAAGCCATCAGGGTCGATATCAGTTAATAAAGCGGTCATAGAAAGCTCCTTTTCAGCTCAGGTAGGGTCATTCATTCAAGGTATTTTTTATAAATCATAGCATTATTAATAATAGCTTTATTTAGAGATAAAGCCATTTTATTGAAGACAATAAAAACCTGACCATATCGTCAAGATTATGCTATTTTAAAATCAAGACTATGCTATTTTGAAACTGTTGTACACCGAAATTTAGCCATTATTGACACTAATTTGAAATTTATCTTTCAGCCATTGCTGTGCTTATAAGATAAGACTTGGCTAAATTGTGTTTAAGGTCGGCGACGATAAGCCTCATTCAACCCTGTTACCACAAAGTCTAATAGCTCAGGATCACCTTCTCCAGCCGCTTTTCTCATTAGTTTAGAGGGCGCATGAGTCAAAGTTTGAGTCAGCAAACGAGTCAGTTCAGTCATAATAGCTTCAGCGGGTTCTTTCCCTTGGGCCAACTTTGCCAAAGACTCTGCCAATAGTACATCCGCATAGCTCTTGGTCTGCTCACGATAAAGCTCGATATCCCGCCCAACTTGACGCACCTGAAAGCGGCGTTCAATCTCAATGACCAGTTGACTGACCAGTAGTTCAGCATCGACCGCCGCTTGACGACGCTGCTCAATATTGCCCGCAATGACGTGCTGCAAATCATCAATAGAGTAGAGATAAACATCGTCCAAAGCACTAACACTTGGCTCAATATCACGAGGCACTGCCAAATCGACCATTAGCATCGGCTGGTAGCGGCGCTGCTTTAAAGCAGCTTTCGTCATACTTCGAGTAATCAATGAGTTCATACTGCCACTACAGCTGCTGACGATATCCGCCTGTGGCAATAGCTCCGGCAGCTCTTGTAAACTTCGCACCAATACCTGAGCGCCTATTTGACGTAATTCTACGGCCAGGGCCTCAGCTCTTGGCGCACTACGATTACAGATAATGATTCGCCCAATGCCCAATCCTGCGATGTGAGTGGCTACCAATCGATTCATCTCGCCAGCCGCGACTAGTAGCAGCGTACGACCCGGTGGGTTATCAAATATTTGTGTGACCAATTTAGCCGCCGCAAAACCTAAGGAGACGGCTTGAGACCCTACCTTAGTATCATTACGCACTTGTTTGGCTGAGGCAAAGACTTGATCAATAATCCAGCCAAAGCGGCTATCAATGCCGCCCAGTGACTGCGCTATGCTCACCGCCTGCTTGATTTGGCCCAGTATTTGCGGCTCCCCTAATATCATGGAATCAAGGCCAGAGGCCACTCTTAGCCAATGGGTTAAAGCGTGAGCATCAACATGGCTGTATAAATAGGGCTGGATTTGCGCCAAGCTTAGACCTTTATACTGAGCCAACCACTGCTGAATATGCTCAATATACGCTTGATCATTTAAGAGGAGATGGGGATGGCCCAAGACAGGTTGTTGTGGACTAGTAGGGCTGGCAGCGTTGGACTTTATAAGGCCTGTTTCTGCGTCCCTATCTATAGCTGACCCAGTCACATAAGTCTCAATGCCACTTGGCATCAATGAAGAGACAAGCGTCTGTTCAGGCTTTGGCAATAAAATGTAGAGCTCAGTACGGTTGCAAGTAGAAACGATGACACTGCCACCGGTGAAGCTATTAAGTTCAGTAATAGCAGCTGTCAAGTCATCGCCCGCAAATGCCAATCGCTCACGCATAGCAACAGGTGCGGTTTTATGATTGACCCCGATGACCACTAATCTCATTATAACTTGACCATAAAAACAACGCAGATAAATGACGGATAACGGCTAATCCCTGCCTTAATAACGCCGTTATCCCAAAGGATAAATTCTAAGCCAAACAGTTTGGCGATATTAAGAATAACTTACCCACGTCCTGATAGTATTAAAGCAACCTTATATTCGTATTGAATATTGTAGTAAGGCCATGCTTAAATTACTTGGATAATTAGATAATGATGGACCATGACTCATGCTAAAACCCGTTATTATATCATTGTTACTGTCTTTATTTAATACTATGCCCAAAACTGGTTTTTGACCAATCATTACTATAATCGACATAGAGCTATGGCCTATATATATTTGCATTTTATATAGCT
>JAUNVX010000239.1 GCA_030540615.1 Psychrobacter sp. | reverse complement strand
TTTGATTAATAAAATTAAAATCAATATTAGTTAGATTATTAAAAACAAGAAAAGTTTGTCAGCAATAAAGCAAATATCAATATCAGCCATGACATTAATCGTTTCAGCCTGATAATCATAAGCATAACTAGCGGGTACTACTAACTATCGAAATAGAAAGCCAGCAAACTTTAAATGGCTGGAGTAGATGGGCTAGAGAGACGGAGGCTTAAAGCAGAAGACAGAAGATTAAGAATAGCTAGCAAAAATAAGCTAACGAGCTGTATTAGACATCTGATATGCTAATAATCAGGTCATGAATGTTTAGCGGGTTAGTGGTTTGCGAGTAGCCAGTGGCCTAGTAAGGCATTGACTGCCGCCTCGGTTCGTAAAATACGTCGACCGATAGAAACCGGATGACAGCCATGGGCTTGAAACAAATCAATTTCATAGTCAATCCAGCCACCTTCTGCGCCAATACATATCAGACTAGGCAGCGACTGATTCTCTGACCCCCCTTTAAGCTCGTCAAGATAGCCTCCCAAACTCGCCGCGGCATAAGGATGCGCCACAATACCGCCGCTTCCTAATCCAATTGGCCACCTATTGGGCAAATAGCTCGCCAGCTCCTCCTCTACAAAAGGTTTAAAACGCTTTTTAAGGCTAATTTGGGGGGCTACGGTATCGCCCGCTTGCTGCAGCCCCTCGTCAACGAACTCATTTAATCGCGCCAACATCGGACTTTGCCAGTAGCTCTTTTGGCTACGATAACTGTTGAGTAAGATAATATGATTGACCCCCAAGGCGGTCATGTCCATAACCAATCGGCGCAGCACTTTAGGCCGTGGTAAGGCCAATATCACGGTCAGCCCAAGCTTAGCGGGTGGGGCTAGGCTGAGCTGAATGTCACTAAGATAAATAGCCTCTGCGGTTATGTTATCGATTAAAGCGCTGCCTAAGTTACCATGCCGTTGAGCCACTTTAAGCCTATCTCCGGCCTTAGCCCCCAAAATATTGATGACATGATCTACCTGAGCACGCTCGCGAATGACTGCCCCATGATAAGCTTGATTGCTTGAAAGCGCTTGGCCCTCTGGTGGCAGTACAGAATCTGGGGCGGGTAATAACAGATAATTCATATCAACTTACTCAGATGGCCAGTCGTAACTAGAGTCTTAACTTGCCCAGATTCAGCTTGACTGAAAGCTATCTTAAACATGAGCATGACCCTTTTCTTAACTCGCTTGGCTTAAGCTTGATTGGTTTTTGTAAGATTAGAGCGCTTGATGACATCCACGATTATCTCTAGCTGCTGCGGTAATATACGTTGTTGCTGCTTGACCTCGCTTAGGCCAAGTAGACCCGCGCGCCTTGCCTCTGTGGGATGCGTGAGCCAAAATAGCAACTGATCGTGAAGCAAGCCACTCATTTGTTGAGGCGGCAACCCTGAAGATATCTGATATAGCGCCCCTAACGCTTGTAAATGGCGCACCACTTCATGACATGACTGAGTATAAGGCCCCATCACTACTGGCGTGGCTAAGCTAAGCGCTTCTATAGGGTTATGCCCTCCCACTTTCACCAGCGAGCCACCAACAAGGGCCACTTGCGCTAACTGGTACCATCTCATCAGCTCTCCCATACTATCTGCCAGATAGACTTGAGTATCCGCGATTATAGTCTCACCCAAACTGCGCCGAGCCATCCTCAGCCCTGAGCGTTCAATCAATTGCGCTACGCTATCAAAGCGCTCAGGATGTCTTGGAACTAGGATTAACAAGCTATCAGATAAGCCGTCATTAGCCAGTAGGCGTTGATGAACTTCAAGCGCGATAGCTTCCTCTCCCTCATGGGTGCTCGCTGCAACCCAGATTGGCCGACTGTTCAGAGCAGAGGTTGCGGTTGATACACCCTCACTTTGGTTGAAACTGCTGCTAGAGTCTGTATCCTTACCATTGGCATCAATGTCAGCATCCATCCCTAGATTAGGCCCGGTAGAGCCAAATTGGTTTTGGTTATCTTTAACCAACAAACTTGGCGTACTAATCACCCACTTTAATGACCCTGAAAGCCGAATTTTGGCACTCGCTGCTCCCAACTGCCGAAAGCGCTTGGCAGAGTCAGCGTCTTGAGCGATGATAAGGCTTAGATTGCGCATCATGCCCGCACTAATTCTGCTAATCTTCTGATAGCGCTTAAAAGAGGCCTCAGACAATCGGCCATTGACCAATATTGAGGGGATTTTCTGAGCAGCAAGCTTAGACAATATTGATGCCCAAAGCTCAGTCTCAACAAATAGCGCTGCAATGGGCTGAACATGCGCCAAAAACTCATCGATAACCTTGTCACTGTCAATGGGGACATAACTATGGCTGACCACACCCTTTGCTATCTGACTGGCAAACAGCTTCTCACCTCTCGCAAAGCCAGTTTGCGTGGTATTGGTGAGCCAAATGCTAAACCCAGCGGCCATCAACGCCTCCAATAAAGGAGCGACCGTATTGGTCTCGCCCAAAGACACCGCATGACACCAGATGACCCCTTTATGAGATTGGCTTAAAGCCATGCTTCCATCTCGATTAGACAAAGCCAGGCGTGATGCTAAGGGGCCTTGGTTATCCAAATCATTACCCAGGTTTTGCTTATTACAACCGTCGCCCATCAGGTCAGAATCAATAGGGTTAAAGGCTGCTATCGGCCGATTAGGGTAGCGATGACCAAAGCGTTGCGCCACCTCATCTTGATAGTTCTCATTGTCCTTAGAGCGCCGCCAAACTGACAATCGATAAAACGGTTTTAAAAGCTCAATGACGCCCTGATAATACCAAGGCGGCGCCGTAAAAGATTGGCCATAACCGCTCTCACTATCAGATAGACTGAGCGAATTAGAGTCGTTTAAATTTTCAGCATCGATAATCAAAGTTTTTTTATTTGCTGAGGACCGTTTGGGTGAAGGGTCTGCTACGTTAGCAGCCAAATTGCGAGGTGGATTAATTTCAGAATCGGAATCAGTGGATTCTATAGCATGATTTGAAGACTCAGTCGTCAAAGTCGTCTCATTGGGTTGAGATGCCAAAGAATCTTCTGGCAACTTAGAGTCAGCCGGTGGTAGTGAAGGATAAGACATAGAAGCGCCCAAAATCTTGCAAAAAATGCTAATTTTACCGCAATCATGACTTAAGTCATACCATTTGGCATTAACTGATATAAATTTTTAGCAGATATTGGTGAGCAGGTTGTATAAAGGATTCAATATAGGTTGAGTAAGAGGTCGTGATTGAAAGCTTTTGACTGGAAGATAGTGATTGGGAGAGGGTGATTAACAGTCTTTATTGAA
>JAUNVX010000024.1:1542-25500 GCA_030540615.1 Psychrobacter sp. | reverse complement strand
AACTTTAGTTTCGGTAAATGAGGACACGCCCTAATATCTTGCTAATTAATGCTCGCCAATCAATAAAATCTGATTCGTAATGGATAGCGGTTAATAAGTCAATGCTATGAACCCTAATAGGCTTTTTCGCGCTTGCAGGTCAGCTTTTAACCCATAGCGTACATTATATAAGCCCTTGTTAATTAATAATTAAATAATAAATAAATCCATAAGGAGTTTTTATGAATAACCCATCAACCATCAACTTTGAACAAAAAAGACTTGATAATACTCAGTACTCAGGGGTGTCGGGCTTATCGTCACTACCAAAAGCTGAGTCCTTACCTAGTGCCAAACAACCCTTATTTTATTTAATCCCAGTGTCAGTGAATGACTATGAAGATGATCTATATTTCGTTAATAACTCTGATGAGACTTTACGTTTCGTAGCCCCATTTGAGCTATATCGAAACAGGCAAGAGAATGGTGTAGTATTTAGTGACATATTAGATGATGACATGTTAGCCGATGACCCATTGGCAAATGTAGCCAACCCCTTATCAACTGATGTAAACGACACGCTAAGCCGAGCCAAACTATATGAACGGGATATATCTAAGCTATATACCGAAGTATTGCCCAAACAAGCGGTAAAGATTGATACCACTCATATCATCTATGACAGTGACGGATTGAACCAATGGATTATTCATATTGCCTATAAGACACTTGAGACTGATGACGCGATTTGGCGTTTTAACGTGGTCACAAAAGGCGCGATCAACCAGCCGTATCCCCTACTTTGGGATGACTATAGTCAGCCGAGTGGTATCGTTAGTAGTGAGCCGCTGATTACTCAAGAATGGTTGGAACCTTTCAAGACAACCCACTATAAAAACTAAAGGAAGCTAACTATGATGTTGCCTATCGAAAATAACGATACCTTTTTGCTGTTTTTTCATGGTCTAGACTCAAGTGATGAGACCAGTAAATACACTTGTATTGACCGCTTGCCAAAGTATTGTCAAACGGTTGATTACCGTCAAGACTTTGAAGCCGTATTTACAATTTATGAGCAGTTAATTCAAGAAAAAATGCGAGCTTATCCACGGGTGGTATTAGCCAGTCACTCGCTTGGGGGCTGGTTTGCCAATCATTTTGCCCATAAGTTTGGTCTACGAGCGCTACTAATCACCCCTTGCATCAATCCAAGCGAGGTATTGGTCGATAGTATCCCAGTGGCGGCAATAATGGACTTGCCTTTTCTCACGACCAACCTAGAGAAAACGCACGTCTTTATCGAAGTAGATGATGAGCGATTGAAGGTTGAGACGGCTCGCCAGACGTTGGTAGATTTACCCAAAAGCTGGGAAGTGCAGTATTTTGAGGGCGGTCATCACCGAATCGCTCGCAAAGATGACATTTGGCTGTCGGTCAACGAGCTGTGTGATGACCCGATGATTTGGATAGATGAGGCGGCACTCTATGGCGAGGATTAAGCGTAAATGGCATTTCGTCAGCTTTAATAAAGCCATCTCACTTTTTACAAATCTGTGTTTCTTTTATAAGCCTGTATAAGCCTGTTTCATCTTTTATAAACTCACGTTAGCTTTTATAAGTCTGCGTTAGCTCTTATCAACAAGGTATCTCATAAGTTTCCTGTTCTATCTCCTGCCCGCGCTCAACACGAAGCACATAGCCTTTGATGATGCCATGATAGGGTAGAGTGTCATGATACTGTTGATAATGCGCTTGAATGAGCGGCTGCACAATATGGTGTTGCTCGCTAGGTTCTACTCTATAAAACTCGCTTGGCAGGTCAAGCTCATAAAATCTTATCACGCCCATTTTAGTCAGCCAATTATTGGCGCGGCTGGTCGAAAAATCAAAATCAATCACAGCACGCAAGCTATAGCGGGGCCGCTTGGCATAGCTCTCAAGCTCCTGCTTTATCTGCTCAAGTTGCAGCTGATACTGCTCAGGGGCGATATCTAAAACCGCAAATAACGCTTGAAGAAACTCATTGGCACTATAACGAAAGTCATAGTAACTGTTATCAAGCCCTAAATTAGGACTACAGAGCACGTGGCGCAGGCGATCATAAGCTTGAATGAGGTTTTTGGGCTGATAACCCATGGCTTTGAGAATATCTTGCGCGCGTAGCGACTGGCTCTCATTTTGGGTTTGTATTTGTTCAATAGCCAGCTTGGCGAGTGGATGCCGTGGGATGATTTGACGGGTAAAAGCGGTGGGACGAGTCATCAATTTAAGCTCCTATTATGCCGGCAATAAAAGGGGGCAGACCATAGCCCAAATAATCGGGCCAATATCAAGCACAACAGACCTTGCCGGAATAAAGGGTTGTGCGCTTTACCAGAGCAGTTTTACATCGTGCTGGAAGTTGCCATGCTGACGGCCTAAATAGTGTAACCACTAATCACTATTAAGAAAAACCGACAAACAAATTAAACCCACGATGGATTATGCGGTTATGATAGCATAATATTAATGGCGATATACCTAAGCGACTTAGGGGAGGTCATCTTTGACCAAGGGTTTCAGTAGCTTCCTCGCTGGTAAATTCGCCTATTTTGCCCACTTTGGGTCACTGATTCTATCAACCATAGCTGATACTGTTATGTCCAAACGTTCTGCCCCATTTGTAGCGCCTGACTTTATTGAGGATGCGGCGTCCAAAGATGGTCAAAAACAGGCCCGTGAACTGCTGTCCACCTTACAAGCGGATATTGCTGCCTTTCGCCATCAGCAGCTGCCTCCTGATATCTTGACGCAAGTACGTGATATGCCTATTTATCAAGGCAATCTTGATGAAGTCAAAGCTTATCAGGCGCGCTGGCAGCCCTTGATTGATAGAGCCTTAGCGTTCTACCCTGCCGCCTACTTACCACCAGATTATCTGCCTCTGCCTGCCAGCCTAGAAATTCCGCAATTTGTCTATCACGTTCAAAAGCTGCACTTGACTAAGACCCGCGCCAAAGAATCCAAAAGCTTTGGCTCAGTGGGCGCTTTAATCGCCAAATGCGGTGAATTTAGTAGCGAAGAAGAAATGCGCTTGTCCCAAGCTTTAGAGGGCGATGAAGACGCGAGGTTGGTGGCGCACCGAGAGTTTATAGATTTGCGGGCCTACGTGTTTTGCCGCGACGTAAAAGGCGAGATGTTAGAGCCTGAGAGACTGAGGTTTTATCGAACAGGTCTAATCGTCCATGCCCTTCCCGACTTCAAAATCGTTGACAGTCGCCAAAAGCCTCGCAAGCGACGCAATGATGCTTACCGCAATCCGTTGGCTGACAACGAGGTTTGGAAAGTTTATAAACAGAAGTAATTGTTTATACTCAAATTAATACTCAAATCAGTGCTTAAATCGACACTTAAACTGAATCATCAATGGCTGTTATTTTAGCTTTTATCCCATACAATCTAATTGAGGAGCGCTCATGATTGCCGCTGCCACCGGCTCACCCAATCTTATGCTGCAAGCCACTATATTTTTGGGAGCAGCATTACTGTTGGTGCCGTTAGGCAAGCGCTTCGGCATTGCAACCGTATTGGGCTATCTCATTACTGGTCTAATCTTGGGGCCTAGCTTTTTGGATGTGGCAGGCGACGCAGAGACTTTGCTGCATTTTTCTGAGTTTGGCGTGGTAATGTTGTTATTCATCATCGGTCTTGAGCTTCAGCCTTCGCGGCTTTGGGCGCTGCGTCGGTCGATTTTTGTGTTAGGTGGCCTACAAGTGGGGCTGACAGGCACTCTACTGATGGGGCTATTGTATAAGTTTGCTGGCCTTCAGCTCGATACAGCCTTTATTGTCGGCTTTGGTTTAGCGCTATCCTCGACAGCCTTTGTGCTACAGATATTGACCGAAAAGCAGCAGCTCTCAAGCACTCATGGCCGTGAAGCCTTTACCATTTTACTCTTTCAAGATATTGCGGTTATTCCTTTATTAGCCGTCATTCCTTTCTTATCTGGCGTTCGTGAGCAAACTTACAACTTGATTTATTTTGGCAAAGTTTTTGCTGTCTTTGCTGGACTGATCATTGCCAGTCGTTATATCGTTCGGCCGTTTTTCAAATTTGTGGCGTCAAGTGGGGCGAGCGAACTATTAACCGCCGTGGCTTTGTTTATCGTCATGGGTGTGTCAATCCTGATGGGCCAGATTGGGCTTTCCATGGCACTTGGGGCGTTTTTGACTGGAGTATTGTTAGCTGATTCTGAGTATCGCCATGAGCTTGAGGCCAGTATTGAGCCATTCAAAGGCTTACTGTTAGGGCTGTTTTTTATGTCCGTAGGTATGCTGACCAATGTTAAATTGGTGCTGGCCCATCCGATTCAAATCATTGGAGCAGCCCTACTACTGATGTTCATCAAGTTCTCTGTCGTTACCTTAATTGCCCGTTTATCTGGCAATCGGCTGCCCACCAGTATCCGTTTAGGGGTCACGCTAGCCCAAGGCGGCGAATTTGCCTTTGTACTCTTTAGCGTGGCGGCGGCGCAAAACGTGTTAAACCCTGAGCTTGCTAATATCATAACTTTGGTGGTGACCATCTCTATGGCACTCACCCCTTTCGCTTTTTTACTGTTAGAGAAAGTGGGCGAGCCTATCTTTGCCAAACGCAAGCCTAGCCGCGAATATGATACCATCCCTGATCATGAGCATCCTGTCATTATCGCTGGGTTTGGCCGAGTCGGTCAGATTATTGGGCGAGTACTGCGTATGCACAATATCGAATTTACAGCGATTGAGCGCTCTGCCAACCGAGTCGATTTCGTGCGTAAATTTGGTAATCAGGTCTATTATGGCGATCCCAAAAACCCTGAAATCCTTCGCGCTGCTGGTATTAGTAAAGCCCGCGTGTTCATTCTAGCGGTTGATGATTTGGAGCGCTCAATCACCACCGCGGCCTATCTACATAAAAACTATCCTGATTTGGTGATCCTTGCAAGGGCCCGAGACCGTCAGCATTATTACCGGTTACGTGAGGTAGGCGTTCGTCATATTTGGCGAGAGACTTATCTCACCGCACTAGACATCTCGCGCGAGTCTCTTGAGCTGCTGGGCATTAGCCCGCAAAAGGCCCGCGAAACCATCCAGACATTCCGTGACTATGACGATGAGCTCATTGACCGTCAGCAAGCGATTTATGATGATGAAGCCAGCATGATTGAGTCAGCACAGTCTGCCATCGCAGAGCTTGAGAGCCTATTTGACTCTGATCATTCGGAGGCCAAAAAGATTGACTTAGAGGAGATTGAGAGCGCCATCGGGATTAATAAATAGTATTCATGCTTAACTTGGGGCTATTAGATACAGCCTTTAGGGGCTTGCTTCTTATTCAACGAGCTCATGCAGCCCCAGCGGCCAGACGATTGACGGTACATAATCAGGGTCTGATTGTTAAGATAACGGTTGGGATATCCCACACCTTGAACCGTCGCAATAAGGGCGCAGTCGCTATCAGCAGGCACGCCAGGTGCCGTATTAGCAATTTGCAGAGTCACCTGCTGTCCCACTGTACTCAGGGGGAGATTCAGCGGACACTTCCCTTGCTGCTGATAAATCAAATCTACCCGCTTTTGAGCATTATAAGCAATGTCATAAGCTTCAAAGACTATTTCTTTCTCTTTTTGCTTGGCGATAAGCGGCAAAAACTGCACCTGAATTACCATTAGCGCAAAGGCAAAAAAACCAAATCCTAAGCCCAGTCCCACACTACTGACGCCGCCATGATGGGTTAAGTAGTTTTTTTGCGCCTCAATATCTTTGGGGTATTTCTCTAATGCATCAGCTATTTCGCGCCGCGCCATTCGGTAATAATAGGCATCGCTCCAGCGCGCCACCATCACTGCCCAAAATAGCCAAACCAATGCAGCGACGACTATGCGTATAGGCATCTGATATTCGGCTGTAATAAAGGGCATGACGACTGTCTCAATGGCCACCAAAATGATGGTGATATTGAGCTGAATGAATGACCAACCTGCCACACTATAGACAATCGAATCTAGATAACGCTTTCGGTACAGCAGCCAAGCGAAAGTCACAAAAAATGCTGCCCAGTGCCATTTAGCAGATAAATAGCCTTGATTATCAAACTGCTCAAATCGTTTAAGGTAGTAAGCTTGAGACCGATGACCGATGAACCACTGATCCAGCTGTTTACGACGAGCAGGCGTCAGTGATGGCTGATAAAAAGGGGGCGGTGAATCCGTCTCAATGAATAACATGGCAGGGGGCTCTAAAATAGCTTGGCTATCGACGCGGTGCAGAAATTAAGTTTTTCTACAGTAGATGCCTTATAATAGGCGTAATCCTATTTTAATTGTAATAATAATCGTAATCTTATGAGTCAACTGCCCCCCATTACCTCCGAATCCTTAGCCGATAATCTTAACGTGGCTGATGAGACAGGTCATCCTTTAGACGTGACTGATACCCCATCTGACACTAATGGTGCTAGCAATAGCGCAGTCAATAATGCCAAAGAGTCAAGCAACCACCCTGCTCGCCAAGATGTGGCCAATGCCCAGCAGATTCCTGAAGAGCAAAAGCATTTGCGCAATATTCAGACCTTTATGAAGCGGCGCACCCACATGAATAAGCATGCAGAGCAGGCATTGGTTGACCCAGCTTATGCGCAATATATCGTCAATAACCCAAGCGGTGACGGCGACTTATCAGGCATCACTGACTTGCGCAGCCTTTTCGCTGATACTTCTCTCACGCCTAATGGTGCTGATGCGCCTTTGACCCTAGAGATTGGGTTTGGTTTGGGAGATTCACTCATTGAGATGGCGGCGGCTGAGCCTTCACGCAACTTTGTGGGCATTGAAGTTCATGAGCCAGGCTTAGGCAAATGCGCTTATCTTGCGGGCGATCTTAATCTTAACAATATTAAGATTATCAATGGAGATGCTATTGCGCTTTTAAGTCAGCTCCCTGAGAATCACCTCGATCGTATCCAATTGTATTTTCCTGATCCTTGGCAAAAAAAGCGTCATTTCAAACGCCGGTTTGTCAGTCCTGAGCGCATGGCTATCGTCACCCGTTGTTTAAAGACAGGGGGCTGGTTTCATACCGCTACCGATTGGGAACATTATGCTTTTTGGATGCTGGATATCCTCGACAATATTGATAATCTGAGCAATTACTCAGGTCAAGGAAAATTTACCCCAAGGCCAGACTTCCGGCCGATGACTAAATTTGAGCGCCGAGGTATTGATCGTGGCCACGGGGTTTGGGATTTAATCTATATCAAATCTTAAAAAAGCCGTCACAGCATTAAAACAGGTGGCTTGACTTATCCGTTTCAACGGTCAAATTAGATTTTGTAGTCACTATTTGGTCGTTAATGCTGGTGAATAATTTATACCAAACCTCATTAAGTCAGTCATTGCTCAATGAATGCCCATAATATGATGTGAAACATAGGCAAATAGTTATCAATACTAAGGCTATTATTTAGGCTCACTCAAAAATCCACGTCTCTTAACCCAGGTCGTGGATTTTTTTTTATGGCTTAACCCCCATTACACAAGGCTTTAAAAAGTTTTCCCCATTATCTGTGGATAACACTGTGGATAACTTGCCGATTGACAGCCTTATTGCTTGAATCTATCAAGGCTTGGGTTAAATTGATCATTTTTTGTACAATTAAAAATATATTGTAAATCAATGGTTTATTTATAATAATTACCATAATAATTAATTTTTTAATTTTTTTTCATTCGTTAATGATGCTTAGTATGTTTCACAAATATGAAATATTACAATTCATGTAGACTGTGGATAACTCATTTTGGGGTTGACTTTTTTGAGTTTAGATTGTAGTTACTTTTGGCCGTTATCAAACACTCTGAGTTGGTCATTAATCCTGATTTAAAGACATTTTCTGCGCGTCATCTGGTGTCGCATGTCAGCATTAAAGCACTAATATGTCACCTCAAGTTTGCTATAATGACTCCATCAGCAGTGAAGAGCAGAAAATGAGAGTCAGTCTAGCTTTTTACTTTTAATAACCCTATGGCTATAATTTTAGTGTTACTAATGTCATAACCAATCTTGCTTATAATTTAATAATAACCAATCGATAACTGTCAAAAAATTTATTTTAATCCCCTAATACTTAGTCTCTTTTAACAATTTTTACTTAACGCTAGGAAACGACAATGGACGAGAACAAAGCAAAAGCGCTAAAAGCCGCCCTAGGCCAAATCGAGAAGCAATTTGGTAAAAATACCATCATGCATCTAGGTGATGATTCAGCCATATTGGACGTTGATGTGGTGCCAACAGGCTCACTAGGTCTGGATATCGCGCTAGGCATTGGTGGTCTGCCCAAAGGTAGGATCATCGAGATTTATGGCCCAGAGAGTTCAGGTAAGACCACCCTCACCTTGCAAGCCATCGCCGAGTGCCAAAAGCAAGGCGGCACTTGTGCCTTTATCGATGCTGAGCATGCACTAGACCCAATTTATGCACGCAAGCTTGGGGTCAATACTGATGACCTTTTGGTCTCGCAGCCTGACAATGGTGAGCAGGCGCTGGAGATTACCGATATGTTGGTCCGCTCTGGCGCTGTGGATATGATTGTCATTGACTCGGTAGCCGCTTTGACACCTCGTGCTGAGATTGAGGGCGAAATGGGTGACTCTCATATGGGCCTTCAGGCTCGATTGATGAGTCAAGCTCTGCGAAAAATCACTGGTAATGCCAAACGCTCTAACTGTATGGTGATATTCATTAACCAAATCCGTATGAAAATCGGTGTTATGTTTGGTAGCCCAGAGACCACAACAGGCGGTAATGCCCTTAAATTCTATGCCTCTGTTCGAATGGATATTCGCCGCATTGGGGCGGTCAAAGATGGCGACGAAATCGTGGGTAACCAAACCCGAGTCAAAGTCATCAAAAACAAAATGGCACCGCCGTTCCGCCAAGCTGAATTTGAGATTACCTATGGCGAAGGCACCAACCACTTAGCAGAAGTCATTGATTTGGGCGTTGATATTGGCGTCGTCGGCAAAGCAGGCTCTTGGTATAGCTATGGTGATG
Organism: Psychrobacter sp.; assembly: GCA_030540615.1. Taxonomy (GTDB): domain Bacteria; phylum Pseudomonadota; class Gammaproteobacteria; order Pseudomonadales; family Moraxellaceae; genus Psychrobacter. The sequence continues at coordinate 16,450 of JAUNVX010000024.1, read as the reverse complement.
AAAAAATCGGTCAAGGTAAGGCCAACTCTGTTCTTTATCTGAAAGAGAACCCAGCTATTGCAGAAGAGATTGAAGCCAAGATTCGCGCTGAAAAAATGGCCACTGGCGAAAAGCCGGTAATCCGTGAAGAAGACATCATTGATGAGCCTGCTGTTGAAGAGTAGCCTCAAAATGCTCTGATGTAAAAAGCTTTGATATCCAATAAGTTTCGATAGGAAGTAATCTACGATAGTTAAGATGCTTTGTGGATTACTTCTGCTGATAAGTCCAATGATTACTTTGGCTTAATTTTAGTCATACTTTACCTCAGTTAAGATTATGGAAATAAAAACCCTAGCCGAAATCCTTGCCGATTCAGCCCTTGACTCGGCAAAGTCGTCTGTGGATAACGATAAAACCAATGGTCATGGCAAATCCAATGGTCAAGCTAGCAATAAAAAATACGCTACTAAAAGCCGTAAAAAACCTCGCACAAGTTGCAAAAACGTCAACCATAAGGAGTTAGAAAGCAGCGAGTTAGAAGGTGATGAATTAGAAAGCGATGAATTAGAAAATATCCAACAGGTCGATAATGATTTAGAAGACGAGGAATCATCCTTACCTTTAAAGCGCCAATATAAAAAGAAAGCCCATAAAAACTCCTCTAAGCACCAAACCACTGCTCAATCAGACTCTCAGCAGCCTATCAACGCGCCTTCAACCTCGCGTAACTTGCCCCGTCGCAAAAAAACCAAGCGCTTTCATGCAGCTGCTGCCTATACCCCTGTCGATGCTCAAGGCAATCCTTTATCACTTAATGAGCTAGAGCCTTTCGGTGAACTGTTATTTAGTGAAATGACTTTTAATAAAGTATCATCTAGTGAAGCATCATTTAATAAAACACCTTTTAACCCTTCTATATCGAATTTTAATAATAAACCGACTTCCTCAATCCTTGCCGCATTAAAGCCTGCAAGTGCCTTAACTACTAAGAATTTAATAGCTAATGAAGAGGGAAATTCAGCCAATACGGCTGATGCAACTGACGCTGATATCAGCAGTTTACCCAGTGCTCTTCAAGTTTATCTACTCACCCCCGAACAGCGTCATGCCAGAAAAGAAGCCATTAAAGCAGAAAGTCGCCTGCGCTGGTTGGCTTTTTATTACTTATCCCGCCGCGAGTATTCGCAAGGTGAGCTTAGACAAAAGCTGGTGGACAAAGAGCAAGACCCTATCAAAGTAGAAGCGCTATTAAAAGAGTTCGCTGAAAAAGGCTATCAGAGTGAATGGCGAACAGCGTTAATGCTCATTCGGGAAGGTCTGAGAAAAGGTCGCGGCCGAGAACGAATTAAACAAGAGTTTTATCGGCGCAAATTAGATATCCCAGCCAATATTGATGACTTAATCGAGACCGCTCAACAAGAGTCGCAAGCGTTTGCTGACTTTATTGAAGAAGACACACTAGCAAAAAACTCAGAAAGCGTTGACTGGCTTAGATTGGCGGTAGAGGCCAGGGTCAAAAAATATGGCAGTGAGCTTCCGGAGCTGCCCAAAGAAAAAGCTCGGCAATTGCGATTTTTACAGTATCGCGGCTTTCAATCTGACATATGCTTTGAGGCCTTAAAATATAATTTAGAGACTTTAATAGACAAGGACTAGGCGAGAGATGGTTAGTATTAAAATCACCCAAAAAAATACGCCAATATCATGATTGGCGTATTCTTAAATGCTACTAGCACAATCGCTTAGCTATTTTTGTGCTGATTAGAAAATTGGCTCAATATCTGCTCAATTTCTTGATTGGCTTCATGCTCTGTGGCTAAATCACCATTAGGCGTCAATTGGTTGACCACTTCAGGCAGCAGCTCAGCTAGACCTTGACGGACTTCAGTCTCATCTGCTCCCACAGTCTGCGCCACTTCGATGATTTCATTGCGATCAAAAATCTTATCGATGTCATTAGGATCAACGTTGTCATTAAGGTCTTGAGCACTCATCCAAGACTGGGCTTGTTGACCAAAGCCCATATTTTGTAGTTTACCCAATGCTCCTGATAACCCACCATTACGCTGAATCCATGAGAGTACCAATGGCATTAAAGCGGCCACTAACATACCTTTGCCGCCAAAGCCGCCAGATGATCGGCGTTGGCCTGCGCCTAATACACCACCCAATATCGACCCCAAAGCACCAGTCCCCATGCCCCCAGCCATACCACCCATCGAAGAGCGGCCCATGCCGCCACCTAATAACCCACCAAGCAAGTCATCAAGACCGAGCTGGTTGGGGTCGACACGGTTATATTGCTGTGGGTTATACTGCTGATTTGACTGACCGCCACCAAGCACGCTGCCTAAAATATCCCCTAACCCACCAGTACGGCGAGGATTGACACCCTGATTGATAGGGTTGCGGCGAGCGTCTTCTGGATCTAAGGCGCTCTTGGCCACTTGGGTAATTAGATTGCCTAATAAGCTCATACTATCTCCTTTAGAAACGCATATTTTTGTGGTTAAAACGGCTTTTATCCATCACCCGCCTACTATATCAAATACTATCCTATCGCCTTATAGCATATTTGTTATAGCGGCTTTTCAACGACACGTAGGTGCTATAGCGCCACTTGTCCCAATACCTTGAGCTGATGCCAGGTTTGGACAGTCACTTGATCGCAAAATATGGTACAGTTTAATGAGCGCCGAGTGGGGTGAACCACATCAAAGCTCAAAATTACCGCTAGCCCATAATCCTGAGCTTGAATCAGCTCAGCATGCCATAATGCTTCGCCTCTTGAGGTGGCTATGATTAAGTGCCAATGCGCACTCAATGGCCTCATCAGCTCAGGTTGAGTAAGCCCTATTAAAGGCTTATATCTTAGCCAAATCAGCCCTCCTGTCATCACACCCATCAACACTAATGCCAAGTATTGCCCAATCGTTAAGTGTGCTAGGGATGCCAATACCGCCACTAGCATCATCATTGCCGCGCTTATGATGACTTGATAGCGACTTTGTGGCTTAATAGGCGCATCAATTCGTAACGATGCAGCCGCTTTGGTTTTAGTATTAGGTTGATGAGGACCTAACTTAGGCATGAGCAAATTCCTATAAATTAGTAAGCCAAGCCAAAAGTTATGACCCAAGGGATAAGACTAGACCCATTAAAGCTACTGATTGTGACGCCAAATCTTTATCTTATTGACCAAATCCATCACTGACTTGTCTTCTGGTTGGTCTTGATTAAGAAAAAAGTTTAATAAATCAGGGTCTTCATAGGTCAAAAGCTTGGCAAACGTTAACTGCTCCTCTGCATCGGCGTGCAGATAGAGGTTTTTTACATAAGCATCAATATAAAAATCAAGCTCTTTTAGACCTCGGCGAGCTTGATAAATGATTCTACGCTGTTCAAGGGTGGGTTCAGGTTGGTTCATAAAGACTCACAAGGTGGATAAAATATTAAATTAATGGTTCGGACTTTAAGTTTAATAGCGACTTAAGGTTTGCCATAATGCCAACATTTGCGAAGTGATAGCGACATTATGAGTTCGAATAATACTAGCGCCTTGTTGAACTGCAAATAAAGCAGCCGCAGCGCTAACCGGGTCTCTCTGCTCTTTATTATGCTGCTGCCAAGCTGGAATAAAACTGCGCTCTAGCACCTCTCCCACAAAGCGCTTTCGTGATATCCCAAACAACAAAGGCAATTGTAATGCCTTAAAATCAGCCAGTTGCCTTAGCAGCTGGCAGTGATGCTCATAGGACTTAGCAAAACCAAACCCAGGATCAACAATGATGTTGTCACGTTTAACCCCACTTTTAATCGCTAAGTCGACTCGGGATTGCAGCTCCGCCATCACCTCACTGACCACATTGTCATAGTGCGCTAAAGTGTCCATGGTATTAGGCTCACCACGCATGTGCATCAAAACCACTGGCACATCCAGTTTAGCCGCCATATCAAAAGCCCCAGGTTGTTTTAGGGCCCGAACATCATTCCATATATCAGCACCCACTGCCACAGCGGCTTCAATGACGATAGGGTTGCTAGTATCAATAGACAGCCATAATGCCTTGTCAAAGGACTGCCTCAATGCCGTCACTATGGGTACCACACGATCCAATTCTTCCTGCGTGCTCACAGGCGCTGCATTAGGCCGCGTTGACTCCCCACCAATGTCAATGATGGTTGCCCCCTCATTGACCATTTTTTCACAATGTTTTAGGGCTGCTGAGACCGAGGTAAAACGTCCCCCATCAGAGAACGAATCGGGCGTGACATTTAAGATGCCCATAATTTGAGGGCTAGACAAATCAAGCTGTTTGGTATTGCGCTGAATAATAACTTCAGGTAAAGGATTGTACAATGACATAGTACCTCAACTTTGACTATCTTTTGACCATCATAGCAAATTTACAAAAACCACAGGCACAAAAAAGCCCTTAGGGTAAGGGCTTTTTATAAACTTTACTATTACTGATAACTTTCACTACCACTCATCACAAAAGAAGCTTAACTACATTGCAGGCAGTGGTGGCGGAGTAGAAGTCGGTTTGGTTAAATCCGGCTTGGTAGGTGTGACATCAATAGACTGATAGACTTTTGGCGGACGCGGTTCTAATCCAGCTAAGATATCTTGCAATTGATCACGATCAATCGTTTCCCACTTCATCAAGGCCTCAACCATAGCGTGCATTTTGTCCTTGTTGCCCTCAATCAGCTCACGGGCAATATCGTATTGCTCCTCTAACATTCGGCGAACTTCTTCATCAACTTTTTGCTGAGTGGCTTCAGAGATGGTTCGAGTGCCGCCGCCAAAATAGCCTTGTGAGCTATCGTCATCTTCATAAACCATCACGCCTAGTGCATCAGACATGCCATACTTGGTAACCATTGCTCGAGCCAATTTAGTGGCCCTTTCAAAGTCGTTTGAAGCGCCTGTTGATTGCTGATCGATAAATACCTCTTCAGCAATACGGCCACCGAATAAAATGGCGATATCATTAAGCATCTTAGACTTGTACTGACTGGTCTGATCATGCTCAGGCAACTGCCAAGTTACGCCAAGGGCAAACCCACGCGGCATAATAGTAACCTTATGCACAGGATCAGTGCCTGGCAATAACTCAGCGACCAAAGCATGACCGGCTTCATGGTAAGCCGTAGCACGGCGCTCTTCTTCACGCAGCACCATTGATTTACGCTCAGGGCCCATATACAGCTTATCTTTAGCGTCTTCAAAGTCGTGCATATCAACGCTTTTCTTATTACGACGAGCAGCAAATAATGCCGCTTCGTTCACTAAGTTAGCCAGCTGAGCACCACTAAATCCAGGAGTACCACGGGCAAGCTTATGAGCATCTACACCCACCGTATTGGGCAGTTTTTTAAGGTGAACATGTAAAATCTGTTCACGGCCTTTGATGTCAGGCAAGCCCACTTGAACTTGACGGTCAAAACGTCCAGGACGAAGTAGCGCTTTATCAAGTACATCGGCGCGGTTGGTCGCAGCAATGACGATGACGCCATCGTTGCCCTCAAACCCATCCATCTCAACTAACAGCTGGTTTAAGGTTTGCTCGCGTTCATCATTACCACCACCCATACCCGCACCGCGATGGCGGCCTACGGCATCAATCTCATCAATAAAGATGATACAAGGGGCATTCTTCTTGGCTTGTTCAAACATATCACGAACACGTGAGGCACCCACACCCACAAACATCTCAACGAAGTCAGAGCCAGAGATAGAGAAGAAAGGCACTTTGGCTTCACCAGCGATGGCTTTGGCCAAAAGAGTCTTACCTGTTCCTGGTGGTCCTACCATCAAGATACCGCGAGGGATAGTCGCGCCTAGCTTGGTGAATTTATCAGGGTCTCGCAAAAACTCAACCACTTCAACGACTTCTTCTTTGGCCTCTTCACAGCCTGCGACGTCGCCAAAATTCACTTTAATTTGGTCTTCTGTCAGCATTTTGGCTTTAGACTTACCAAAGCTCATGGGGCCTGCGCCGCCACGGCCACCGCCGCCTTGCATATTACGCATAAAGAATAAAAACAAACCAATAATCAGTAAGACAGGGAAGCTTGCAATCAACAGCTGCATCAAGATACTTTGACGCTCAGGTGCTGCACCTTGAACATTCACTTCATGCTTACGCAGTAAAGGCATTAACTCATTATCAGTCACTGCAGGGCGGATGGTCTCAAAGGCTGAACCATTCTTTTTTTCACCCTTAATCTGCTCACCATCGATTTCGACTTTAGCGATCTGATTATTAGACACGGCAGTAACAAACTCTGAATAATTCAGATTGTCTGGTTCTGTGGTTTGATCAAAGCCGCTAAACACTAGCACTAATACGCCAATGACTACCAGCCACAATAAGGTATTCTTTACCATGTCGCTCACTAGTTTTCCCATCCCTTACTAATTGAAGAATTCGCTACCTATATGACGCCTATCGCCATGCTGATAGGAACTCACCACTTACTCATTATCCATCGGCGCCAGTTGCTGCTAAGCTAAATCCTTTACTGTATATACCCTAATTACTTAAAAGGCTTAGTTTATCTAAGATACCATAATGGGCTAAAGACAGCGATTGTTGCTTACAAAATCTTAATGGCGCGATATCATTGCTTAAACAATCTATTACATCAGGAGGGTCGAGATAGTCACTATCACTACAATGATATCTGAACCTATGACTTTAAATTATCTAAGCAATGATTCGAAACTGTCTTTTAATGTTTTAAGGAGCTTTATATTAAATCGCCCTATATTAAAAGCCCCTATATTTGGTAAAATGCTCTTAAATATCAAGCTAATTAATATAAAGCGGTCTAATACAAAAATCTTTTAATATATTAATATAAAGGTCATTTAAGGCAGAAGTCGACCGTTGTTAATTTGGCTTGATAGCCCAAACGATATTTTTTCTATCGAAAGCGCTTTACTTATTAACATGCTTTCTTAGTGAACTGATTTTGGTCATTACTACTATTGAACAACCAGTCATTAGACAATAATTATTAACCCACTGCTCATCTTTTAGGCCAATATGTTATAGCTATGATGTCATACCATAGGCTATATCAGTAAACTGGTTCTACTAATATATCATTATATGCGGTTATTGCTGCTCAAATTCAACCCAGTTGCCACTATTTTAATGATAGCTTAGTCGTTTATTGGTGACACAGCTTAATGATGACTTAGCGTTTTATAACTGGTCTGCTAACTTGAGTAATGCGCTCAAAGCAATTGACTCAAGCTTCGCGATTACTTGGTGGCAATCCAAAACATCTCTTTAGAGCGAGGCCGCGAAGCTGCAGGCTTGATGCTGCGTATTTTGCTAAATTTATTTTGCATGTCACCTCTTAACTCTTGCGTACCCTCTCCTTGGAATATTTTCATGATTAATGCGCCTCCTTCAGGCAATACAGACAGCGCAAAATCAACGGCCAACTCACAAAGACCAATCATTCTAGGCTGGTCGATGGCCGATGTACCTGTGGTATTAGGCGCCATATCTGACAGCACCACATCCACCACTTGGTCACTAACTTCCGCCATTATTTGGTCAAATACAGCCTGCTCGCGAAAGTCGCCTTGAATGAAAGTAACGTTCTCAAGGTTGTCCATGGGTAAGATATCGGAGGCAATCAAGGTACCATTGGGGCCTACCAAACGTCCTGCCACTTGTGACCAGCTGCCCGGTGCGCTCCCTAAGTCAACCACTGTCATCCCATGCTTGATAAGCTTGGTCTTTTCATTAATCTCCAGCAGTTTATAGGCCGCTCTAGCACGGTAGCCTTCTTTTTGCGCCAACTGAACATAATAATCGTCCAGATGCTCTTGCATCCAAGCTCGGCTACTCTTAGACAGTTTTTTATTCTTAATTTGGGTGACCACGCTTACTCCTAACTTACTAACCTTGGACCAATCAGTTTAACATTTTCATTAAATAGGGTCGCCGTTTCAATCGTTAACTGTGTATCAAGACTAACTTTTAATTATTATACTCTAAGCTTTGCCCGTGTATAATGGTCAAGTAACAACACTTTCTATTTTTATAGCTGAGAGATTCAGCTGCGTTAACCAATTAGGATATCTATGCAACTTGATAATGCGACCGTTAAACGTCTTAAAGGGATTGGCCATGAGTTAAAACCTGTGGTAATGATTGGCAATAATGGCGTAACCCCTGCCATCATCGAAGAGATTAATCGTGCATTAGACGACCATGAGCTAATTAAAGTTAAGCTACCCGCTGGCAGCAAAGATGAGCGCGATAGCATTGGCACTCAATTAGCAGAAGCGACTAAAGCTACCTTAGTTCACTCTATCGGCCGAATGGCGTTGTTACTCCGCCATAATCCTCATGCCAATCCTAAACTGTCCAACCTTGCTCGCTATGCCGAATAATATCGCACAAGATGAGCCTGAACTATAATATAGCATAGGCTTCTAATTATTAGGACGTTTTAGTAGATCAGAACGCTTTGATATAGTAGAGCGTTTAGAAGGAAAAGGTGGATTTTTTATCCACCTTTTTGGCTCATTAAGTGTTATTAAAACTATGACAACTCCTCCGCTTTATCAATCGAGATTTTTTTCACTGTCTTTGCCCCACGCTGCTTTGAGTGAGACTTCTGCTAAGCTTATTAATCAGAGGTTGGGGCTGGAGTTGGCGTCTGAGCTACTTCAGGCAATAAAAGTCGCTGCCATCGTAAGTTGGCCTTTAGATAGTGTGGCTGTTGCAACCTCTGACTTAGCTCAAAATGACCCTCAGTATCTTTGGCTCAGTTACTATTTGAATTTTAACAACAGCTTAGGTATAGATAGCGAGTCAGATATAGAAAGCGACTTAGGAGTAGAGAGCGACAGTAAGGCTTCAAAAAACTTAAAGGAGTCGCTCTTTGAGCTATTAGACTGGCAGTGTTTTGTACCTGAAGCTGTGAGATTTACCGATTATCTTTGGGAACAAAATTGTCTTGAATGTTTTATTGGCGGGCAAGGTAACGCGTATATTGAGATTAATGCTAGCCCTAGTGGGCAATATGCCGTTTACCAATTTGATGGCTATCGTAGCCCTAACGTCATGCCGCCAAGGCCCTTAGACACAAATCTACAACCTGTGCCTTTAAACCCAAAAGCAATCATTCATACGAGCTACTCTCAGCAATTAAAATCTGCGAAGTTCGTCTCATCACGGGCGCATATACAATGGCAACCTGATGGTGTAGCCATGCCTCACCATCTGCAAAGTATCTTAAAAGTGAGCCGTTTATTCAATATAAACAACAGCGCTACGTTATCAGACGCTTTAGATACTATGACCAGTCGACACTTCCGTATTAACTTAAGCCAGTTACCTGAAACGCTATTGCCTGTCTCTTATATACACCCTTGTGTCATCCTCTATCTTGCCGGTCAACCCTTATATTTTGCACCTCGTCATGCTTCAGAGCCAGATTTTCATGACAAGCACTACTGGACTAAGTTATCTGATTGATTAAAAAGCCAATCCTCTATAAGCCTAATGACCAATCCATCAATTAATCAATAACTATGCCCTTATAAAGACTCAACACCATCATCGATTGGCCATGGCTAAGTGGATACTGGGGTCTATCTGTTGACCATTTTTAATTACTTCATAATGTACATGCGGTCCTGTGCAGCGCCCTGTGCAGCCAACATCGGCAATACGTTGACGAACACCCACTCTATCCCCTACTCGGACATGTAATCTAGAGTTATGACCATATCTAGATACCAACCCTGCACCATGATTAATCTCAACCAACTGCCCATAACCACCTACCCAACCTGCAAGTGTCACAACACCAGGCCCAGTAGCATAGACAGGCGCGCCTAGAGGAGCCGCTAAATCAATACCCTTATGAAACTGAGCTTTGCCAAATATCTGCCGATGCCCAAAGCTTGAGCTAACTCGGTAACTGTCTACAGGGAGCGCTGCCAAAATCCCTTGACGGGTATAGATGGCTGCCTGCTGGGTATCTTCAAATTGCTCATGTCTTTGTTCAAGCTCGATAGCAAGCTTTGCTAAGGCATCTTCTTTGAGCTGAGCTTGACGGCTTAAAGCCTCAATCGCCTCACTAATCTCATCAGTACTGGCCTGCTCAAATCTTAAGCTATGCTGCGATGAGTTAGCAGGGCTAATATGAGGAAGCGCAGGAACGCTAGCTACCACGTCTCCTAGAGCTGCTTGAGAAGTCGCTGTTAATACTCCTAAACTACTTAAAGTCACTAAAGCCGCCCCAGCGCCTTTCATCCAAATTTTCATGGGTCAAAATCCTATGGTTTAATGCTGTTGCCTACTCGTCGCCAAGCTTAATCTAGGGTTGAATAAGACATAAAATATCATCATGTGGACTAAATATTATCTAGCATTGCCTGATTATTGGGACAAAACAATAATAAACAACCCAGGACCAATGCTGACTACCATGGGTAAGTTGTTGTCTTTAATTCACTATTTTGAGAATCGTCATGTTATAGCAAATTATTAAACAAAGTATAAGAGCACTAAACAAAATCTTCACCCACAAAAAACTCAGCAAAAAGAGTGACCAGTTGCTGAGTAGAATGGGACATATATTGACAGTACTAGCAAATATCAATGAGCTTGAATAATTTATTAATAGCTGTCAATGGTTTTGCAATTAATGCTCTTAAAATATTAAGTTACTCGTCTGCCATGGCAAGATAAATACCTCTGTTAGAAGCGTCATCTAGATAGCGTGCATCACGCCAAGTGGTATAAGAATATGTATCGCTATAAGGATTGATGCTGTCTTGACGGAAGTCTGATACCCAAGTTGAACCATCAAATATTTGGATATGACCATGACGATGCTTAGATGAGCGGCTATAGACAACGACGTCACCAACTTGCGGGGAGGTATTATTACTGATTTTTACAAAGCCTGCATTAGAAAGCGTGCCACGAGTAGCATATTCGTAGGCTGAACCATTTGGAGTAAACTCGTAGCCGGCCGCTTGAAGCGCTTGTCTGACATAACGAGCACAGCGACCCGTGCTGTTTGAGTGAGCAGCTCTTGAAGCTCTGGCTGCTGCAATGGCAGGGGCTGAATTGCTACTTAGTACACTAACATTAGCAGAGCGCTGTGGCTGGGTGGAAAGTCTTTCGGCCAATGAAGCGAGTTTGTCTTCTTTTTGGCGGGCTTGTGCGCTTAGACTTGCAATGGCTTGTGATATTTCATCATCACTTGAGATTCTAGAACTGGAGCTATTCGTATAAGTATTATTAGAGGAACCGTAATTGGCGCTGGACTGACTCAAGGTATAATTTGTTTGATAGCTAGTTTCTGCCACACTCGTTTGTGAAAAACCTAAACCCAACGCTGCCAAAATTAGTAATGCTTGTTTCATGTAAATCCTGCCTAATATTTTATTAAAGTAGACGCCATCCTTGACGTTTTTCAGTGCAATTGACACATAATAAAAGCCAATCTTTCATTACTGTCTGATAGTGCTCTAATGAGTAGTCGTTTTGAGTTAGACTAATCGTGATAATCTACTAAACTTGTCATATTCTATATAGCTTAGTACCCACTGGTGCCTTAAATGTCAAAAAAACCCAATCATCTCGCTGCACTTATTGATCATCAAGTCGCTGCTAAAACCGCCTTACCTAATACTCTCTCCAAAATGCTGCATCGTTATACAAAAGCAACTACGGAGGTGAGAGATATCTTAGTAGACTGTCTGCCTGAAGAGATTCTGACTACCTGTCAGGTAGTAGGTCTCACAGACGATCAGCTAACCTTGAGTGTCCAATCGCAAACCGCTGCAAATCATATGCACTACTTACAATCTGATTACTTACGATTACTGAGTGAGCAGTCGATTACATTTGCCAAGCTACAAAAATTACGAATTATTGTTTCTGCAATGCCATCGACTTATACCAATTCTGAGACCAATGCAAAACACTTATTAGCCTATAAAAATTCATCGAAACGTTGTAGCAACAATAGCTTCAGCGAATCGACAAGGCAGACTATAACACACGTTGCCAATCATGTCATCACAGATGAAAGGCTAAAAAAATCACTCATCAAACTGGCAAAAGAAGATTAATAACATGTTTACATTGTAATCTTATGTAATTAATTGATGGTTTTATAAGTAATGGGGTTAATTTTATGCGAGTGACTTTGATGAATTTAGTATGAACCTATAGGAGAGCGCACTTTTTATTTCATAATTAAACCATGATAACCACAGCGTTAAAAAAGAATTTATCACGGTAAACCCTCTCTTAATAAACCTACTAGCGAAGAATCTTCTATGAGTTTTGTAATATTGCGTGAATGTAACACCATAATGTGTTATTTATCGATATTGTCTATTGACAATTTATATTATATATGTTCATAAGATATAGGGCAATTTACAATGTCATCGAATGTTACAACTTCAAAACTTGTTGTCCTAGCCATTACCTCTTTTATCAAGGCATTATTAAGGGCATGACCAGACTTAAAAGCATTAAACTGCGCTATTAACGGATAACCAATCAAATATAAGTCCCCTACCGCATCTAATACTTTATGTTTGGCAAACTCGTCTTCATATCTCAAACCTTCATTATTAATGATGCCCTTCTCATCCAAAACAATCGCATTGTCCATACTGCCGCCTAATGCTAAATTATGTTGTCTTAGTTGCTCAATATCTTTTAAAAACCCAAAAGTTCTGGCCTGACTGAGCTTAGAGATGAAATTATTGGTTGAAAAGCTAAGATGAGTTCGCTGATGCTGCTTGTCAAAGGCAGGATGGTCAAAGTCAATTTCAAAATTTAGCTCAAAACCATCAAAGGGAACCAGCTCAGCCCATTTGTCACCACTAGTGACACGTACAGGTTCTAAAATTTTTATAAACTTTTTAAGGGCGGCTTGTTCAATCAATCCTGCTGACAGTATCAAATCGACAAAAGGCATGGCACTGCCATCCATGATAGGAATCTCAGGCGCTGATACTTTGATAAGGAGGTTGTCTATACCAAGACCTGCCACTGCACTTAACAGATGCTCAACCGTACCCACCCGTGCTTCTTTATCCACTAAATTTGAAGACATCATAGTGTCTTTGACCAGATGAGCTTTTGCTACCACCCGTGGGCAATGAGGCAAATCTGATCGCTCAAACACAATACCTGAATCAACAGGCAATGGATGCAATGATAATGCCACCATATGGCCACTATGTAGACCGACGCCACTGGTACTAACGGCTTTGGCTAGTGTCCTTTGCGTCAAAGGGGTTTTGGCAGCGTAATTTGTAGAATCAATCATAAAGACAGACCTAGAATGAGCGAGAGGTTAAGTTAATGGTCAAATAAAATACATCTTTTGTTACATTTTGCATAGTTTAGCATCAGCGGCGCTCACTTAGCTACTGCTACTCAAAAGTAAGAATGCAAAAAACCAGTGCTAAGCACTGGTTTTTTATGAGAACTATCTATTGATTATAGTCAAAAATAATATTATTTATTCTGCTGACGCTTTAAATAGTCTTGAATACTATTGGTCTTTGTAGGCATAGTCGGAGCCGGTTGAGCAGGCGTATTATGCACAGCACTGTCATGAAAAGCCTGGCTCTGGGCTTTTTTCTGATGATTAATGGCACTGGTATGCTGACTAGGATCGACTGTTTTAGTACTATTTACTGAAGGAATAGGAGCAGGCTCACCCTTTTTATCATCCAATGTCAAGCCAGTTGCGATAACGGTGACATGAAGATCATCACCCATTTTTTCATCAATCACTGATCCGTAGAAGATATTACCATCATTAATATCAGTGATATTTTCAACGATTTCACTAATTTCACTGAGCTCAACCAACGACAGCGTGGCCGAAGAGATGACGTTTACGATAAGGCCTTGAGCATTTTCAAGTCGTAAATCATCAAGCAGCGGTGACTTAATAGCCTTTTCAGTGGCCTGACGCGCTCTATCATCACCGCTGGCGCGGCCGATACCCATCATGGCATGGCCTTTGGCCGTCATTGCTGCCCGAATATCATTAAAATCGATGTTAATAACACCATCAGTGGCGATAGTTTCGGCTATACCTTGAACAGCGTGTAACAAGACATCATCGGCTTTTTTGAAGGCTTCTGGCATAGAGATATTGCCATACACGCTCATCAGCTTATCGTTGGGAATAGTAATAATAGAGTCAACAAAGTTAGTTAACTGCTCTATCCCTGCTTTGGCAGCTTTAATGCGTTTGCCGCCTTCAAATTTAAATGGCGTGGTCACAACCGCTACCGTCAATAGCTCCATCTCCTTAGCTATTCTTGCGACCACTGGCGCCGCCCCTGTACCGGTGCCGCCGCCCATGCCTGCTGTAATAAATACCATGTCAGAGTTTTCAAGCAGCTTACGAATCGCTTCTTCTTCACTTTCAGCGGCTTCGCGGCCCACTTCAGGGTTAGCACCCGCGCCTAATCCGCGATTGGTCTTTGCCCCTAATTGAAGCTTATTAGGGGCAGTAAGACGGTCTAATGCTTGTCTATCTGTGTTGGCACAAACAAATGTAACCCCTTTGATACCTTGCTGCACCATGTGCTCAACAGCATTACCGCCGCCACCGCCAACACCAAATACCGTGAACCGGGCTTGGCCGTTATGATGAGGCTGATGATCATCTGACATGGTGTACTTTGACATAATTTTGATTCTCCAGTTAATGATGGTGGGCAAGCGCTACTTAATCTCAACCAGTTTGGTCACGCTATACGTCCATCAACATTCAATATATTCGATAGGTATAATCGTAGGGCTTATGGGTTTACTATTAGCATAATGAATTACGGCCTATCATACAATAGATAGACTAAATGCCTGAACGAGCTGACAGGCTTAAT
>JAUNVX010000024.1:0-1442 GCA_030540615.1 Psychrobacter sp. | reverse complement strand
AATAGCTTGCTGATTATTTATTAAGATGAAGCGACATATTTTATATGACCAAGTTGCGATTATAAAACGCGCTTTAAGACATGGTGAAGCCGCTGCATAAGCCCGGTGACTTTACCCTGCTCTAAGGCCTCAGGGGAACTTTTTTCACTGCGGCGAAATTGTTCGCTTTGACTATACAGTAGGGCACCAAAAGCAGTTTGATAAGCTCTATCATTGACTTGTAGACTTAAACGCTTAAAGGTCTCATCGTCTTCACCATGGTGATAAGCACTGATAGCCGTATGAGGGTTGGTCAAAAACACAGGTAGATTGAGCAATTTTTTGCTAAAAGGAATAATCCCTTTGACTGTGCTACCGCCCCCACTAAGTACAACGCCGCGATTTAAATAATCGACCAATCCCGCCTCAATCACTTGACCAAAGGCAGCCTTAAAAATCTCAACATAGCGTGCCGCGATAATCTCAGACAAGTTATGAAGGTTAACTGTGACTTCGTCAATACTGCCCTGAGGCGTAACCGTGATAAACTGCCCCGGATCAATACTCTGGACATCGACTGTGCCATGGCGTTTTTTGAGCTTTTCGGCTTCTATCATGGATAAGTTCAACTCAGCTGAGATATCCATAGTTACCATCAAACTGCCTTGGGGCACGCAGCCTGTAAAAATCAGTTTGTTTTCTTTATAAACGCAAACGCTAGTGGTGCTAGCACCGATATCAATTAAGCAAACACCTTGCTCACGCTCCTCGACCATCAGACTATATTCAGCACTAGAGACCGCATCAAATAACATATGGTCAATACTGACATCACACTCTTGGAGCAAACGTTGAATATTTTGGCGACTGGCAACCGGCATCATCATCAAGTGATACATCACTGAGATATCGCTGGCATACATCCCAATTGCATCATCTACCATCGTCTCTTGATTATCAACATAGATACCTTGCTGACAATGATGCATTAGGTAGTAATTATTGGGCATATCCTTAGATTTTGCCAAGCTTAAAGCCCGAACAATATCTTTGGTCTGAACTTGGCCTTCTTCAATCACCACATTACCAGCACTGTTCTTACTCAAAAGCTCAGGTGTAGACAAGGTTAACCAAACGCTATGAACTCGGCAATTGGCCATATCTTCAGCTTCTTGAATGGCCTGACGAATGACACTTTTAAGACGATCGCGATGACGAATCTGACCTTGAAAAAAATCGTTATTACTAATCTGACCCACACCCATAATACGAATGTCTGAGGCAGAGACAACTTGCCCAATCACTGCGTAAACCGCTGAGGCACTAAGATGAATGACGACCAGATTTTCCGTGTTTTTCATGTTTGAACACAAACTATTATTTATAATGAAAAGAAGCGATCACTGTGATTCGCACTTTAATACAAGTGCTATCGTTATTTTAACTCTATTTAATACTCTTAA
>JAUNVX010000238.1 GCA_030540615.1 Psychrobacter sp. | reverse complement strand
TGCTAATGCTATTAAGATGATATTTGGTAACCAAGTCACAATTTTGCCAGTGAAAATCACTTATAAATGAAGAATAATTTTTAGAGGTGATTTTGAATCAAGGTAACTATAATCCCTTCAAATAAAGCTAAATATAGGCCAATGCTTGCGCCAAAGCCTCAGGCAGTTTATCAAGCCAGCGCTGACGTCTGGCTGAGATGAATCGATAGCGTCTTTTGGTCGCCGTCGTTGATGGTCGAGCAGTAGCGCCCGTTGATTGACCTAAGGGTTTCCCAGTTGCCATCTGATTAGGACGACTATAATGATAAATTCGGCGAATAACTTGTGAGAACTGATTGGTAAATGAGCCTGTATTATACGGCAAGCCATATTGGAGGCAGAGTGCCTTGACCCTTGGGGCAATACTGGCGTAGCGATTGGCAGGCATATCAGGGAACATATGATGCTCAATCTGATGAGATAGGTTGCCTGTCAAGGTATGAAATAGCCGCCCTCCGCTGATATTGCTTGAGCCTAATAGCTGACGAACATACCAGTCGCCTCGGCTCTCGTCATTGTCTAAGTGAGTAAAAATATGTGCCTGCTCGGTAAAGTGTCCGCAGAATATCACTGCCCAAGTCCAAAGGTTTCGCAAGGTGTTGGCGCTTAGATTGCCTATAAGAGTATAACCAATGCCGCGACGGCCACTCAGTAGCGCCGCTAGCAGCGGTATTGCCAGATAGTCTTTACCCACTTGCCGTACGATATTGGCCATGAGCGCTCGCGATTTCGAGCGCATGATACTCGGCAGGTTGTCATCTTCAGCATATTCTTCGATGCTAATTTGAAGGTCATGAAAGCCAATCGCCCAATCAAAGCCAATGGCTATCAATAGCGTTTTAAGCGGGTTGTAGCGATCACTAGGCGTCCAAAGCTGTTCATCAGTGACACGAATCAAATGATAGCCCACATCATGATCTCGGCCCAAGATATTGGTATAAGTGTGATGCAAAAAGTTGTGCGAGTGTTGCCAAAGTGGCGCGGGGCAGATATGGTCCCAGTCAAAGCTGCGACTGTTTAAATGTTTGTCTTGCATCCAGTCATATTGACCATGCAGCACGTTGTGACCTAGCTCCATATTGTTTAGAATTTTGCTCAAGGTTAAAACGCCAATACCTAAGACTAGCACACTCTGACGCAGGAGCTTGTTCGTACAGGCGGCTGCGGCCATGATTAGCGCACGGCCTAGGAGTTCGCTATAAACCACGGTGGCATAGATGCGGTAGATGTAGCGAGCATCTGTCTCACCTAAATCAGCCATAATATCTGCTTGTAGGGCATCAAGTTGCTTGCCTAACGCTTGGGTCTGTGCCACTGACAATGGGTTACCAGATAACACAGGATACTTTTTAGTCAGGTTGGCTAAGTAGGGATGCTGATGCCCCAATGTTTTGGGTAATGAGGTTTCAAGCAAGTGAGGTTGTAAGAAGGAGGAGGTTAGAAAAGGGGGGGTAAAGGTCGCTGTTTTAAAGACAGCCTTTTTAAACATAACCTTTTTAGAGATAGGCACAGCCATACCTTGCGGTGACTCACTAGGGCTATTAGGTTTGAAAAGGCGCATGTTACATCCTTGAACATCGAAGGTGGCTTGGCTTTGGCATTCCAAAAGCTCTACAAAAGTTTAGGTAGCCAACTTTTAGTATGCCATTTTATGAGGCGAAGTGTCAGACTTATTTGACGGCTGGATTAAAAGCGTCTATTGGGAAACAATTTTAGCTGCCAGCTGTTCGAGCATGTGAAGGACTAACCGGAGAGTTAAACATCCAGTACCACATCGCCCATTGCCAGACTAATGCAGGGCTTAATGGATTCAAAACCTTCGCCACTCAGCTTGCCAGTTCGACTGTCTTTGACCACACCACTGACCTTATCACAGCGGCACATATTACAAATCCCCTGTCGGCAGCCATGTGGCAACCTAATGTGGGCAGTTTGAGCGCCCATTAAAATATGTTGGCCCGCTAGAGGCAGTTGAAACTGTCGTTGTCTACGCCGTAGCCAGATGGTAACGACCTCGCTGTTACTAGTGTCAACATCGTTACTAGGCTGGCTATCAAAGTGACCAAAGAACTCGGTGGCGACATTGTCCATAAAGGAGGCAGTCGTTACTGTGCTATCGCTAGGCATAATAGGGTTAGGCATGCTACGGATAGACATGGCTTGGTTAGACGCGCTGTTGCTACTGTCGGAGTCGCCATTAATAGGGCTTAACTCAATAGTATTTGTATGGGGGGTCAAAGTAGCTTTAGAAGACCAATCATTCAATATTTTCGGCAAGCTTTGCATCATAGCCGGCGCGCCGCAAACGAATAACTTGCTATGCTCTGGTGATAAATTAATGGCTTGAAGCGTATCAGCATTAAGATGGCGACCACCTGCAAGATAGCTGCTCGGCTCATTGGTATTGACAATATAATAATGAAAATTTGGATATTGCCGCGCCAATGCTTGCCAATAGGATAAAAAGGCTGGAGAGGACTGGTTCGCAGTAGGATGATAGTAGTAAAGCAAAGTCACTGGCCGCTTGGGGTCTCCAGATTCAAGCGCCTCAGTAATAAGTCCTGGCATGGGCGTGATACCACTACCAGAGGCGATAAAGCCCACGGGCTGACCAGCAGGCAACTGGTGATGCTCTAAGGTAAAGTCGCCTTCAGGCAATCCGATATCGAAGGTCTCGCCAACTTTGGCCTCATACGCCAGATAATCAGAGACTCGCCCTTGTTGTTTGAGAGCTATCATCAGCTTATTGGCCTGGCTCTTTGTCGCTTGCTGCTTGTCATTGATAATAGGGTCGATAAGCAACAGTCCCGTTAAATCGGGCGTGCCGACCAAGGAGTAATAGCGATGGTGATAAATACCGTCAAGCTTGACACTCAAGCTAATATGCTGCCCAGCTTGCCATTGGGTTAGCCGACGGGTTCGACGCTGATGGTTTGAGGCTAAATCGTGGTGCTGATGTCTAATCTGCCTAGCCAGTTGCTTGAGCCAAAGCCGATTAGGGGTTAGCTCGAGCGCCACTAAACTGTCATTGAGCCGTAGCTTGCGTGTCAACTTGGCTTTGGAGCTGACAGGCGACCAAAAAGGATTAATGCGCTCGCTGATAAAGTCCACGAACGCAGATTCAATGATTTTGGGCCGATAAGCATTCTGGGGCGTTGAAAACATCATAAGGATATGTGAGTAATTACCTAGTAATGGATAGGCTTGATACATGGCTATAAGTTAAAAGTATGAACAAAAGACTATAAAAAAATCATGACCAATAAATAACCACTAATAATTATCAATAA
>JAUNVX010000237.1 GCA_030540615.1 Psychrobacter sp. | reverse complement strand
GATTTACCCGTGGTCCATCAGATGCAAAATTATTGCCCTCAAGCCAGCTATGCCATCATTGAAACGCAGATAATGGATGATGGTACTATCCATAAAGTGAATAGACAAGTGAGTCACATTAAAGTGCCCTATGACTTTGAGTCGGCAGCCCAGCTGGCCGCTAGTAATGGCCGAGACGACTGGGCGTTTGCTTTAAGGACGGGGAGGGTCAAGCATAATGAGGAATAAGTTGGCAACCAGCTGAAATGTGATGTTAATCCTGATGCTAGGGCGCTAGGGCATCACCTCAATTTAACTGATAATGAATAAAGATATAAGCAATATAATGCATCCCTTTAAACTTACGGGCCAGATTGTTATAACGATTAGCAATGATTCAAAATCAACTGCTCTTTAAGCTTTGAGCTTATAATTTCAAGAAGTCTAGCGTCAATCTAAGGACTATACGCCCTCAAAAGTACAAGTAATCTCATTGAATGCTTTGTCAGAATTGTCTAGACTCATAATCGCATTATCATAATCAGGCTTAAAAAACTCTTCAAAACTTTTAGCAATACCAAATTCACTTGATGTTCCGGCATTGGCAGGCATATTAAGCTCAAATACATACAGGGGCTGATAGCCATCTTTTTGCCATTTATAAAAATGCTGAGTGATCATATCCTGACCTTCATCTTTATCGCAATTAGAGGGTATCCTCGTTAACTCTTTCTCTCTAAATAAATCATGCAACTGATAAACAGCGCCACCTGTCTCATCATCACTTACCCCTTGGGCTGAACCAATAAGAATAACATTGGGCTGCGCTTCAGTACCATAAGCTTGCATTGATCCATAGTCATCTAGGCCTCCTGATATAGAGTAGGTAGGATCTTCAGGTGAGTACTCATTGCGGGCAGGCTTTTGATTATGCCATTCTTTAATACCTGGTACTTTGGCCAGCGTTTCCCATTGCCAGCTTGCATCAGGTTTGAGAGCAATATAATCAGTGAGGGCAGCGAATCGAGGGGGATTTTTTTCTTCAATGGCCACAGGGGCATTGTTCGTTTCAGTTGCTATTGAAGTTGTGGAAGTCTCAGCCAGTGCTGGCGAGTCGGTAAGGGCGGGCGCATTTGCGGTATTTGCCGTGTCATTAGGTGTTGAAGCTTGTGTTCCAGTATTCTCTTTTTTATCAGCGCAACCAGACAGTGCCAGTAAACTGACCAAAAAGGCTAGACTAATTTGAGATATTTTAAAGTTTCTTAAGTCCATTTAGGTCATCTCCTAGAGAGGCGGATACGGATGAATATCATCCGCAGCCCTTTGAAAATTATAAAAAAATCGGTTATCAATGGCATTGTAGCCTAATAGGTTAAGATTGCCTATAGTCAGATGACTATCTACTACTGAAGCAGCTCGTCTTATAACGGGCTACATTGCCTGCTTTAAAGTGAGAATTCGATAGCTCATCAGTAAAAAAACCACGGTTTGACTACCAGCGTAAAATAATAATAAAGGCAGTGCTCGAGTGTCCGAGCCTACCATAAATACGTGAATACTAATAAGTGTATAAGCCATAAAGGTCAAGAAGTGCAGCCAACGCCAAGCTGATTGCCCAATATACTGCTTAATATAGAAGCTAAAAGCACAGATTAATAAAAACCAAAATCCTAATTGCCCTAAGGCAACGCCCACACGCTCAGTTTGAAAACCAAAAGGCAATAGTACTTGCCATAAAGTCAGATTTAAGAAGTTATCTGCCAATAAAATACCCGCGTGAAACGTGGCAAAGCCTACGGCAATTAAGCTTAAATACTGATGTAATGCGAATACTCGCGCGGCATTGAAATGTTTGCCCAAACGAGTGCTGAGTAACAAGCCAAAAACGACGGCCAGCCAAAATAAAATGTAGGCAATCACCCCACTAGCGCGTGATAAATACCAAAAGTGTTTGTCCGTGGCTGTCAGTAACTGTGAAACGGTTGGTCCCCAAATGAATAAGGCGTAGCTACCAACGCCAGTAGCAATACTTACTATCAATACCATCCATAAAGCCTGAATGATAGGTGTCTTGCTAGCTGCTATATAACGATGAGTAGTTGGACCGGTCTGCATAACTGTTTTCCTATAAAAGCTGAATTAAACTGGGACGCATAGCAGGGCTGACCATCACGTTATACTCAGTATCAATCAATAGCGCGGCTATATTCTGATTATTAAGCCATGCCATCGCAGCTTTACTGCCTAAAAGCACACAGTATTTTGCATACACCTCTGCTGTCATTGTATCTGCTGCTATCACGGTTGCGGTCAGCACGTCGCTGGTAACTGGGCAAGAGTGATGAGGATGAATTAAATGGTGTTGCCAACGCCCCTTATGTCGCCAGCGCCGATAATCCTGGCCAGAGGTGGCTATAGCGCCTGAGCTGATACTTACTACCGCGACGTCTTCATCACCACTTACATCACAAGCTTCATCAAAGAAGGGCGGTTCGCTATTAATAGCATAAGGTTTGGCAATCGCTATTCCCCAAGTGACGGGATCAATTTCAATCTCTGCGTCTTGATTGTCAGGCACACCAATGGCTATGTCACCCCCCATATCCACTAAGCAAGGAAGTCGGTAGTCATAACCGCGACTGATGTAGTCAGCCAACTGCATGGCGCACCAGCCTTTCACGTAACCATTTAAATCCAGCGCCATTCCAGTTGGAAGATACACTTGATATGTGCCGTCAGTTAGGCGGTGAAGTTGAATACTTTCTATATTCTGATGTCTGTCATTGCCTAATGCTCTATCCTCAGCGTTTTCTTTAATATTTAAAGCAGTACAAGGCATGGCACTTGAGTCTGTACAAGGTTTGGTCGGTATAGATAGTTTGGGCAAGGTTTCAAACGAATGTTTATAACCCGCCGCCCACATGGACTGGAGTAGCGTTGGGGTCACTAATCCTTGCGTTTTTGGCACAAACTCAATAGCAAGCTGCAGAACCTCAAATAACTCCGCACTGACCTGCCACCATTGATTGGTATGATGGTTAAGTTGCATCAGCTCGCTGGTCTCATTAAAACGACTGAATATGTGCTCCCAATACGCTAGTTTTTGCTCAATCTTGCTTGCTAGCAGACAGGTCTGTTGGTCTAGCTCAACCTTTGAGAGAGGGTAGCTTAAGCTTGAGATATTCAAATTGATTCGTACCTGACATCCCATGGCTCGGATATTAAAGGTGACCAATTGCGGTGTATTTTCATTGGATGTCTGTTTATTCGATATCTGTTTATTTAATGTTGGTTTATTAAACGCCTCTTTATTAGCTGCTTCTGTTCTCATCAGTTGCCTCCGCGTCTTTCAAA
>JAUNVX010000023.1:20955-25880 GCA_030540615.1 Psychrobacter sp. | reverse complement strand
ATCTTGCTTGCCCACTCGCGCAGTGATTAATAGCTTATGGCGTTCCTGTTGCCTCGATACCACCACGGACTAAGTCACGGCAGGCGACTATTCAAGCAAGGATGCCCGCTGCAATCGGCGCTAAACCGTATCCTGAGACGACTGGCGGGTCTTAAGCTGTAAATTATTTACTTTACCAAAATAGAGAATCACTAGAGTTAGCGTTAATTCAGATTTAATTTAAGATTTAATCTGTTTAGGATTGATGTTAATTATTTTTAAGGTTTATTAGAATAGAAGTCAGTTTAATTTTTACAACTTACATAACGATAATCATCAACTGAATTACGTTACCTTAGAGGATCTTGATTGAGTTCAGATTGCTTCACTGGAATGTCAATATTGTAAGTATCCACAAGATTAATAACGATATCTAGGAACCAATTAGGAGCAGATGGAGAAACATAAATTTCATTTATGAGTTTAGTTAAATCACAATTTATATTCATACTTGGTTTTGGATCGATTTCTTCAATTTCTTTTTCAGTACGCCCTTCTGATGCTCGACTGTGAATGATGTTACTATTTCCATTCGCATCAAATTCAATTATGTTTATGGGAGTAAATTTATGCGTAACTTCTATATCATGTAATACCAATCTATACTCTTGTTCATAGGCATAGCTTGCCCGTTTATATAAAATAGAATTAAACACATTATTTACATCAATGGAAAAATTATCATAGTTTACGTATTGAACAGAACCACCATATATATCTTTGCCTAAATCTGCAAAAGCTTCAATAAAGTTCGATTCTGATGAAACAATAGCTATCCCTTCATCTTTCCTAGAGTAAATATCCCACATTGCTAAGGACTCATACTCACTCATATGCCAACAATTGATGAAATAGGATCTTCTATGGGCATAAGTTTGACGAATTCTTAATTCTTGCTCTTCTTTATAATGCTCTAAACAGGTGCGTAAGTCACCAGTTTCATGGTAAATGATATTTTTTTTCAATTTAGTAAGAACATTTTCAGGAACATCGTCAATTGCTTGCCATTGACGATGTATGAAATTTCCAGCAGGTAAGACACCTTCAAATTTATCATCCTTAGACATTAATTCTAAGTTATACATAAACAGATTACTATTTTGGATAAGTGATATGAATTTCGGTAAACTCATATAACGCCAAAGCTTTGAGTTTTTATTAAGCGCAGGGTTAAAAGTAGGATGACGTTTGAAAGGCATTAGGTACTCTCATATGTACGTAAAGGGACTTTGTAGATGATTAATGTAAAATAGTTAAAATTTATTCCTATTAAATACTAATGTCACCTAAACCCCTTAAGCTAAATCTATCAAATCAGGCTGCTTGTCCAATAGCTTCATCAACGTTATCGCAGGGCCAGTAGGGTTACGATGGCCTTGCTCCCAATTTTGCAAAGTGCGCGGACTAATTTGTAACTTTTGCGCAAATTGTGCTTGCGTCAAGCCCGTCTTTTTGCGAATGGCTTTGATATCGGGTATCTCATAAGTGAATGTACGACTAGGCTCCAGCTCGCCACGACTAATGGCCCCCGCTTCTTTAATAGAAGCTAGTAGTTCATCGAATAATTGATTATCCATTTTTAAGTTCCTGTTTGACCAGATTACGGAGTGTCGCTAACTGCTCTTTGGTTAAATTATCTTAATAAATGACTCTAATGCCACCACTTTTACCCGATTGAGAAGTGACCCAACGAACCTTACGAATACCCCCACCTTGTTTTATAATTTTACCCTTTTCAGGGTCAATATATAACTCGACTTGAAGTTGGTGGTACGATTCATCATCTAGCAACTCTTTTATCTTTTTAGAAAAATAAGATGTTTCAATAAAGGTCAGTAATCGCATTATAGGCTCAGGAAAGATATTAATTATTACTTTATACGTCTTTGACGTAATAAACAAGTTTTAAAATAACTATTAATTACCAGATGAGGACAGGAACTCATAGATGAAAAGCCGAAACTTTATAAAACTAAATTTACCCAACAAAAAAGGCCATTCTCTAAAGAATAGCCTTTTTATTAACTCATGATAAGTCATTACACGCTAAGCAGATTTCTTCTTCTCAAGCATAGGCTTTAAAAACTGACCCGTATAAGACGCTTTGACCTTGGCGACTTCCTCTGGTGTGCCCTCAGCGATAATCATACCACCGCCTTTACCGCCTTCCGGACCCAAATCAATCACCCAATCAGCCGTCTTAATCACGTCAAGGTTATGCTCAATGACGATGATGGTATTGCCCTTATCACGCAGCGTATGCAAGATATTGAGCAGCTTATAGATATCATGAAAATGAAGGCCAGTGGTTGGCTCATCCAAGATATACAGCGTCTGACCCGTATCACGCTTGGCCAGCTCACGAGCCAATTTGACGCGCTGTGCCTCACCACCAGAAAGCGTTGGGGCAGACTGACCTAGGCGAATGTAGCTAAGTCCCACATCCATCAGCGCCTCAAGACGACGATGAATCGGCGGAATCGCAGAAAAGAACTCAGTCGCATCTTCAACCGTCATGTCGAGTACTTCAGCGATATTCTTGCCTTTGTAATGGATATCTAAGGTCTCACGGTTGTAGCGTTTGCCATGACAGCTGTCACAGGGCACATACATATCAGGCAAGAAATGCATCTCAACTTTAATGAGGCCATCGCCTTGGCAAGTCTCACAGCGGCCACCTTTGACGTTGAAGCTAAAGCGACCTGCTTTATAACCACGAGCTTTGGCTTCTTGGGTCTGCGAGAATAAATCACGAATTGGCGTGAATACCCCCGTATAGGTCGCAGGATTAGAGCGCGGCGTGCGGCCAATCGGGCTTTGGTCGATATCGACCATTTTGTCCAAATACTCAAGCCCGCTGATACTCTCGTAAGCATCCGGGATTAAGGTCGAGGCATTGTTCAACTGCGTGGCGGCCAACGGCATTAAGGTACGGTTAATCAAAGTCGATTTACCAGAGCCGGAAACGCCCGTGATACAAGTTAAGACGCCAACAGGAATAGTCAGGTCAACATCTTTAAGATTATTGCCAGTCGCGCCTTTTAGCTCAATCTGCATGGGAATGATGTTTTTGGCCTTAGGATTGGCTTTATCCGCCGCTGCTTTCTTTTTGGCCGCTGCTGTTTTGGCTTTGCCCATCGGCATGATATTGACGCGCTGTGGCGGATTGTTCAAATCAATGGTTTTGGCTTTGTGGCGCACCTTGGGGATTTCAATTCTCTTTTCACCCGAGAGATATTGACCCGTAAGCGAGTCTTTGGTGTCCATAATATCTTGCATAGACCCTTGAGCGATGACGCTACCGCCATGGACACCCGCACCGACACCAATATCAATCACGTGGTCAGCTTGACGAATCGCGTCTTCATCATGCTCAACGACCAAGACAGTATTGCCAAGGTCACGAAGGCGAACTAGGGTTTGTAGCAAGCGGTCATTGTCGCGCTGATGAAGACCAATAGATGGCTCATCAAGGACGTACATCACACCCATTAACCCAGCACCGATTTGACTGGCCAAACGGATACGCTGCGCCTCACCACCCGATAGTGTTTCAGCAGAGCGCTCAAGTGACAAGTAATCAAGACCCACGCTAACTAAAAAGTTCAAGCGCTCATTAATCTCTTTAAAGATCTTTTCAGCGACCTCACCTTTAGCGCCGCCCATATGCAAGTTGGCATAGTAATCTGCCGCATCGCCGATAGATAGGCGTACGATCTCAGCGATGTCTCGACCATCGACACGCACGTTTCGAGCGATTTCATTCAGTCGCGCCCCATCACAAACATTACAAGTGGTGTCGGCCAGATACTTGGCCAGCTCATCGCGAACTAGGTTGCTTTGGGTCTTAGCATAGCGGCGTTCAAGATAAGGTAGTACTCCCTCAAACGCTGTGGTCTTTTTGGTTTTACGGCCACGCTCATCAGTGAAGTTAAACAGTATCTTCTCACTGCCTGAGCCTTTTAGAATGATGTCTTTATGCTTTTGCGGCAATGTCGCCCAAGGCGCATCCATATCAATGCCAAAATGATTACAAACCGTGGTCAATAGACCAAAGTAGTAGGCATGGCGCTTGTCCCAACCATTGACTGCGCCCTGATTGAGCGACTTGTCGGTATGGGTGATGATTTTCTCTGCAGAGAAATACTGACGTTTGCCAAGGCCGTCACAAGCCGGGCAGGCCCCATAAGGGTTGTTAAAACTAAACAGTCGTGGCTCAAGCTCAGACACCGCGCGATCGCACACCGGACAGCTGTGCTTGGCAGATAATACTTGATCATCGCTGGCCAGATTACCATCGTCAGTGTTGGGGTTGCCATCCATATAATGCAAAATGGCGATATCCCCACCCAATCTGAGCGCTGTCTCTAAACTTTCGGCGACGCGGTTGCCCAAATCGTCACGCACTTTAAAGCGGTCGACCACTACCTCGATGGTGTGTTTTTTATTCTTCTCAAGCGCAGGTAGCTCATCCATGTCATAGACGTGACCATCGACGCGCACGCGCACAAAGCCTTGACCGACCAATTGCTCAAGCAGGACAATGTGCTCGCCTTTACGCTCACGCACCACAGGGGCCAAAATCATTAGCTTGGTGTCATCTGGCAGTGCCATAATGTCATCGACCATCTCGGTGATGGTTTGCGCCACCATCGGCTCATTATGCACGGGGCAGTATGGCGTTCCAACCCGAGCATAAAGCAGACGCAGATAGTCATAGATTTCAGTGATGGTGCCTACCGTCGAGCGTGGGTTATGGTTGGTGGACTTTTGCTCGATGGCAATCGCTGGTGACAAGCCTTCAATACTATCGACTTCGGGCTTGTCCATTTGCGATAAGAACTGACGCGCATAAGCGGACAAGCTCTCAACATATCGGCGCTGAC
>JAUNVX010000023.1:0-20855 GCA_030540615.1 Psychrobacter sp. | reverse complement strand
TGCGATAAGAACTGACGCGCATAAGCGGACAAGCTCTCAACATATCGGCGCTGACCCTCAGCATAGAGCGTGTCAAAGGCCAATGACGACTTGCCTGAGCCTGAGAGTCCCGTAATCACCACGAACTTATCTCGTGGGATATCGATATCGATGTTCTTTAGATTGTGAGTACGTGCCCCGCGAATTTTGATATGTTCGTGTGCCATAAAGTGCCTTGTCCATGAAAAGGTGGGTGACAAAAGTTTGATAGGGTGACTAGCCAAAAGGGGTTGAAGGTAACTGGTCAAGAGTGTCTGGCGATTAATAGTTAATAGAGGACATCCAGATGACTTATTAAGTCATTAAGTTACCTTGGGTTGGGATAATAGTGGTGATGAATATGGCAAAATTCAAGGGGCATGATGCAATAACCTGCGAACTGACTGCACCAATTAACAGCAAGAATGAATACATACATATCGATTCATAATCCCTTATAATATGCGCTTTGAGCGAACTAAGAGAGCGTTATCATGAATGGCATTGAAAAACGCGCCATTGCGGGTGTGGGTGGCATCTTTGCGCTACGCATGGTCGGCTTATTTATGATTGTGCCAGTATTCTCGGTATACGGTGACCGCTATACTCATGCGACGCCATTATTGATAGGGCTGGCAGTAGGTATCTATGGGTTGGGTCAAGCCATCTTTCAGATTCCGATGAGCTTGGCGGCAGACAAGTACCCTCGCAAGCTTATGATTTTGCTTGGGCTAATATTGTTTGCCGCAGGCGGGATATTGGCGGCGACTGCTGACAGTATTTATCAGGTCATTATTGGTCGGGCGCTGGCGGGTAGTGGGGCAGTCTCGGCAGTGTTGATGGCGCTACTTGCGGATGTCACCCGTGAGCAGTCGCGAACCAAAGCCATGGCGGCGATGGGACTCACCATCGCAGCTTCCATTATGATGGCCTTTGCTATTGGTCCTATGTTGGTCTCAAGCTTGGGCATCTCAGGGCTGTTTTGGTTGACTGCTGTCTTTGCGGTTCTAGCGATGGTTTTATTGATGTTCGTGCCCACCCCGCTTCGGGTTTTAAAGCACAATATTAATAATAAATCGATTGCCCAGCAAATGAGAGATGTGCTGGTAATTGACGATTTAAATCGCCTTCATATCGCTATCTTTTCGCTGCACCTTACCATGACTGCCATATTCGTTATCGTACCGCATCAATTAGCAGACGTGCTTAACCTGAGTGTCAGTCAGCAGGGCTATGTCTATCTACCTTTATTATTAATAGGGTTTGCCATTGCCATTCCTTTTATTATTATCGCAGAAAAGAAGCAAAAAATGCGCCAGATATTTTTGGCAGCCCTAGCGCTAATGGCGGTCTCGTTAGGGGTGTTGGCTTTTGGCAGTCAGTTAGGCGCAGGACTGATTATTGGGTTGGGGTTATATTTTGTGGGTTTTAACCTCTTAGAGGCAACGATTCCCTCTTGGATATCCAAACGAGCGCCAGTGGCTAATAAGGCCACGGCTATGGGACTGAACTCTTCTAGTCAGTTTTTTGGGGCTTTTATTGGTGGGGGTATTGGCGGTTGGCTATTAACCCAAAGCTCATTGTTGTCTTGGGCCATATTAGCGGTGGTCATGATTATTAGCCTGGTACTTATTTTTCCTATTCATCAGCCGCCCTACCTTAGCAGCACTACCCTTAGCATTCCCAAAAATACCGATATAGTCTCTTGGTCGCAGCGTATTATGGACATTGATGGCGTCGACGATATTGTGGTGATGGCCTCTGAACAAATCGCTTATCTAAAGCTTGATAAACACAAGCTTACCGATGCCGCGCGTCAGCAGCTGTCGCAAATGACGGAGACGCAGCTAGATATTTGACCATAAATTAGGTAAAGTGATAATCAAACTTATTATATTAAGGATGCAGTTATGCGCGGTGTTAATAAAGTAATCATCATCGGCCACCTAGGCAACGACCCTGAAACCAAACAGTTCAGCAATGGGGGCAGTGTCACCAATATCTCTGTCGCCACCAGTGAGCAATGGACAGACAAGCAGACGGGTGAAAAGCGAGAAGCCACTGAATGGCACCGTGTGACCTTGTTCAATCGATTGGGTGAGATTGCCGCTCAGTATCTTCGTAAAGGTAGCCAAGTCTACATTGAAGGCAGTTTGCGGACTCGTAAGTGGCAAGACCAAAATGGTCAAGACCGTTATAGCACTGAAATTAAAGCCGATAATATGCAAATGCTTGGCGGCGCTAGTGGCGGCTCACAAGGCGTTTACCAAGGTGCAGGCAATAATCAAAATAATAATCCAGGTGGCTATGCTGCCAATCAAAATGCCAATCAAGCAGCGGGTCAGGTAGGCTTTAACAATCAAGACTCACAGCCTTATGGCAATCAAGGCTCAGGCTTTCAAGGCGCTGGTAATCAAAACAGTTTTGGCAATTCAGCAGGGCAAGCTCCAGGCAATAGCAATCAGCCTAATACTCAGCCTAACAATGCAGCGGCCAAACCCAATAGTCCGGGTAACGTGATGCCGATGGCAGATGCTCCAGTGGATGATGATATTCCGTTCTGACTTATAGAATATTAAAGTTATCATCTGAGCACAGTTAACACCAAATTTGTCGTGATATAATCTGATTGGCTAACGATAACCCTGTTCTATTTTTGTAGAGAGACCCTCCTTTTAGGAGGGTTTTTTATGGGCCACACATTAAGGGTAGGCCAATAAGGGTAAAAGCTAAAATTAGCTTAATTGGCTAAACTAAATAAAATTACATACCAAAGCTGACGACAGCTTTTAAGTCTTAAAACCGATTCATTTTAGGTTAAAGTCATAGGGTTTTATAGGGATTATATATAAGGTCACAAGGTTAGAGTTATAGTTACCACAGTGTTGGCTTAACAGTTATCCAAAAGTTGATACCTTTAACTGAGTCTTCATAATCCAGTTTTAATCAAGATTAATGATATCTATTTAATATTTACAAAATAATAAACAAATTTAGTCTCGTGAGACAGTTCGTTAAAAAATAGAAATTAAACGATTTGATTGTATGAAGTTAGACCGTGGTATTTTTTATTAAAAAAATAAGATGGTCAGTCAAAAACTGCCGTTTAAGATAATTGGATTTCTTTTTATCATGATAATATGTTACGATTCCGCTGACCTAATCAAAGTTTTATAGTCACTTATTATTTAAGCTTTATTATTCTTATATTATTAATGACTGATTATTGTTGATGACCGATTTTTTAATGGGTCATTGATATTCAATGAGTCGCCGGTAAAGCATATTGATAAAGTATAAAAAGCTAATGGGTAGAGTCAGTAGGGTGAAGTAGCTTGGCAGTGGGTGGTTATGATAGTCACTATTTATAATCACTATTATAGTCATTACCCAAGCCAGTAATCATCGATTAAGACATTATTCCTAATTAGGGTGTCAACATTGATTGATGCTTCAACTGACCGAGCTTAGACGCTACCTAAGAGTAAGTGGCAACTGTTTGAATGGCTTGAAAGACAGCTAAGTCTTTTTAAATAGCCTCATAAAAAATATCTTAATTGCGTATTAAAAACAGTTGATGCTTTGACACATAGTTGGTGATTAATAGATTTTGATAAGGTTTAATTTATCGCTTGGCAAGCTTATTATAAATATTAGTTAACCCATACTCGCATCTGAAATGACAGTCATCCAATATCCATAAAGATATTAATGGTTTTATTGATTGATGGTTTATTCATTGGTGGCTAGATTATAGGTTACTCTCAATTATTTTATAATAGCTTTAATAATTCATTGTTTTATGATTAACAACAGAGGTAGTTATGGCTAAGAAAAGTCCTGTGGACCTACAAGCGTTAGATGTTGATGAACTTATCGCTATCACTCAAAATGCTCAACAATTAATTGCCGAAAAGCAACATCAGCGTCTTTATGATGCTTATGAAAAGTTTGAAGCGATTGCTGAATCTTGCAATGCCACCATCGATGAGATTCTACAAGCAGGTGAGCAGTTAGAGAAAAAACGTAGTATCAAGTACCGTAACCCTAACAATAGCGAAGAGACTTGGACCGGCCGTGGTCGTAAGCCAACTTGGCTAGTGGCTGCAATAGACCAAGGTAAGTCACTAAATGATTTTCTTATAGGTGATCAATAGTTAAATCATTAATGCAGAAGTCTTTAAGAGCTGGTAAGAGAAGCTTGATTCACTGATTAAAAGTCAGTTGAGCAAGATTTAGGGCTATTAAAGCTAGCAAACTATGACCACTAGCAACTATAAAGGATAGCCTTAAAAGTAACTGATTAAGTCAAGCTTATGCCTATCTGCTTTTAAGTTGCTTGCAGCAATCGTTAAACCAGCTGACATCTTTATTTTGAGGATGTCAGCTTTTTTTGGCATCTAAGCCGCATTGTTTGTTATGATAATGGCATTTTAAGCAGACACCCTTTTAAGACAATACCTTTTTAATAGACCCTCCTTTTAATAGAATACTTTGGTTTTGACCCTTTAGCATAATGGTTTAGTCACAGCTCTTTGGATAAATTGAGAAATCTTATTGTGAATCCTGCGACATCTTCATGGCATAAACGTCCTAGAAAACTTTGGTGGCTGATTGGGGCGATAGTATTCGCTGTTTGTGTGCTGGTTCAGATGCCAGCAGCATGGGTACTACAAAAATATGCCCCCAATTCTCCTTATTTGCAGCAAGTTTCAGGCAATTTATGGCAAGGGTCTGCCAATCTACAGCTACCGTTAGCCAAATCTGCTTTGACAGGGGCAGTAGATTGGACATGGCAACCGTGGAAACTATTTTTGGGTAAAATGGGTGCTGAGGTAACTTTACGCTCAGGCCAAACCACGCTAAAAGGTGAGTTTGACTTGAAACGAAAAGGTTGGTCTATTAGTAAGATGAAAGGTAAAATCCAGCCAGAAACCTTGGCGCTAATAGTAGACTGGCAGCTGCCAAAAGCCCCGATACAGGTTAATTCAGTATCGTTGACGAGGCAAGATGGCAGTGGATTCGTTGAGGCAGATGGCCAGTTAACTTGGGTCGGTGGCGAGTTTGGTTATCCCAATAATGGCAAAACTTATCAGCTAACGTTGCCGCCTATGCGAGCTGATTTAACCAGCGAGCAAAAAGGTGACAAGCATTTATTGCACGCCAGTCTATTAGACAATAAAGACAAGCGATTAGGGGATTTGTATTTGGACGCTGATAATATGCTCGATGTGAATCTGACTCAGCGTTTGCTAGAGAACATGCCCGATTATAAGGGCCAAGCGCCGCAGGACACGCCCGTGGTAAGCGTACGTCAGCCATTGTTATCGGGGTTGATGTCAGGGTCAGGAGCGCAGTAAATGGCATCAAGCTTTAGCGCCCCCTTAAAACCTTTTTTGACATGGCTCAATCGTCTGTCCGGTTGGCTGTTATTAGCAGCTATTTTTTGGCTTTGTTGGTCAATGGCTAGGTTACTTTGGTTAATACTAGCGCCGCCTCTTGCGCCAATGCTGCCCATCGCTCCTTTGCAACCTGCGGCAAGCGCGCCTACTGACTATGCCAGCAGCTTTATGCTGTTTGAGCAACCAGCGTCGACCACCGCTCCCACAAAACCCCCACCTAATGTAACGCTAAAGGGCGTCATGTTGGCTGTCCCAGAGGAAAACTCTGCCGCGTTACTAGAGGTGGATGGTAAGGTCAAAAACTACCGTGTAGGGACGTTACTTGAAGGAAGTGACTATAAGCTCATCGCTGTTTCATGGAATGAAGTCATCTTGGCGGATCCCAGTGACCAACAAGTGGTGATTGCCTTAACGAAGCCGATGAACTTAGACCAAGGTCAGCTAGCAGCCAATGGCCCAGCGGGTACTATTAGTAACCAACGCTTGGGGGATAACAGCCTCTCGTCACAGGCGGCTATGGAGTCAGCCAATGCTCAAGGTTCATTAGCAACAGGAGGCAATGCCGGTAATGACAACCCTCAAGAAGCTATTAGTGAGGCTGTGACCGAACTTCAGCAAAATCCAGCCAGCTATTTAAGCCGAATGGGCGTTATGGCCACTGGTGAGGGCTATCAAGTTACCGCTGCTATGCCAGATAATCTCAAGGGTAGATTAGGCCTTGAGCCAGGGGATAAAGTGTTGTCAGTGAATGGTCAAGAGGTGGGGCGTAATCCAAGCGCAGATGCTACTTTACTAGACCAAGTTAAGCAGTCCGGGCAGGCCGAGATTGAGGTGCAACGCGGCGATCAAGTCATCACTATCCGTCAGCAATTTTAAAGGGTCTTAACCGAACTTATACTAGGTTAATATTCAACATTATCATTTTTATCATAAAAAATAGCGGCTACTAAAGGCGTATGATATTCCAACCTAGCCAACTATTACTAATGGGTCATAATCACTATGCTAAGACTGCATAACCTCTCTCAAAGTATCCAAGCAACGCGTCACTGGGCCATAAAAGGCAGTATTTGGGCCGCGAGCTTGAGCTTTAACTGCTCAAAGCCTATGTTGCTGGCCATACCTTTGTGGGCAATAAGCCAACAAGCGGCCTATGCAGAGAGTTGGAAAGTGAACTTGCAAGATGCGGACATTAAGGCTTTTATCAATGAAGTCGCTACTATCACCAATAAAAACTTCGTTTTGGACCCCAGGATAAATGGCAATGTCACCGTAATCTCTAATCGGGCGTTGTCTAAAGATGAGATTTATCAGCTGTTTTTGAGCGTGATGCAAGTGAATGGTATCGCTGCTATTGATACGGGTAGCACCATCAAGTTGGTGCCCGATAATATTGCCAAACAGTCTGGGGTCACAGTAGACTTAAGCGGTGAGAGCAAAGGGGAGAGCCTAACCACTCGAGTGGTGTATCTAACCAATACTCAAGCAGCCGAGATTTTGACCGTCATCCGTCCTTTGATGCCTCAATCAGCCAATGCAGCCGCAGTACCAGGGGTCAATGCTTTGGTACTGTCAGACCGCGCTGATAGTCTCAATGAGTTGACCAGATTAATCAGAGAGCTAGATAGCAACACCAACGATAGCATGAGTGTCATTCCGCTGCGCCATGTCGATGCAGAGCGAATGATGGATTTACTGACGGCTCTGACAGGCATGAGTGATGCGACCAAGACCCAAGGTGCCAATCAGCTTAAAATTATTGCTGATCCTTCTGGGGATAGACTGTTGGTAAAAGGCAGCGCTGAGATGATTCTCAAGGTTCAAGACATGGTTAATCAATTGGACACCATGCCCTCTAAGCGCTTAAGTGGACTTAGAGTCTTTAGACTGAAATATGCCAGTGCCACGCATATCGCAGACATGCTTCGAGGGCTACTGTCCAACCAATCTTTAAACAGTAGCGGCGCAACCTCAACTTTGGAGTCCGCCTCCTTAACGGGCAACGCGGCAGCAGGAAGTACAGGAAGCTTAGCAAATACCGCTACTAACGCGGTCGCTAGTACCCCTCAAAGTAGTAGCGCTAGCAGCGGCGACTCGGGAGCAATAGGCGGTGGTCAAAAGCCATTTAGCATCATCGCTGATCAGACGCAAAATGCGGTCATTGTCAATGCCGCCCCTGAGCTCATGATGGAGATTGAAGAAGCCGTTAATCAATTGGACACTCGCCGCGCTCAAGTACTGATCCAAGCGGCTATCATTGAGGTGTCAGGTAATGATGCCAAGCAGCTGGGGGTTCAGTGGGCCCTAGGCAATGCCAATAGTGGCTATGGCGTGGTTAACTTCAATAATGTGGGGGCTTCTGCTACCAGTCTGGCGGCGGCGGCGCTCAGTAAGTCAACCGCAGGGATTAGCAGCGCTGCTGGATCTATTGCAGGCGCTCTGCTAGGAATGGGGAGCAGCAGCAAAGACAGTAATGGCAACAATCGATTTTATGGCGCTATCTTGCAGGCTCTAGACTCAACCACCAGTGCCAACTTGCTCTCAATGCCATCTATACTCACGCTGGATAACGAAAAAGCCAGTATTTTGGTCGGTCAAAACGTGCCTTTCGTGACAGGCTCTTATACCACCAGTGGCAACTCATCCACCAATCCTTTTCAGACCATTGATCG
The DNA here is from genome assembly GCA_030540615.1 of Psychrobacter sp. Lineage (GTDB taxonomy): Bacteria > Pseudomonadota > Gammaproteobacteria > Pseudomonadales > Moraxellaceae > Psychrobacter. The sequence goes on along the minus strand of JAUNVX010000023.1, from coordinate 12,763 downwards.
TCAAGATGTGGGTATTAACCTCAATGTCATTCCACATATCGGTGAAAATGGCACGGTGCGGTTAGAGGTTTCGCAAGAGGTCTCTTCAGTAGTGAATGGCTCCTCTGGTAATGCAACAGGTCTGATTACCAATAAAAGCTTGATTAATACTACCATTCTCGCGGATGATCAGCAGACCATTGCCTTAGGCGGATTGATGCGAGACAACACCACCAATGGTGCTCAAAAAGTCCCTGGCCTTGGGGATATCCCTGTCCTTGGGCGACTGTTTCGCTCTGATGATACTAAGACGGATAAGAGTAACTTAATCATCTTTTTGCAGCCCACCATCTTACGCGATGGTGGCGCAGTGGCTAGTGTGACAGAGCGCCGCTACAACCAGATGCGTACCATGCAGCTAGTGATTGACAGCAATGGCACGATTAAGCATTTACCCATGACGGGCACTCAGCAATGGGATGGTCAAGTGGACCCTGATTATACGTTGATGCCGTTGAACCCGCTGGTACCTCAATCAGATCAAAACGCGCCCACCACGCCTCAGGGCTTTTTAAGAATTAATGAGTAGCGTAGTCCATCGTTGATTCGTTATTTACCCTTTTTTTATTGACCTGATAGGGTGTTAAGGAGAGATTATGTCAAAGACGCATTGGCTCAAATTAGGCGTGGTGGCCGCTGCCTTGTTGTTAATCCCTAGGCGGAGTAGTCGTGATAATACTGAGCTGCCACGCGATTTAACGCCAGACAAACCGCATAAAAACGCAAAGAAAGCGCAAAACCAACCGTGTCAAAGCGATGAATAGCCCAATGACTTATTCAGCCATTTTACCTCTCATTGATACCCATACTCACTTTGATGACCCTGTCTTTGATGCAGATAGAGTAAAGCAGCTTATCCTTGCCAAGCGAGTAGGCGTGCAGCATTTGCTATTGGTCGGCTATTTAAAATGTCATTTTAATCGACTGTTTGATGTTCAAAAGCAGATTCAGCAGCAAGTTCAAAATTGTGGTGAGCAATGTGATAATCCAAGCTCGCTTCAAGCTCATGTGGCGCTAGGATTGCACCCTGTTTATATTGACCAGCATAGCGATGAAGACTTGCAGTATTTAGCAGATAATTTGGGCAGCCAAGATGAGATAATCGCTGTCGGTGAAATCGGGCTAGATACTTATACTAGCGAGCTAAAGACAGTGGGGAATTATGCCAAGCAGCAGCGCTATTTTACCGCTCAGCTAGACATGGCGGTTCAAAGACAGCTGCCTGTATTGCTACATATCCGAAAAGCTCATGGTGACGCCCTAAAAATACTCAAAAATCATGCTTATGATGCTCATCAGTTGGGCGGTATCGCTCATAGCTTTAGTGGCGGTGAACAAGAAGCCAAAGCCTTTGTCAAACTCGGGTTTAAACTCGGCGTTACGGGGCAGATCAGCAACCCAAATGCCAAAAAGCTTCGCCGAGCCATTCAAGCTGCCGTGGCTACTTATGGCGTTAAGTGTTTGGTCATTGAGACAGATTGCCCCGACATGACGCCAATCACAGCCCTCAGTGCTGATGATACCTATCAGCGCAATACCCCAGCCAATCTGATGTTGGTATTGGCAAGTCTGAGTGAGCTGCTGGCCTTACCTATGGATGAGCTGGCCGCTCAGCTTTGGCAAAATAGCGTTGAAGCACTAAGGGTTAATTGGTCAATCATAAATTGAGCGTCAACCCTAAACGTTGCTTGCCTTTATGACAGCGTTTGATTCAAATAAGCAGAAAGAGGAGCCTAAGACCCTACCATGTCAGACTCAAGTCAATACCAGCGCCGTTTTGGCGGCACTCAAACGCTCTATGGCGACTCTGCCTTTAAGGCTTATGAGCAGGCGCATGTCTATGTCATAGGGGTTGGCGGTGTAGGGTCGTGGGCTGCTGAAGGCTTGGCTCGGACGGCTGTGGGTACCATAACTTTGGTGGATCTTGATGTCTTGGTCGCCTCTAATGTCAATAGGCAATTGCCAGCTTTAGACGCTCAGTTTGGTCAAAGTAAGATTGCCGCTATGGCAGAGCGCATAAAGCAAATTAATCCTAGAGTTCAGCTCAACTTGGTGGATGACTTTTTGACCGCAGATAATATTCATGAGTTACTGCCTGACCGCCAAGCGCTCAAACAAGCTCAGCAAAATGGGCAACAGATTGTGATTTTAGATTGCATTGACGATATGAGTGCCAAAATTGCCTTGGCGCTACACTGCCGGTTCAATAAGTTAAAGCTGATTTGCGCGGGCGGAGCAGGGGGCAAAACAGACCCGCTACAGGTCACGGTCAGTGATTTAAAAGACAGCTACCAAGACCCTTTACTGGCTCGACTTCGCAGCAAATTACGCTTTGACAAGGGCATCAATACTGAGCTTAAAGATAAATTTGGGATTCGCTGTGTCTATTCGGTACAGCCGCCTATGGTTAACCATGCCAAAGACGATAAGGGCAGTAATCAATGCCAGACGGGCGGACTACATTGTGGGGGCTATGGGTCAGCAGTGGCGGTAACCTCTGTGGTGGGGATGGTGATGGTGAGCGAAGCGCTAAAAATCATCGCGCAGACTCGGACTTAACTGGTGGATAACTTAATCGGCTGCCATTTTAGGTTATACTATGTTGCTACAATAGCGAGGAGATTTCTTTGAGCCTATACACTTATCCCATCGCCGCTGATGAGCCTGAGCGAATTGCCAAGCTGCGAGAGTATAATGTTTTAAATGCCAAGGATGACCCCGCTTTTGGCCGCCTCACTGAATTGGTGAAGCTGTTTTTTGAGATACCTATGGTAGCCATCACCTTTATGGATGAGCAGACCCAGTATCTAAAAGCGCCTCTTGGTTTTGATGGGGTTTGCTCGACCCCAAGGCAAATGGCCATCTGCAATTATACAGTGATGGCCGATGAGGTCTTTGTGGTTACGGATTTGAGTAAAGATGAGCGTTTTATTCACAATGCTTTGGTGACCGAGGAGCCGCATTTACGGTTTTATGCGGGCGCACCGATTATTCTGTTTGAAGATGACAAATTCTACCGACTCGGCTCACTTTGCTTATTAGATACCAAGCCTCACCCTGATTTTGACGATAAGAAAGCCACTCATTTAGCGCAGTTCGCTATTATGGCGGCAGATGCCTTGAGACTCCAAAAAAACCAACGCATGGCTCGACAAGCCAACGAGATGAAGTCAGAATTCTTGGCCAATATGAGTCACGAAATCCGTACTCCGATGAACGGGATTATGGGTATGGTAGATATGTTAGATGAGACGGAATTGACGCCTGAGCAAGAAGAGTACGTCAATAACATTAAAATCTCAACTGAACATTTATTGGCGATTATCAATGATATTTTGGACTTATCCAAAGTTGAGTCGGGTAAAATGAGCATCGATTCGGTGCCGATGAATCTTAGAACATTGGCCGAAGAAGTGGTCAGCTTATTTACAATCAAAGCACAGCAGCGTGGTCTTAGGTTAAGCTTTGATTATGCCGAGAGTTTGTCGCCTTATGTTAAAGGCGATCCTGTTCGGCTCAAGCAGATTTTGGCCAATTTAGTCAATAACGCTATTAAGTTCACCCAAGAGGGAGGCAAGGTTGGTATCTTAGTTGATGCCGCTGCCAACTGTGATTGCCCCCCTGGAGCGCGCGATCAATCGGCCTCGTCAGCAGAAAAGTTTAACCGAGAGAATATGAGTGTCTGTATCCAAGTGACAGATACCGGTGTGGGTATCAAAGCTGAATCGCTAGACGCCATCTTCGATGCTTACAACCAAGCGGACAAATCGACCCACCGGTTATATGGGGGTACTGGCCTTGGCTTATCTGTCTGTAAGTCGCTGGTCACGCATATGGGTGGACAAATTTGGGCCAAAAGCCAAGTGGGCCAAGGCACTATATTTACCTTGCTCCTGCCTTTACCTAAGCTTACCGCCAAAGACTATTACTCAGAGTTAAAAAAGTTAACCTTGACAGACCGCTTTAATCAGGACTCCCAAAGTACTTTGTTAACGCTTCAGCATGATGATAACCACCGGCAGTCAACTGGCATCAATGACATTCATAACGTAGGGACAGCGTCTGTCGCTCCCCACCCTAAAATCGGGCATATTCTATTGGTAGAAGATGATACCGTTAATGCTATGATTGCCAAAAAGGCCCTTAAATCTTATGGTCATGAAGTCACCCATGTCACAGATGGCAAAAAAGCCTTAGAGGCTTACGAGCAATCACCTCATAGCTACGACCTTATTTTGATGGATCATCATATGCCAATTATGGATGGTGTCCAAGCGACTGTCGAGCTGCTCAATCGCTATGGGTCTCAGTCCTTACCGCCCATTATTGCTTTAACTGCCAATGCCATGGATGGGGAGAGAGAGAAGTATCTAGAGGTGGGAATGCAAGACTATTGTACCAAGCCTTTTAAAAAAGATCAGCTCAATGCTATTGTGCAGCATTGGCTAACAGCGGGTAACCGCTAGCGCATATAGACCAATGAGTAAAAGGCTAGGAGATTAGAAAGTGATGGTGATAAAAAGGCCATTTAGCCAGCTTGATAATAGATATCCTGCGGGTTAAATGGCCTAAATTGCATCGCATTTGAAGTCAATGAATAACTTAATAAAGCTATTAAGTCGCTCAGTTATTGACTGACGCGAGTTTGATAGTCGCCCGTTCTGGTATCGACTCGTACCACCTCACCTTGCTGAACGAACAAAGGTACTCGGACGACTGCGCCAGTCTCTAAAGTCGCTGGTTTACCACCACCGCCTGACGTATCACCACGAACACCAGGATCTGTCTCAGTAATGGTGAGCTCAACAAAGTTAGGCGGGGTGACTGACAAAGGCACGCCGTTAAATAAAGTAATGGTACAAAGCGCATTGCTGTTCTCTTTGAGCCACTGCGGCGCATCGCCCATTGCAGTAGCATCAGCTTGCATTTGCTCAAAGCTCTCAGGGTGCATAAAATGCCAAAACTCACCATCGTTGTAAAGATAGTTCATTTCAGTATCAACAACATCAGCAGCTTCTAAGCTGTCCCCTGACTTAAAAGTCTGCTCAAGTACCTTGCCACTACGAAGATTGCGCAGTTTGACTCGGTTAAAAGCTTGGCCCTTGCCAGGCTTAACAAACTCATTGTCAATGATAGAGCAAGGGTTGCCATCGAGCATAACTTTAAGACCCGATTTGAATTCATTGGTAGAAAAACTTGCCACGGTAAACTCCTGGGGTTTGATTTAAAAAACTTTGATGTAAAACTGCCAAGCCATCCGCTCATTAACGCTGCTAATCAATACCCAAATAAGGGCAATAAAATAACAGCTAGCCAACAGCATATCGGTAATCAGCCGTTTGGTCTCAGTATAGAAACAGCCTTGCGGCAAGATGCCGAATTGGCATTCATAGGTTCGGGCTATATAATGACGATTTTTAAGAGCATTTAGATTGCCATGATAAACCATTTACCCCTACAAAAAAACTGGCAAACGCAATTATCTGAGGCAATCACATCTGTGGATGAGTTATTAGACTTGCTACAATTAGATCAACAAAGTCTACCTATTGCCTTCCCAAAGAGATTTGGCCTTAGAGTGCCCAAAGACTTCGTTAATAAAATGCAAAAAGGGGATGCCAATGATCCTTTGCTACGCCAAGTCTTGCCTACGGTTGATGAGACCATTGTCCCTAATGGCTATGTGTTGGACCCCTTATCAGAGAGCCATTATAACCCTATCAAAGGACTGCTGCATAAGTATGAGTCTCGAGTGCTACTGACCGTGACAGGGGCGTGCGCTATTCACTGTCGCTATTGCTTTCGTCAGCATTTTGATTATGGCGCTAATTTGCCCAGTTCTCAAGAAAAACAAGCCGTGATTGACTATATTATCTGTTGCCCAGAGGTCAATGAGGTGATTTTAAGTGGTGGTGATCCGCTAAACTTGAGTAATCGGCGCTTGTTTGATTGGCTAGATTGCTTAGAGGCTATCGAGAATATCAGCACCATTCGTTTGCATACTCGGCTACCGGTTGTGTTGCCTGCGCGAATAGATGAAGCACTGTTGAACCGCCTCGCTAACAGTCGCTGCCAGATTGTTATGGTTATCCACTGCAATCATGCCAATGAGATTGATGCCAATACCCAGCGATACCTAGAGGCTCTAAAGCAAGTAGGGGTGACTTTGCTTAATCAAACCGTGTTGTTGGTAGGCATTAATGACAATGCCGAGACGCAGGTTGCCTTAAGTCAGCGCTTATTTGCCGCTGGTGTATTGCCCTATTATTTGCACGTATTGGATAAAGTCGCAGGGGCAGCACATTTTGATTGCTCAGAAGCAGCCGCTATTGAGTTGTACTGGCAACTGCTCGCCAAGCTGCCGGGTTACCTAGTGCCTAAACTGGTTAGAGAATTGCCTGATAAACCGTATAAAACACCAATAAATATTTACAAAGTAGACTAAAGTTGTCAATATAGTCAGATAATGTAAATTTGATTATTTTTTCGTTATAGTCTGTTTGAGTTACCTTGAGGGATTGTAGGGGCCAGTATTGGTCTTAGAAATGGATTTTATAGTTTTCCTAGATAAATGAGCCAATTAACAACTAAAGCAGTTCATGTCGCAATAGAACCTCTTATTTAGGGTTATGGTAACTTATTTAGCCTTTGAGTATTTTATTTAAAGTTAAAACTTAAATATCTTATTCGGAGCATCGCTAACTGGGTTAATAGCATTAAATTATAGCCATAACTATTCATTGCAATCTCTATCATATGACAAAGACCTCGTTCGCTAAGATAGTCAGTTTATGCCCTTAATCTTAGTTAGATAATGCCTAAGAGAACCCTATGATAGCCCAGTCTACTTTTTTAGAGTTTTTGACCAAGACTCCTGAGCAAAAACCGCTTAATTTTACCCATATTGGTCGCCAAGGTGAGCACATCAAACAGTGGGTAATCAATCTGTCCATGCAGACCGAAGATGACCAATGTGCGCAAATTGAGAAAACCCTCAGTGAGCTAATTTTGGCTGAGATGGATGATTCTGCTCGCATGAAGCTTATGGAAGAGGTGTATTTGGCCATTGAGCGCGTGGTGGCACAATTGCACAATCGCTATATTTACGAGGCAGGTCAACTCAAAAGCAGTCATCTTGAAAATATAGCTAAAGTTAAGTCTCTCTATTTTATGAGTATCTTGGTATTCTCAGGGGTAGTTGGTCGTATTTTAAACAAACGACTGCCTCAAAGCGCCACCAAAAAAGCACCTTGGAAGAGACTGCTGCCGATGGCAAAGACGCAGCCCAATTATTTGGCCATTGCCATCTTTTGGAGCATCAGCTACTATCAAAAGTTATTATTTGAATTCGCCATTGCCTATCAAAAGCCCCCTACCATTATCTGGCAGCAGCTTAATCAGTTGTATCTGTTAGCGGCGAAAGAAGATATCATAGATATTGATCTTAGCCGGCAAACCCTCGTCCGAGAGGGTAATACTATTCACCTGCTTTATAGTCAAGCCTGCTTACATAGTTTACTCAACCTTTTGACCTATCGCCGGCAGGATATCATTGGGTTAAGTCGAATATTGCCCAAATGGTCTTATCATATAGAAGCGTCTTTGCTACCTAAGACCAAGACGCGAGTGTTTGTAAATTTAAACAGCAGTGAGCCACCTGAGTACTTAACGCCTTATACCTCAATCAATCCCTATGATGACCAATACACTTGTCTATTTATTGAATTGGCCTCTTTACTTGACTACTTAGAATCAAGGCGTCATGTGGAGCCAAAAGGTAGTGATGATAGTTTGGTCGAGCGCCGCCTCATTGACAAAACTTTATTGACACTTAAGCATCAGTATCTTAATAGGCAACGGCGCGAGTCCCCTAGATTCAGTATTAATCGCCAAGCAACCTTGCTGACGGGCTTTAACCGTATTCATTATCATATTGCTGGCAAAAGCTCATTAGGCAACCTTATCAAACAAAAAGAGCTGCTCGATATCTATCTGCCCAAATATAGCACCCGACCGAAACCTGGGGCTGTGGATGTTATGATTGAGGTAGACTTGCTTGACCAAAGTATTTCAGGATACCGCTTTCGCACTCGGCAGACTTTAAATGTGTTGTCTGAATGTCAAGAAGATGAAGCAAATCGGTCGGTGTTTTTAAATTTGCCAGACAGCCCTTCTGCCAGATGGCTCAATGAGTCGATTCAATTTGGGGGAGAAAGCGATGGGACTAAGCAATTTGCGCCGCCTATTCTTCAGGTCATGAGTCTTTTTGCCATGCGAAGTGAGACTGAGATGAGTGATCCGCAATGGGCTATCGGCATCGTACGCTGGATTGAGACTGTGGAAGATAAGCTAGAAGCGGGGGGCAAACTGCTAGGGCTTTCAGCGACGGCTTGTGGGATTAGGTTAGAGAATAACGATGGCCGCAGTCAAGATTTTGTCGCGGCCCTATTGGTTGCTGGTAGTGAGAGCCTCAAAACTCGGTCAAGTATTATTATTCCGCGATATCATTTTAAACAATCAGATCGGGTAATTTTACGAGTTCATGACAAACAGACCACTTTGTGCCTGCAAAAGTCACTTTTAAGTACAGACGATATTGAGCAATACCAAGTCGCTAAAATAGCGACGTAGAATTTATTTATCGAGCTTTGTCCATCATCGGTTTAAGTTCAATAGTCAATGTTGGCATTTCATGTTACAGCAGATAAGTAGAGGTAATAATAAGTTATTTACTTTCACAAAACCTATGCCTGACCAGCACGATTTTATGCTAAAGTCGTGCTCCTAAAGCTGTCTTAAAATCTTTATGATGCTCAGACCAGTGTGACAATATAGGTCGTAGGCGGTCTTTGGTCTTATTAGTCTTTGGCCTTATAATAGGTAAGCTTATTTACTTAATTCGGATTAAAATTTTTTATGCCATTGGCTTTTTTGATAAAAGTTATTCTTTTTTATTAAGGCCATTAAGATTGCCAAAGTTAAAACAAAATCAGCTTTTATCTGTTTATTAACTCCTATTGATTAAGCACTGCCTATTTGCTTGATAGGTGATTTGTTTCTGTTAGGTTGTAAAATTACGGCTGCAAAGCCACTCTAATTAGCGTCATTATTGACAAAATCCTTACCAAGGCATCCTATGGCAACTGAAGACATTCTTAATCTTATTGTTATTGATGGTGACCAGCTCTATGCAGAGCGGTTAGTAACTCTATTATCGTCTTATTATGAAACGGTAAGTTTAGGGTTTTTAGATGATAAAAAAGAGCTTGTCAAACTCCTTAGGCATCCTTGGGATGTTTTGGTATTCGGTCAAGCTTATGATATGGGTTTCACTGATGTAGTCGGTATCGTTCAAGAGCAGAATATTGACTTGCCCATGATTTGCCTCATGAGTGACGAGATGTCGACCACAGGGCGCAACAGCGAAGGTCTCCCTGCTATCATTGACGGCAATATGGTCAAAGCATTATTGCCTGAGCAAGAGACACAAGTGGTATTGGCCATCTGCCTAGCCCATGAGAACCTAAAGACCCGTCGCCAGTTTGCAGGACTGCGTCATGTGTTATCAGAGGCTGAGCAACGGGCCAACATCCTCATTAAAAACTCCAAAAGTGCAGTAGCTTATATTGACGAAGGCATTCATATCTTTGCCAACGACCCTTATTTGGAGCTTTTTGGCTATGAGTCTATGGAGGAGATTTTAGGGGTTCCTGTTATCGACTTAATCGCTGGCGGGGCTAATATCAAAGGCTTTAAGCAGTTTTTACGCCGTTTTGACAAGGGCAATCGTGATGAGGTTGAGTTTGAGTTTGAAAGTCGCTGCAAAGATGGCAGTACCTTCGAGGCTAAGCTGCAATTAGCAGCTGCCACCTTTGATGGCGACCCTGTGACTCAAATCATCATTCAGCAAAGCGGAGCAGATGCGGCAGAAATCGCCAAACAATTAGCGGCGGCTCAGCGTAAAGACAGCGTCACAGGACTTGAGAATCGTCAGGGCTTTGAAGCTTACTTTACCTCGCTACATGAGGAGGTGACCTCAGGCAAATTGCAGGCAGCTTTGTTATATGTGCGCTTGGATAACGTTGGTAAAATCAACTCAAGCCTTGGTCTTCAGGGGGTTGATGCCGTTGTCAAACAAGTTGCGTACACTTTAGATGAGTTTTTTGATGACAGTTATGTTAGCCGCTTTAGTGATACTACATTTGCTATCTTGATAAAGTCAACTCGTAACGATGAGATTATCAAGCAAGCTGAGGATGTGCGTCAAAAGATTAACGATATGCTAATAGAGGTAGGTAAGCGCTCGGCGAACACCACAGTCAGTATCGGCATCGTTATGATGGACAGAAATGCCCCAGCGCCTCAGGTGATTGTTGAGCGTGCTATTGATGCTATCAATCAGGTTATGATTGAAACTCAAAATGTTGGCAATAGCGTTCACGTTTATGATCCAAGCGAGCATGCCAACAGTGATGATGAAGCTTTGGCAGAATATCTGGTAAATGCCATCAGTCAAAATTATTTCGAACTTATGTACCAGCCAATCTATGATATTGACACGGACCGTAGTGATTTCTTTGAGATTTATTTACGGCTACCATTGCCTGATGGAAGTGTGATGACGCCAGATAAATTTATGAGCGTGGCCAAAAGCCGTCATTTATTAGAGAAGATAGATCGTTGGGTACTGATTAATGCCTGCAAGCAATTAAGTAACTTTCGAAAACAGCATCCAGAAAGCCGAGTCTTAGTGCAGTTAACCAGTGCTTCATTGGCTGATTCCAAACTTGCTAATGTGATTAGTCAATTAATTAAGGCAGTAGGGGGCTCTCCTGGTGCATTAACTATTCAGTTCAATGAGCAAGATATCGTTGATTATCTAGCGGTGGCCAAAAAGCAGTTTTTGGCATTAAGCAAAGTAGAGTGTGGTCTTTGTATTCATAATTTTGGTATGACCACTAAAGCTGTTGAGACTGCAGAGTTCGTCAAACCCACTATGGTGCGTTTGGCCAAAAGTTATGTTGAAGATTTAAGCAATGCTGAGAGTGTTGAAACTGTCAAATCTTTGGTCAGTAAGGCAAATGACCAAGGTTTTGGGGTGTTGATGCCTTACATTGAGGAAGCTTCAACCATGTCAGTGGCTTGGAGCGTAGGGGCACGCTATCTTCAAGGTTATTATCTGCAAGCGCCGACAGAGACGATGGCGATGGCCTCAGAGTCATAGGGTAGCGTGGCAACAGGTCTAGATTAATAACTTATCTTCTGAAAAGATCGCCATGATGAGCGATCTTTTCATTGTTTAGGCTTTAGGCTGTTTTTATAGTCGAGGCGCCTTACAATGTTTTGCTGGCTAAGCTGTCACGGACAATTAACAATTTATGGTTGAGTTTAAACCCCAAAGGGCTAATATAATGGCAAAGACTGTTTCAATAGCCTTATCAGGTATGATTATTTTATCTGCCTTTGTAATCAATGCTTGTTCCAAAGCGCCACCAGATTATCGCTCAGAAGTTACGCTTCCTCTATACACAAACGGAGATGCCCAAAGGGGCAAGCAAATTTATCAAGAGGCGTGTGCACAGTGCCATCAATTGACCCCTGGGCTTAATAAAAAAGGCCCACAGCTGCTCAACATTTATGGAGCGCCGGCTGCTTCGTTGGCAGACTACAAATATAGTGCTGCTTTGAAAGCTAAAAATTGGGTTTGGGACGCTAAGACCTTAGACCCTTATATCGCGGATTCAGAAAAAGTGGTGGCTGAGACTAAGATGCTCGCTGACCCAATGCCGGATGCCAAAGAGCGCCAAGATGTTATTGCTTATTTATCGACGCTCCGTGCCCCGGTTCCTATTGATACCGCTAATGGCTCTAAAGCCTCTAGCCAATAGCGTCTGTATCAAATCAAACAATAACAGTCATACAATGACGATGCCCACCACTCTTATGTCACTCATATTATTTGTGCTAGGCTAAAGACATCTTAAGGTCAGGTGGATGATTTAAAAGCGCAGTTTGGTTAGAATTTTTAACCAAAGCCGTCAGGTAGCTTTTATCATTTAAATGACTGGTTATGTCGTTATTATTTATTTTACCTCTTTAAATGTTCACTGATTTTATAGACTCTCATAGGACTTACGTTGCAAGATTATAATGTCACCTCACCCCAGCTCAACCGAGCCAAAATTAATGAGTTGCTCGATCAGCTTAACCAAGTCGTCCTAGATAAGCCGCAAGTGGTCAAGCTGTCTATGGTTTGCTTATTGGCCAATGGACATTTGCTGTTGCAAGATTTGCCAGGGATGGGAAAGACCACCTTAGCGCATGCGCTCGCTCAGCTTTTGGGCTTAGAGTTTAATCGGGTGCAGTTCACCAATGATATGCTGCCCGCTGATATCTTGGGCATGAGCTTATACAATCAAGTCACGATGCAATTTGACTTTCGCCGTGGCCCTATCTTTACCCAAATCCTGCTGGCTGATGAGATTAACCGCTCTAGTCCTAAGACACAAAGTGCGCTGCTTGAGGCTATGGAAGAGCGGCAAGTGACCCAAGATACCCAAACTTACGCTTTGCCTGAGCCTTTTTTTGTCATTGCTACTCAAAATCCAGCGCAGCAAGTGGGTGTTTATCCGCTGCCTGAGTCGCAATTAGATCGATTTTTGATGTGCTTGTCGCTTGGTTATCCATCAGCTGCTGCTGAGAGGGCCTTGCTAAAGGGTGAGGA
>JAUNVX010000022.1:14704-25988 GCA_030540615.1 Psychrobacter sp. | reverse complement strand
TGATGGTGCCATCAGGACCGACTTCTTCACTGTTGTAAATGTCGTCATCGCCTGTAGGCTCAAAGTTGATGGCCGGTGCATCTGGTACAGTGGTGTCTGCTGCTGGCGCTGTCGCAGTAGCTTCTTTAACTATTTCCTTTAAATACTGTTGAATACTAGCTTTGACTTCATCACTAGGTTGTACTTCAACTGCTTGTCCATCATCAATAATATCTTGGCTTACCAGATACACTTCCCCATTAATAATTAAGGTATCCCCTACTTGAGTGCTATTAGGGACTTTAACAGTAGCAGTAATAGTGCCGTCTTCTCCAACCTCCTCGCTGTTATAGACATCATCATCTCCAGTCGACTCAAATTCGATAGTTGGTGCTTCAAGGATTGGCTCTGGAATGTCATCTTTAGCAATGGCTGTGGCAGGACCACTGGTGCCTTTTGGTGTGGTTTGATTAGCAGTGACTGCACTGCCGTCTTTGACCGCATCGGCAGGGATGGTGACTTCCCCTGTTGTAGAATCAACACTAATAGTGTCATTGGGGTTGTTGTCTACCCATTCGCCTGTGCTAGGGTCTTTGGTAAAGGTTACTATTTGCTCTTGACCATCTTCATCAATGTAAGTGATTTCAGTTTCTGTAGCATCGTCAATTGGGGTAACTGTTACGCTACCATCGTCTTGTGCGATGATTGTAGGTTCTGGAATGTCATCTTTAGCAATAACTGTCGCAGGACCACTAGTGCCTTTTGGTGTGGTTTGATTAGCGGTGACTTCACTACCGTCTTTGACGGCATTGGGAGGAATAGTAACTTCCCCTGTTGTAGGATTAACACTGAGCGTGTCATTAGGGTTGTTGTCTACCCATTCGCCTGTAACAGGGTCTTTGGTAAAGGTTACTGTTTGCTCTTGACCCTCTTCATCAATGTAAGTAATTTCAGTTTCTGTGGCATCATCAATTGGGGTAACTGTTACGCTACCATCTTCTTTGGCATTAATTCCAGGCTTTGGAATCGCTATAACCGCCGTCTCTTTATCATCTGAATCATCTTTTCCTAAGACAGCAATCGCTGCTCCTAACCCTGCTAGTCCTACTAACCAAGGCAAAATAGCAAAGCCTGCATCATCACCAGCGCCAATCCACCAAGGATTTTGTTGACCTGGGCCGCCGAGGGCTTGACCTTCTATATCTCCCGCTTCAAGCTGAGTCACATAATCTGCTACTTCAGCGGTATCAGGAATATAATAATAGTAGTTGCCGTCTTCAGCCTGACCGATGAGTGCTTGCTCGTCATAGTCATAAAACCCTTTAATGATTAAATCTGAGGCCACTCCTTCTACTTCTAACGAGACGTGCAAATCATTTTTTACTCTTTTGGTAATGATGTGATGAGGTGCTTTTTGAAGCTCAGCATCTAACAATTCATAGTTAACGAACTTTTGCGCTTCGATAATGGTCGGCTTGCCATCTTTGGTTATTTCAGTTATTTGATTAATGGTCTGAGTGGCTGAATGAGTTTTTATAATGATAGTGCTCATAATTATCCCTAATTTTTTAAATTATTATGCTGATGTAATTGTTAAAGTTTGAGTACTCTTAGAGCACCTTCGCTAGGTTATTCCTGCTCTACGACAGCAATGACACGCCTATTACGCTCTCGACCTTCTTTGGTTGAATTGTTAGCAATTGGACTTGCCTCTCCTAATCCAATAGCTGTCAATCGCTGCCCATTAACCCCATAAGTATTAGTTAAAGTATATACAACCGCTTGCGCCCTTTGTTTAGACAACTTAAGATTGTAGTCGGCACTAGCGGTACTGTCGGTATGTCCCTCTATAATCGCTGAGGCCTCCTGATAGTGCTGCAAAAACGCGGCAAGCTGAGCGACTTCTTTAAAGTACTGAGGTTTGATAACGGCTTGATCACTATCAAAGAGTATTTTCACTTGCAAACTGACTTTTTCTTCTAGTTTAGAAGTGATAATTTTATTAATAGGAAGAGGCGTCTGCGTGACAGGCAAAATAGCAGGAGGCGGGTTAGGACAATCGGGAACTAAGCGGCTAATTTGATGGGCTTGATAGTTTTTATTTTGTAATAATGCCAATGCGGATGCTTTAGGAACTTGTTGGATAGTGACACTTCTATCATCAGCGACTTCAAAATATAAAAAATAAGTCTCACCGGCTTTTAGAGGTAAGGTTAAGGCATCTTGAAGTAAATCATTCGTTTTTTTATCTGTCGTTACTGCACTGATTTTGTTGACGCCTGAACAAGCTAAAACCTGAGAATAGTTGTTAGGGTGTAAGCTGGTTTGATAGCTATTATTGATGGCGATGTTCAAACTACTCTGTAATTTATCAACATCTGTTTGTCTTATAAAAATTAAGTTGACCATATTTTTAGGGATAGGCAAATTAACTATTTTTTCATATTCAATTTTTGTTTGCTTATTCCAACTTATCTTTCCCACTGAAGCTGCAATAGAACTTTCATCAATATTTAACCCGTGAGCGTTAAAGGTTAACATTCCTAATGCAACCATTAATGTCTTTAAAAAAAATTTATCAACTAACATCTATTTTCCTTATGCACTATAGAGCACATATATAAACAATTATTATTATCAGCTACTTAATTATGCCACACTATCTGAACAATTGTTTAATTAACAGGTGTTTTAGACCAAGTGTGTTTTTTTTAGGATAAAATGTATAGATTTAATTCCGACTTACAACTATCGACATTATTTGATGCTTAAAAGCAAAAAAGCCTTCGTCCATTTATGGATGAAGGCTTTTTGGTGACCTAAGGCAATGAAGTCTTATTAAGACCTTTGTAGATTAATCCTTTTGATTCAGCGCTTTTTCAATATCAGCTTTTAACTCTTCCGGTTTGGTAGTGGGAGCATAACGCTCAATCACTTGACCATCTCGGCCGATTAAAAACTTAGTAAAGTTCCACTTGATACCATCGGTTAAAAACCCACCTTGCTGCTCTTTGAGCCAATTGAAAATCGGATGGGCATCTTTGCCATTGACATCGACTTTAGCCATCATCGGGAAACTTACGCCATAATTCTTTTGACAGAATGTGCCAATCTCATCCGCCTCACCGGGCTCTTGATGACCAAACTGGTTGCAAGGGAAGCCAACAATTACTAACCCTTGATCGCGGTACTGCTGATTAAGCGCCTCTAGTCCCTCATACTGCGGCGTAAAACCACACTTGCTAGCAGTATTCACTATTAAAATTACTTTATCTTTATACTCACTAAAGTCTTGAGTGACGCCCGATAACGTTTGGGCAGAAAAATCGTAAATACTGGTCATCATCTTATCCTTGATGTAAAGTTATATATAGTCAATCTAATTACAAAGCTATCTAAATATAAAGCCCTTGAATTAATATAAATCAGGTCAACTAAGTCAGTTATCAAAATAGCCAAACCTATTGACTGTCGTTGTCCAAATCAATAGCTACTGAGTTAATACAATAGCGCATTCCCGTGGTTTCCTGCGGTCCATCAGGGAAAACATGCCCTAAATGGGCGCCGCAGTTGCTACAAGTCACTTCCACTCGGCGCATACCAAGAGAGGTATCAATATGCTCATCAATAGCGCTCTCATCGATGGTCTGATCAAAGCTTGGCCAACCACAGCCTGCATTAAACTTATTGTCTGAGGCAAATAGTTTAACGCCGCAACCTTTACAACGATAAATCCCTTGGTCATTACTTTCTGCATAAATCCCCGAAAAAGGACGTTCAGTCCCCTTCTCGCGCATCACATGATATTCCTCTGCTGACAAACGCTCGCGCCAATCTGCATCTGTTAATTGGGCGATTTCTTCTTTGGTTAGTTCGCGGTCTTGCATACTTTCTCCTTAGCGGTTGGTCAAAACAAACCTTGACTATCCAAAGCTCATAGGGTCACTAATAGACGACTTAAGTCGCATTTAAGACATAAATAACATGAAGCTTAGGATACTATATGACTGACATTAAGCACCTTTTATAGAAAGCACCTTTTATATAAGGTACATTTTATGACTTAAATTATAAATTAAATCTTATCAATAAAACTTAATATACCTCTACTTTTAATGATGGTTAACTCGCCAATATCAATAAGAGGTTGCATGAATTGTACAAAGAGACATGCATTCTTAGTAATCACAACAAATTTGTTCTATCAATAATTAACCAAAAATGGAGAAAGGTTGATTATATTTTGAAAGATATACTTGCATTTAAGAGTCATTATATACTATCGATGATTAATATCATGATAAGATGAACTATTAACTTGCATATCATTTAATTTTGCAATAATATCTTGCATTATAGCTAAGATATGGTAATGAACATCTTGCAACTCGTTAAGTAGGCCCGTAGATATGAGTCATGTTTTAGAACACCAAGCTCAAGGTAAGCGCTTATATACCTTACGAAAAGCCAAAGGCCTTACCGCGCAGCAACTGGCGGACGCTATGACAGCAGCAGGAGCAAAAGTCAGCCGTGGTGCCATCTCCAATTGGGAAAGGGGCATTAACGGCATCGTGTCCTCTAAGCTGCCCACGCTAGCTCGGCTACTGGGTTGCACTGAAGGCTACCTGTTAAGAGGGGAGCTTGCCATGGCAAAGGAGAAAGATAAGTCACTTGAGCTATTGGCCAGTGATTTAAAAGCTTCTAAATTAGCGGCCACTAGTCCAAATCATAACACCCTAAATAAGGCTCACCCTGAAAGCAGCACTTTAGGGAGCAACACGTCAGATAGCGACCCTTTTACGAATAATCAATTAACCAAAGCCCCTTTAATGTCCCAACCTTCAACCCATTCTAGCGCTGAGCATCATCATTCTGATTTAGCTTCGCCCAATCAGAATAAGTTGGCTCAGTCCCCTATTTCAGCTAATAAGAGTACTGCTGTCATGAATCCTATCAAAAAATCCCATAAATTGCAGAATGTTTGCTATGACATTCGTGGACCTCTATTAAAGACCGCCACAAAGATGGAAGCAGAAGGTCAAAAAATCCTTAAACTTAACGTCGGGAACCCTGCCTCTTTTGGCTTAGATGCGCCTCATGAGATATTGCGAGATGTGGCCTTGAATCTATCACAAGCGACTGGATATTCAGACTCTCAAGGTATCTTTGCCGCTCGAAAAGCAGTGCTTCAATATTATCAAGGCAAAGGCTTATTGTCAGCGGTTGATGTGCGCGATGTCTATCTGGGTAATGGGGTGTCTGAGCTGATTGTCATGACCATGCAAGGACTGATGAATGATGGGGATGAGGTGCTAATCCCTATGCCTGACTATCCCCTTTGGACGGCTGCGGCCAATCTCGCAGGCGGCAAGGCGGTACATTACCGCTGCAATGAGGCAGACAACTGGCAGCCTGACATTGAAGATATCAAAGCCAAAATCACTGACAAGACCAAAGGCATTGTGGTTATTAATCCTAATAATCCTACTGGGGCTCTATACTCTACTGATATATTGCAGCAGATAGTTGAGGTGGCCAAGCAGCATAACTTGATTATTATGGCCGATGAGATTTATGATCGAGTGCTCTATGATGATGCCGTGCATATCCCTTTATGTACTTTGACTGATGAAGTGTTGGTCCTTACCTACAATGGCCTATCAAAGTCGCACCGGATAGCAGGATTTCGCGCTGGTTGGATGATGCTCTCTGGCAAAAAAGACCATGCCAGCGACTTCATAGAAGGTCTGGATATGCTCGCCTCAATGCGGCTTTGCGCCAATGTCCCTTCACAGTACGCTATCCAAACCGCCATGGGTGGCTACCAAAGCATGCAAGCGCTAACCGCTGAATCAGGTCGCCTATTTAAGCAACGCGCCATCGCTATTGAACGCTTAAATGCTATCCCGGGTATCTCTTGCACGATGCCTCAAGGGGCGTTTTATTGCTTCCCCAAAATTGATTTGGACATTTATCCTATTCAAGATGACATGGCACTGATGATGGATCTCTTGATTGATCAACAGGTGTTAATGGTCCAAGGAACAGGATTTAACTGGGATGCTCCAGACCATTTCCGCGTGGTCTTTTTGCCCAATGCTCATGACCTTGAAAATGCTATGGATAGAATTGAAGCTTTCTTTAGCAAAAAGCGCCGCGAGTTTGGTACGGGTGAATTCGCTGTTAGTGCGCCTGCTTAACCTTTTAAATTTGCTGTGCTACTGGTTACTAGCTACTGGCTTATTAATAAAGATAATATCGATTTTATCCAACAAGATAGTGTCGATAAGAAACCGCTCCTTAGTCTGCTAAGGAGCGGTTTTTATTGATACTATCAAAAAGCTTAATGAAGTTGAGAGCGATTTATAAGAAATAACTTAACGCCACAAAGCTTAAGGCTGACATGGCAGCGGCAGCTGGCAAGGTCACAATCCATGCCAAAGCGATCGGTTTCATTAACGCCCAATTGGTGTTTTTGTTAACGATACCAATACCTAATACGGCCCCCACCAAAGTATGGGTACTAGAGACAGGCAGCCCCATCATAGATGCCCCCATAACCACAGCAGCGGCGGACAGTTCAGCGGCAAAACCTGAGGCAGGATGCATCTCGGCAAGATTGGTACCGATGGTCTGAATGACTTCTTTACCGATGAACCAAAGACCTACGATTAGCGCTACCCCAAAGGTCAGCATCACAGGCGTAGGTACTGCCGCTTGAGCTGAAATGGTGTTAAGTCGAATCACATCCATAATCGCGGCAAAAGGTCCAACGGCGTTGGCTATGTCATTAGCGCCATGACTAAAAGCAAAGCCTGAAGCGGTAAAGACCTGCATCCAGCTGAACATGATAAAAGTAGCTTTGGATAGGTCATCTTTTAGCTTACCACGGATGCTTTTGGTATAAATAAAAGTGGTTAACCAAATCAGCGCTCCTACCATACCGATGATTAAAAAAGCATGCAGTGTAGTTAGGTTCAAATTGACGTTTTCAAGCCCTTTAAACACTATCATAGACATCATGACCATACCGCCTAATGCAGCAATCAGCGGCACCCAAGTCTTAAGCGCCTTTAGAGTATCAAGATTGCTACGCTCACGTTCGATATCATAAAGATCGCGATAGTAGTCGGTCTCCAAATCTTCTCTGGTGCACTCTTCATCCTTATATATCTCTTGATCACGTAGCATCGCTTGAGTGTAGGAGAGTTGAAGTGACTCTGAGAGCTGCTCAAAAAATGCCTTATGATTCTTTTTAATGGCTTTTTTGGCGGTTTTTAGCTCATGAACCCGCGCCTCCGCCATATCGTTATAGGCCAATATGTTCTTTTTAATTTGACCATAGAGCAGATAGGAGAGCACGCCGCCTAGCAGTGGAGACAGTACCCAAGAAATGGCTATCTCACCGATTTTGCCCCAAGCGACTGTCGATAGGGCCATGTCAAAACCGCCGAGATAAATCCCTAAGACGATTGAGCTACCAACCACGCCGCCGATGATAGAGTGCGTGGTGGACACAGGCAGTCCCTTTTTGGTCGCAAACAACAACCAAAATGCTGCCGCTATCAATGCTGATAGCATCACATAGATAAATTGATTAGGCGTGACGGATAACCCATCGAGATCGACGATGCCTTTACGAATGGTGTCAGTGACCTCACCCCCAGCGATAACAGCGCCAGACACTTCAAAGATGGCCGCAACGGCTAAGGCTTGCGGAATCGTTAACGTTCCCGCGCCCACAGAGGTACCAAAAGAGTTGGCGACATCATTACCACCAATATTAAAGGCCATAAAGATGCCAAACAAAGTGGCAATGACGAATAATAAAGTCTGCTGATGGCGAGTGTAGTCCAGCCCCCACCATAGAAAGTAGGCGGTCATACCGACCAATAAGGCGGCAAATAAGAGATTGACTTGTAATGAACCAACTTGACGGATTGGTTTGGCGGTATTGGTACTCATGCCCATAAATGACAATGCCCTGTACTGACTCAAGATAAAAACGATGGTCTTATCGTGACAGTTAAACCATCAGCGCTTTGATACAAAACGATGGTAAAAATAGCGCCCTATTATAAAGAGGTTGGGATAATATTCAATCGTATATATGGTCAAACTGCGCAATATTATGTAACCAAAATAAGCAGTCTAAGAAGGCTCTAGCAAGCCTTCTTAGACATCTACTTAAAAGCCTGATGGTTGTGAGTCTAATATCACAAAATAAGCCTGTTTTAACCGAAAGCCTAGCCGATAAATAGCTTGATTCACTAAAAATTATAATGCTAAAAAGCTTTTTTACCTAAAGCAGGTTTAAGCAATTTGGTAAGTTGGGCTATGGCATGATCTAGCACCATGAGCCTAGCGGTACGTTTGTCATTGGTGGCCACCATACACCAAGGGGCAGGTGAGGTATTGGTCCGAAGTAGCATATCTGAGGCCGCCTGAACATAGTCTTGCCAGCGGTCCCGGTTGCGCCAGTCATCTTCGGTTAGTTTGAACTGCTTATGCAGTGTCTCTTCTCTGGCCTCAAACCTTGCCAACTGCTCCTTTTTATCAATAGCCAACCAGTACTTAATGACAATGGTTCCTGAAGCAGCTAAATCAGCCTCAAATCGGTTAATCTCATCATAAGCCCGTTGCCACTCTTGTTCTGTAGCAAATCCTTCTATACGCTCAACCAATACTCTGCCATACCAAGTCCGGTCAAAGATTGCAATTCGGCTAATGCGATCGGTCTGTGCATTGGGCAGCTTGGTCCAAAATCGCCATAGATACGGATGGTCAAGCTCATAGCGCATCGGTGCACCGATATTATAAATCTGATACTCCCTAGGGTCTAAAGGTGCCACTAAGCGCTTGATAGCCCCGCCTTTACCAGCGGCATCCATTCCTTCAAAGGCAAAGACCACATGCCGATTACCGCGGCTCCTAAGCAGCTTGGCTAACTGGGCTTGCTTTTGTGCCAGCTCACTTTTGTAATCAGACTTGTCCATATCGGAGTCATTAACGTCAATCAGCTCATCAGGGACATCGGCCCAAATAAACTCATGCTTGGGCTTTTGATAAGCCAATTGATTCTTTTGGGCTTTTTCCTGCGGCTTGCCTGCCTGACTTTGGCTACTCTTCACCGCCCACTGCATCGCATGAAGGACATGATGACAAAAAGCCATGCTGCTCTCTTCATCCTCACTACCGTCGATGATAATCCAATCGTCTTGATGCCCTAGGACTTGCTGGGCCACCTCGTTAAATTGAGCCAATACTTTGCTGTCTGACCAGTCTATTTGATAAAGCTGCTCGGGATCAGCATCTTTATCATTCAGCCTAGCTTGTAGCGTTTTGGAATCAACATGGAACCAGCATTTAAGTAGCTTGGTGCCATTGCTAGCCAAATCTTTTTCAAAAGCCGTCAGCCGCTCTAGTTGATCATTTAGATAAGCGTGCCAGTCGCAATTTGCCGACTTGGCATCAATGAGCTGCATAACCTCAAATAATAAATCAGCATACCAGTTGCCAAAGTAGACCATCACATCCCCATGACGGGGCAATGCTTTGGTATGCGCCTGCCACAGCGGCTGTGAGGGCAAGGCAGGATAGCCTATCGTTGCCTCTACTTTGAGCAGTCTTGGGTCTACCCATTGTCTTAATTGGGTGACGGCACGACCTTTCCCTGACAGCTCCATCCCATTGACCAGTACCAAAAGACCTGTCGGCTCAATCGCTGCATCCTCATTTTGCCTAGTGTCTCTTAACGCATATTGGGCTGTCACCAAAGCAAGCTTCAGCTCATCTTCATTTAAAGAGAATTGACTTAGAGGATTGACTGCCAATCTTTGATTAACTTCAGACTGATTTGGAGACTGAGACTTGCTCACAGAGGCCCGGCTGGCTTTTTGCGATTTTTTATCTAAGGTTTTGGTTTTTTTACTCATTTGATATGACTCCCAACTGAGATGATTTTGTGGTTATTTTTATCTTAACCTGATTGTCCGTTTTATTCTGTTTAACTTTTACCTTATCAGCTCGTTATTCTTTTATTTTTTACTTTTCAAAAGCCCTTAGCAATGACACAACCTGCCATAATAGGTAACAGTTTGCTATTTGAGTTATATCAGTAATTATTTTAAGGTAATGGGCTGAATTTACCCTTGATTATTTATCGCCTCACAGCCTAGCTATCATGACCTAACTTTCACGGTCTAATCGTCATGACCCTTAAAATACCGATAAACTAAATCTTGGCCTAACAAACCTGAGATAAAAAATAGGATTTGACCATATGTCTGCACTATCTGATTTGAAGGGTCATCTTGACCACTATCGGCAGCTGCCTTACCACAGCGATGCGAAGCTAGCCTCTAAACTTGAGGAAGTGCAAGCTTGGCAGCGTGCTCGGATTCAGCAGACCCACCAAGCCTTATTTTCGCAGCCAAAAAATCAGTTAATGGCCGCCTATTTCGTCAACAAGCTCTATGGCGGCGCCGAATTCGATATCTTAGCGCGTCAGCTTGAACGTATCATCCCAAAAGCTCAAAAACTTGAAAGTCTAGCACCAACTGCCGCTTTAGAGACGGGGACATTGGCCATTCACTCAGCCATTGTCGCCACTGAACTTGACTTGCATTTAGCTGAGTGGCTTTTGGCGCAAGATTTGCCAGTTAATGAGCCTAATATGTTATTGGCTTATCGAACCGTTAACGAAGCCGATGAGCGCCGCGCCCAGCTTGCCTCGTTAAAGGATGTCTGCTATCGCACGGATAAATATATTAACTCATTCATGTTACAAAAGGCGTTTGCACTGGCCAAAAGTACCGCCTATAAATACAACTATCATCCGCTTTATGACTTTATCGCTGAAGGCTTTGTAGCTATGAAGCCATTAGGCCGCGTGGCGAGCTTTATTGAGCCGGTTTGCGAGCGTGAGCTTGAGATTATAGAGCATGTGCATCTGCCGAATAACGACGGCAGAATTGAGCCGATTGCTGTATGATAGCCCTATATTATTTAACCTTTTAATTGATTCAAAAGACACCGTATAACTGTATATATAAATAACTGTATAAAGGACGCCTCATGAGCAGTAACGACTCTAGCCCTATTAATTCTAACCCTGTTAATAATGACAGCTTATCCACGCCTTCAAGCAGTCATCAATCAAATGACCATTCCATTTCAGCTGTGCTCAAAGAGGCAGCCACCTCTAGTACCAGAAAAACAGATGATTTGCAGGCGCACTTGGTGGCCGATAGTATCACCCAAAAACAGCGCACTATGGCTCAGGTACAAGCAGCGAGCGTGACCA
>JAUNVX010000022.1:0-14604 GCA_030540615.1 Psychrobacter sp. | reverse complement strand
TCTCTCTAACCATGAGTCAGCGTTCACTCGAGCCGAAGACTTGCCCAAAGGCGTGCCACAAGGCCAACAGGCAACCCAGCCATTCACCAGCCCTGATGACTTAGCTTCTCAAGCAACGGTCAACCATCAAACCGCACAATCAAAGTCGCCCGAGGGTACTCAAAGCCAACACTCGCACTATCCCCCGCGCTTTAACCCAAAAGATGATATTAATAATCCCCATACTCCTGAAACAGATGGCTTAGAGGAAACCCATTTTGGCTTCAAAAAGGTCAAAAAAGCAGAGAAGCAAGCGCGTGTTGCTGATGTCTTTACTTCGGTGGCCAAAAAATACGACATTATGAACGATTTGATGTCATTTGGTATTCACCGCTTGTGGAAACGCTATGCCATTAGCTTAAGTGGAGTTCGAGCAGGTCAGCATGTGCTCGATATTGCAGGCGGTACGGGTGATTTAGCCAAGGTCTTTAGTAAAGAGGTCGGTCGACGCGGTCATGTGGTTTTGTCCGATATTAATGAGGCGATGCTTGAGGTCGGCCGCGAACGTTTGCTTAATGCTGGCTGCAATAATGTTGACTTTATCTTAGCCAATGCCGAGACCTTAGCGCCATTTGAAGATAACTCGTTTGATTTGGTAACCATCAGTTTTGGTCTTCGCAATGTCACCGACAAAGACGCTGCGCTACGCTCTATGTACCGCGTTCTCAAGCCTGGTGGTCGATTGCTGATTTTAGAGTTCTCAAAGCCCATCTTTGAGCCTTTGTCCAAGGCCTACGATATCTATTCGTTCACTGCTCTGCCCATCATGGGAAAACTGGTCGCTGGCGACTCTGAAAGCTATCAATATTTAGCCGAGTCCATCCGCATGCATCCCAATCAGCAGACCCTAAAGCAGATGATGGAGAGTGCTGGGTTTGAAAACTGCGACTACCATAACTTAACGGCGGGTATTGTTGCAGTCCATCGTGGCTTTAAAAAGTAGCTGTTTCATTTAACAACTGGCGACTTTATTTAATCTTTTATTAGGCTGTGTCATAAGGTGACTATATATGCTTACTGTCTTATTGTTGGCTGGCGTAGAGAAGCTAATTAATTTAGCCCTCAAAAGTGATGAGATTACCCGAGCAGGACTAACGCCGCTATCGGGCAAAGTGCTACGTCTCAATATGCAGCTGCCTGATTTGCACTTAGATGTGTTGTTCAATGACGATCACTTACGCTTTGAGCCTGTCACCACAGCCAGTGTCTTTGAGTCACGTGGTTATGACCTAAGCGCTGATCGAGATAAGGCGAGTGCCCATATTGCAGGCATCGGTCATGCCCGGCCAGATTGCACCATTAATGTCGCCAACCCTGCTGAGCTATTGAACCTAATGCGCGGCGTGGAAGGCAATCTGCCTATCGAGGGCGACTATAAAGTGCTGATGCAGCTCAAACAATTGATGGCAGGGTTTGACCCTGATATCGCTGGTCAATTGGAGCCGCTCATTGGCGTACCTCTCGCCAGTCAATTGGGACTGGTGATGAATCATCTCAAGGGCACGGTCAAGCAAACGGCCAAGCATACCTTTGAGGATGTCGCTGATTGGGCCAATGATGTGGCGGGAAATGGCAAGCCCAATCCTGAGACCGAGGCTGAAATGACTGATTTAAAGCAGCAACTGCTTAAATTGCGTGCCGACGTTGAGCGCGAAGAGGCCAGACTTGCTATGATAAAAGCTGAGCAGGCTAAGTTCAATCAACAGCAATAAAGAAGCCTGTTTATATAATTGCTTTCTTTAATCAAAAAAGGCTTTGAGAGTTTTGCTTCTTTTTTATACACTCTTTAGAGCCTTTTTTAATGCTCACTTTGATATCTATATCGCCATATCCTTGACTACAATGACCGTAGAGGCTGCTTTTATCCATGCTTTTCTCATATCGTAAACGTTTGCTTGAGCTATGGCGAATCGCTGCTCATTACCGAATTGATACCCACCTGCCTATCGAAGATGCGCCGCAGCTACAGCCAATCGTGAGATTGATTCGGCTTCATCCTGCTGCTTGGGGCAAGTCGCATCAACCCGATGGTATCAAGCTTGCTCTAGAAGACATGGGGACACTATTTTTAAAGCTTGGTCAGTTATTATCTACCCGCCGCGACTTGGTGACACCCGAGATTATCGCTCAATTGGTTCACTTGCAAGATAGGGTCAAGCCCTTTGATGTCAATATTGCTATTGCCCAAATTGAAGACCCCAAACAGGGCCTTGGGGCGCCTATTGACACCTTATTTACGCGCTTTGACATCAAACCATTGGCAGCCGCTTCTATCGCTCAAGTCCACACTGCCGCCTTTCACGATGGCCGTGAAGTCGTGGTTAAAGTCGTGCGACCTGATATCCGTGAGACCATCATTGCCGATTTTGAGCTGCTTCGCGAGCTTGCCCAGTGGGCGTCTGCTCGGATAGAGGCAGCGCGAGCGGTGCGGGTAATCGATATTGTCGAAGACTATCGGCAAGTGATGCTCGGCGAGCTTGATTTGACCTTTGAGGCGGATAATACCACGCAGATGCGCAATAACTTTTTGGGCTCGGCGATGATGTATGTGCCTGAAGTTTATAACGCTGCTAAAAACGTGATGGTCATGGAGCGTATCCACGGCGTTCCTATCTCGCACACCCATGTCTTTGATGAGCTTGGCTACGATAGAGCAGCTTTAGCCGAACGCGGCTTGACTATCTTTTTTACTCAAGTTTTTAGGGACAACTTCTTTCACGCTGATATGCACCCAGGCAATATCTTCGTTGAAATCGCGCCACAAGAAGTGGTGGCTGCCCACCCTAACTTTACCCCGAGATATATCGGCCTAGACTGCGCCATTATGGGTGAGCTGTCCAAAGACGATCAGCTTATCGTCGCGCGTATGCTGCTGTCTGTGATTAATAATAACTTCACTGCCCTAGTCGATATCGTTAGCCGAGCGGGCTGGATTCCGCCCAATGCCGATAAGCACGCGCTCACCCGAGATATGCGGCGAACGGTTTCGCCCATGCTGTCTAAACCTATTAATGAAATCGACTTCGCTGGCGTGCTAATGCAAATCCTTGACATCGCCCGTCGTCATCACATGAGTATTCCGCCGCAGCTCATGCTGTTATTAAAGACACTGGTGCATGTTGAAGGACTAGGTCGTGACCTCTATCCTGACTTGGATATTTGGTCATTGGCCAAACCTATTTTAACGGGTTGGGTGAAAGAGCAGTTAGACCCTGTGCGAAACTTACAACAGCTTCGTGCTCAGTTGCCTGAGCTATTACTCACCAGCGCTCAGCTGCCCAAGTTATTTGATCAAGGCTTACAGAGTCTGGCCTCTCAGGGCTCTCGTCAAGACGACCAACTGCGTGAGATTCAGCAAATTCGTGCTGATATGCTAAACGACCGCCGCCGCGATTGGTTCGCGCTAGCGGGCTTTGTAATCAGTGTGGCAGTGGCCACGCAACTCATCGGTGGCTTGTCAGTATTATCGACTGTGATGGGAATTGTGTTTTATCTTATAGCGATAATCTTTGTGATTTGGCGCATGGTAGGCTAAAAAACTTTTAACCTCTAGATAAACCTTTATATCCTAATTTTAGTTCAAAAAAGGATTACCAGGAGTCCTTATGTCTGAGTCCATTCAAGACACTCGGTCTACACAAGCCCTATCAGGGGATATTAGCACCTATCTCGCCAAGCCCAATTATGCCGAGGCTATTGCAGCACTTAAAGCCAAATTCCCAAATCAATTAAGCGTCAATCTCACGGTGCGTGAGCAGCATGGTCATACCATGACTTGGCTCACCAATCAGCCCCCTGATGCCGTATTGACCGCGCGTGACAAACAAGATGTGGCAGCAGCCGTAGCTATCTGCAATCAATTTAGCATGCCAGTGATTGCCTTTGGTATAGGTTCCTCGCTTGAGGGACAACTTAATGCTCCCTTTGGCGGCCTGTGTATCGATATGCACGCTATGGATACTATTTTAGAGGTTCATCGTGAAGATTTGACGGTCACTGTTGAGCCAGGGGTGACGCGCGAGCAGCTTAATCATTATTTGCGTGATACTGGATTATTCTTCCCCATTGACCCAGGAGCCAATGCCAGTATTGGCGGCATGGTAGCCACCCGAGCTTCAGGCACCAATGCAGTCCGCTATGGCACTATGAAAGATGTGGTATTGGCCTTAGAAGTGGTCACGGCCTCTGGAGAGATTATTCGAACAGGCACCCGCGCCAAAAAGTCTTCAGCCGGTTATGACTTGACCCGCCTAATGATTGGCTCTGAGGGCACATTAGGTATCGTCACCGAAATTACCCTAAAGCTTTTTGGTATCAGCGAGTGTATTGGTAGTGGTCTTTGCCACTTTCCCACCGTTGAAGCGGCGTGCGAAGCGACCATGCTCACCATCCAGATGTGCTTGCCTATTGCTCGGATTGAGCTATTAGACGCCCTTCAGGTTAAAGCCTGTAATCAATACGCCAATCTCACCCTTAAAGAGACGCCAACCTTGTTTGTAGAGTTTCATGGTAGTGAGGCCAGTGTCCATGAGCAAGCCCATACTTTTGCTGATATTATTGCAGAGTTTGGTGGCTCAGACTTTGTTTGGGATACCGATGTAGCAGAGCGAAAGCGTCTGTGGCAAGCCCGCCATAATGCCTATCATGCCAGTGCTGCCCTAAGACCCACTGCCAAGCCTTTATCGACCGATGCTTGCGTGCCTATCTCAAGGTTGGCTGAGTGCGTAAGCGAGACCGCCAAAGATATTGAGGACTCTGGTATGATTGGCCCTATTGTGGGGCATGTGGGCGATGGCAACTTTCATGTTTTATTGTTGGTAGACACCACGGACGCTCAAGAGATTGAAGCGGCTGAAGCCATTATCGGTAGATTGGCTCAGCGGGCCATTGATATGGGCGGCACTTGTACCGGAGAGCACGGCATTGGCCAAGGCAAACAAAAATATATGCCCTATGAGCATGGCAACGCTATTGGGCTAATGCAGGCTATCAAAACCGCACTTGATCCCAATAATATCTTAAACCCCGGCAAGATTTGGCCCGGCTCGGCGGCCCTTTAATAGCGCTAGTAAACGGCCTACCTTGTTAAAGCAAACTTGGCCCGCTCAGTGCTATCTCTCAATGTGCCCATTACTATCGAATCTATTGCTATCAAACCTATTATTATCCAATCTATTACTATAAGACTACTATGACCCAATCTACTCGTTTACCCCAATCTTCTTTACCAAATAGCACTTTATTGAAGCGCTCGGGTCAAGTCTCTTTAGTACTGCTTGGCTCAGCCGCCATGCTAGCTTGCAGTGATACCAAGACAGGTAACAACACCTATGAGTATGCAAACGAGCAAGACTGCGTCAAAGATTGGGGCGAGACTGAGTGCCAACGCCAAGGCGAGCGCCATCATAGCGGTATGTTTTTATTCTATGCTAGCGGGTATCGTCATAGCCCCGACCAAGCCCGTCATGCAAAATCAGTCAAACGAGGCGGCTTTGGTAGCCGATTTAGCAGTGGCGGTAGCTAGGTATGACCCCCTTAACTAAATCCTTTGGCTACTCAACTTTATGATTCGACGTGCCGTTACTCCCCGACCCAATTGGCAGTCCAAACTTGAGAGGCTAGGCTTTGATTACCATAGCTTAGAGGGCAGCTATTGGCAGGAAAGCGCTTGCTATGAGTTTACAGCGGCGCAGATTGATATTATTGAAGAGGCCACCACCACTTTACACCAGATGTGCTTGAGCGCTGTCGATTTTATTATCACAAATGACCGCTTTGCTCAACTTGGCATTTCTGATTCAGCAGCAGCACTTATTGAACAAAGCTGGCAGCGACGAGACCCTTGTGTTTATGGCCGATTTGACTTGGTCTATCACCCTATTCATACCCCTACCCCCAAGCTACTCGAATACAACGCTGATACCCCGACGTCTTTGTTTGAAGCGAGTGTGGCGCAGTGGTATTGGCTTCAGGATAATTTTCCTCAAGCCGATCAGTTCAATAGCATTCATGAGCGCCTGATTGGGCAGTGGCGGATTATTGATGAGACGCTCAGCCGACGCGTTTCTTCATCTTCTAATTATCAGGCCCGTCCTGTTTCATTGGTTAAGCCCGTCAAAGCTTCATCGCCTACCAAGATTACTTTTGCGACCATTACGGACAGTATTGAAGACGTGGTAACCTGTCGTTATTTGCAGGATACAGCTATTCAGGCTGGGCTTGAGACCCAGTTTATGGACCTTCGCAAGATTGGGGTAATGGAAGAGGATGGCAAGGTGGCGCAATTTGTCGATTTGGCCGATAGCCCTATCGGTGCACTTTTTAAGCTTTATCCTTGGGAGTGGTTGATACAAGAGGCCTTTTCGGCTTACCTTGCCGACAGTCATACCCAGTGGCTTGAGCCTATGTGGAAGTCTCTGCTGAGCAAT
Source organism: Psychrobacter sp. (assembly GCA_030540615.1). GTDB lineage: Bacteria > Pseudomonadota > Gammaproteobacteria > Pseudomonadales > Moraxellaceae > Psychrobacter. The sequence continues at coordinate 8,137 of JAUNVX010000022.1, read as the reverse complement.
AAAGGCATATTACCGATTCTTTGGGAATTAAACCCCAATCATCCCAACCTATTGCCCAGCTACTTTGCCGCTGAGCGAACTAAACTGACCCAGTTAACCCCTACTCAAATAGCACATGGTATTATTCAAAAGCCCTTATTCTCACGTGAAGGGGCCAATATCACCTTGCTAAATACGGATTTTAGCCCGACAGGATTAATGACTTCTGGCGAGTATGGCAACGTTAGTTCCACTCAGATGGTCTATCAAGCCATGCAACCTCTGCCGCAATTTATGAACCACGCCAACCGACCCGTTTATCCCGTTATTGGCAGTTGGGTCATTGGTCATAGCGCAGCTGGCATAGGCATTCGTGAAGATGATAGCTTAATCACCAAAGACACCAGCCATTTTGTACCGCATTATTTTGTCCCGTAGATTTTCAGATTAACTTAAGTAATTTGACTGCTACTGCTTATTTAACCTCTACCTCTTTGCAAGGCAACTGACCCATGATGTTTTCTGATATTTTAGCTACGCTGCCAAGTTTTTTGGCCTACGGCTTAGCAGCCACTGCCTTACTAGCGGCTTTTGTTTGGATTTATACTGCCATCACGCCTCATCAAGAGTTTGCTTTGATAAAAGCAGGCAATATTGCGGCCAGTATTAGCCTCAGCGGCGCTATGATAGGCTTTGTTTTGGCCTTGGCTTCGGTGATTAGCCATAGTGTTAGTTTATTTGATATGATTATTTGGGGCATCGTGGCCTTAATTGTGCAACTATTGGCTTATTTTTCAGTACGCTTAGCCCTGCCCACTATTTCTCAAGGGATTGAAGCGGGTCATATCAGCCATGCTATTTTACTCGCCAGTACTGCTATTAGCTTTGGCCTTCTTAATGCGGCCTGCATGGTGTATTAGGGCGTCACTGAGTCAATTGATGCTTTTAATGGAGAGGTAAGGCCAAATAGAACCTGCTCATTATCATTTTAGTCTTAGCCGCTTTAGTCTTAACCAGTTTAGTCCTAGCCACTTGAACCGTAACTGACTTAGTCTTAGCTCCCCTTAGCCTTAACCCCTATCGCATCTGGTCAATGGCCATTTGGGTGAGCATCCGGCCACGAGCTGTTCGCAGCACAAAGCCTTGTTGGATAAGGTATGGCTCAATGACGTCCTCAAGCGTGCCCCTATCCTCTGCCATAGCCGCAGCAATAGCCTCTACTCCAGCAGGACCTCCATCAAAACGATCATGCAGCATCTCAATATAGCGCCTATCAAGATGGTCAAGCCCGCGCCGATCGACCGCTAACATATCCAGAGCACTGTCGGCGATGTCACCGTCTATTTGACCGTTGCCTTTGACTTCAGCATAGTCTCTCACGCGGCGTAGCAACCGATTGGCAATTCGCGGTGTACCCCTTGAACGACGGGCCACTTCCAATGCCCCATCTGGTGTCATCACCACATTCATCAATCTCGCTGAACGACTAACGATGGTGGTCAAATCTTCAATACTATAAAACTCAAGGCGTTGAACGATACCAAAGCGGTCTCGTAATGGCGAGGTAAGTAGCCCTGCACGAGTGGTAGCGGCCACCAAAGTAAAAGGAGGCAAATCAAGTTTGATAGAGCGTGCTGCTGGTCCTTCCCCAATCATAATGTCCAGCTGAAAGTCTTCCATCGCCGGATAAAGGATCTCTTCTATCACAGGGCTTAATCGATGAATCTCATCGATAAATAGAACATCACCTTCCTCTAGATTGGTCAGCATCGCTGCCAAGTCTCCTGCTCGCTCCATAACCGGCCCTGAGGTTGAGCGCAGATTGCCACCCATCTCACGAGCGATGATATTGGCAAGGGTGGTTTTACCAAGGCCTGGCGGCCCAAAGATTAAGGTATGATCTAAAGCTTCACCGCGATTTCGCGCTGCCCCGATGAACACCTCCATTTGCTCACGCACCACTGGCTGACCGATATAGTCAACCAGGCGTGCTGGGCGAATACCAGTATCAGGAGCGTCATCTTGGCGCTCGAAAGGATTAATTAATCGATTGTCCATCATTGAGCATTTACTTCCTAAAATAGCCGTCAGGGTTAACACTTTAAAACGCTTATTTAATCTTGCTAAGTCAACTATTGAAGGCAACTAATTATAAGCGACTGTTCTCATTAACTATTAAAGCCGAATTTTAACACCGGTCCTTAAAAGTCGTCTCTGATAGAAAACTGGCAAGATAAATGACTAGAATACGGCAATTGAATACAATTTTCAGTGATGATTTTTTCTATCCATAAAAAAGACGACAATGGCTGTCGCGTTAAGACTCAAACCCCATCAACTGGTATCAATCGCAAACCATTGATACTGTTAGCTTTGCAGGATAATATAGCAAATGTTAGCAACTCATAGAAAATGTAATAAAGCTATGAGAGTGACTACCAAAATGGCTACCAGTTAAGAGGATTGAGTTACATGGCTAAGACAGATAAGAGTCTGACTACCGATACCCAGATAAAGAAAGCTATAAGCGATATAATACTAGCTATCCACCCCATGCTTATTTAGGGCTGCTATAAAATCTTTTTTATTATCAAATTCGTTGCGTAAACCGTAGGATGCCCATGCTTCATCAACTGTAAGATCTCTATATTCCCTAAAAACACCGCCGCCACCAATCTTTCTTATAGGGGACTTCAACATAAAATAAAACATTGAGCCTTCATCAAGGCCCTTTAGACTCCAAGATATAGGTGTCCAAAAGTTAATGTCATTTACCATATCTCTAGATTTCAAAAAATCGAACCAACCATGATCTGTATTTGCTATTGCGAACATACTCCATACCCCCATTAAATCAACTATAAATTAGATTGTATCAAGACTGAATTAACTAATAGACTCAATAGAACTTTACAAACTCTGATATTTAAAAGCTACTAAAGCGCTCATATAGTAGCAAACGTAATAAGCCTAGTTAGCATAATAATGATAAGATAATAATTTCAATATCAGCGCTATAAGAACTGTTTAGCTTAAATGCGCAGTCCATAATCGCAATTCAACTATCACTTCCAACTCAGATGACATATATAAAAAGGCAGTTAATAATAATGAGTCTAGACTACCAACACGTCCGCGAACAGCTACAACGTATTATCCATGACTACAAAGATGCGGAAGGTTACGAACGCGGCCAGAGCCAGAATTTTTGGACACAGATATTCAATGCGTATGGCGTATCAGGGCAGACTCAATTAAAAGCTTTCGAACATCGTCTCAAAAAACAGAAAGGCCAGAACTATATTGATGCTTTCATTCCGAAACAGGTGATCATCGAGCAAAAGAGTCGTGGCATTGATCTCAATAACGCCTACACCCAAGTAAGTGACTATTACAATGGCCTAAACGCTAACGAGAAGCCGCGCTATATCATCTTATGTAACTTCGATGAGCTTTGGCTTTATGACGTAATAAATCCTCTAGACGTTAAGCAGTATCGCTGCGCATTAACAGACCTACCAAAAAATGCAGAATGGCTATCTTTTTTATCACCTGACAGTGAGTCGAGCGAGATAATTGAAGAGAACCCTATCAACCGTCAGGCGACGGAGAAGGTTGCTAAACTCCACCAAGCCTTTATTGAAGATGGTGTAGATGCGGACGACCTAGCGCTATTTTTGACGCGTTTAATCTTCTGTTTCTTCGCCGATGACACTGCTATCTTTGGCAAGACTCACTTACTACAGAACCTGTTAGAAAAACATGCTCTACCTGACGGTAGTAACTTGCAGCAGATATTCACAACCCTCTTCGACACACTTAATACTGAAACCCGCTCGAGCCGCTTACCAGATCATTATGGACAATTTCCATACGTTAACGGCGGACTGTTTGCCGACTCTATCAATATCCCATATTTCGACGAGAAGCTTTATAACCTAGTTATTGAGTGTAATGATTTAGATTGGAGTGAGATTAGCCCTGCTATTTTCGGTTCGATGTTCCAGAGCGTATTGGACGTTAGCGCTACGGAGAATACAGACGATAAGCGCCGCGAGTTTGGCGCTCACTATACTAGCGAAAAGAATATTCTAAAGGTCATTAACTCTTTATTTCTGCAGGAACTTCGCGATGAGTTCTCTAAATGTGTGAATAACAAGCCCCGAGCTCTAAAGCTTTACGAGAAGCTACCCACCTTAAAATTCTTTGATCCTGCCTGCGGTTGCGGCAACTTCTTGATCATTGCTTATCGTGAGCTGCGCCTATTAGAAAACCAGCTTATCGCTTTAATATTTGGTGATCAAAAAGGTCTTTTCGATATTAGTAGTATGTGTAACGTTACCGTTGAACAGTTCTATGGTATCGAGATTGAACCACACGCCGCGCATATTGCTCGAGTAGCAATGTGGATTACAGATCACCAGCTTAACCAAGCTACTGCAGAGCGCTTTGGTACGACAAGACCAACGACTCCAATCGTTTATAGTCCGCACATTGTGGAAGGTAATGCACTACAAATTGAATGGGAAGGTGTACTAGCAGCTAACGAATGTGCTTTTATAATGGGGAATCCACCTTTCATTGGAAAAAATCAACAAAATAAAGAACAAAGAAATGACATGCTAGGTGTCGCTAATGCTATTAAAGATAATCGAGCATTAGATTACGTCACGGCATGGTATATCAAAGCAATGCACTATATGCAGTCAGTCAGTAAACCTAATCACTATGTTGAAACCGCTTTCGTATCTACTAACTCTATTGTTCAAGGCGAGCAAGTATCTATTCTCTGGAAATACATATTGTCAGATTGTGGGGGCCATATAAACTTTGCGCATCATACGTTTAAGTGGACTAATGAAGGAAAAGGTATCGCGGCAGTACACTGCGTCATTATTGGATATTCTAATCTTGAACGCAAAGAGAAAACTATTTTCCATTACGACAACCCATCAGCTGAACCTAAGCCAGTTCAGGCAAAAAATATTAACGGTTATTTAGTTGATGCGCCTTTAGTTTTCTTTCAGAAAACTAAAAAGCAATTTTCATCAGAGCCTTTAATGGATTTTGGCTCAATGTCTAACGATGGAGGTAATTTACTAATAAGTGCAAGCGAATATCATACTTTAATAGACAATGAACCAATTTCTAAGAAGTATTTGCGTCGATTCATAGGTGCGCAAGAATTCCTCAATAATATCGAAAGATGGTGTCTATGGTTTGATGGTCACGACCCATCAGAGATAAATAAAGATTTAGCAAGTATGCCCTTAGTCAGAGCGCGTATCGAAAACGTAAGACATAACCGGTTATCGAGTTCTAGAGAAGCTACTAGGAAACTTGCAGATACACCTCACCTTTTTACGGAAAGACGTCAACCAAAAGAAGGTAATTATTTATTCATACCTCAAGTTTCATCAGAGAATCGCTTGTACTTACCAGTAGGATTTATCAGCTCTGAGGTAATATGTGGTGCTCCACATTTCTGTTTACCAAGTGCTACGATTTACCATTTCGGTGTTTTGTGTAGCAGTATGCATAATTCTTTTATACGATTAACTGCAGGTAGACTCAAAAGCGACTATCGCTATTCTAGTAGTATTATCTATAACAACTTGCCATACCCATTTATGGCAGATGAATCCGACCCTAAGGCGACTAAAGCTAAGGATAAAATTAAAGCGGCGGCGCAAGCAGTACTTGATGCTCGACAATATTATCAAGACGGCAGCGAGGATGCGCCAACTTTGGCTCAACTCTATAACACATACCTCATCGACCCCTATCCAGAGCTAACTAAAGCTCATGCGGCGCTTGATAAAGCCGTAGACAATGCATACGGTTATAAAGGTAATGGCAGCGATAGTAGCCGCGTAGAGTTCTTACTTAAGAAGATAGCTGGATAAGCTATAGTAGTTGCACGTCGCTACTAATAGCGGCGTAAGATTATCTAGAGTGGCTACAGTATTCTCATCGATTGTAGGCCTGCCAGTCTACCTCATACCGTATTAACCTAGCCCTCTCAAGGCTAGGTTTTTTTATAAAAAATCACATTAATATCTACTTGACAAAGTATTGCATGGGGTTAAATTCCTGCTTGCATTTTTCCATTACTTATATATCCATAAAGATCACAAGCAAGAACCTGCCGGCCCAAAATATTGTCTCAATTTTTCATAAATAATACTCAGTTACAAAACAAATATGTGGCTACCAGAAGCTAATTTTTGAATTGAATGGCTATCATAGTGGCTACCAAAATAATATGCAATGCCTGAAAACCCTATATATCAAGGCATCCAGACATAAAAAGACGACAATGGCTGTCGTCTTATTACGTCATAAAATCTGCTGAGTGTCTTTAATATCTATATGTTGTCTAAAAACTGCTTAAAAGTTAGACAACTGCTTAAGAGTAGCTTTGAGCAGTCCTTGGGTATCTTTAAACCCATCTTCTGAGCTGCTTCTTGCCGCCTTAATAGCTTGTTGGGCTTCTTTGTCTCTATAGCCAAGCCCAATCAGCGCCGACTCCACTTCTGCGATAATACTGCCCTCACTAGGACCGGCAGAGGTGTCAATATTGAGCGATAAAGGTAAATCTCCTGTCTCGATATCATTGAGCTTGTCTTTTAGCTCAATCAATAGCCTTTGCGCGGTCTTTTTGCCAATACCTGGGATACGGGTCAGCGCCGCATCGTCCTCATTGGCCACATGCATCTTAAGCTCGCTTGCCGACATTGAGGACAACATAGCCAAGGCCATCTTAGCCCCTACGCCATTAATCTTAACCAATCTACGAAAGACGTCACGCTCACTGATATCAATAAAGCCGTATAATAGCTGAGCATCTTCGCGTACATGCAAATGGGTCCAAATACTGACAGTAGCGCCCATTTGCAGCTGACAAAATGCTGGCAGCGGCAGCTCAATCTCATAGCCGACCCCAGACACGGTCATGATAGCAGCCACCGGAGCAGCTAAGTGCATCACTTGGCCTTTAATCATACTTATCATGGCTTATCCTTTATGGTTAGTGAGATTATCTATTATAAAGCTCTAACTTGACTGTTAAGACCTCTAAAAAGCAGGCTACCTAAAGATAATGCTCTAATAAAACTCAACCATCTTCTCAAGGCTAATCGGGCGGATTTTGCTGGCTTGAGCGGCGCTGCCAAAGGCCTCGTAACGATTGACACAAATATCTGCCATGGCCTCCATTGACGCTTTAAAATACTTACGAGGGTCAAACTCACTGGGATGCTCTGCCAAATAGCGACGGATAGCACCCGTAGATGCCAAACGCAAATCAGTGTCTATATTGACTTTACGCACGCCATATTTGATGGCCTCAACGATTTGCTCCACCGGAACGCCATAAGTCTCGCCAATATCGCCTCCAAACTCATTGATGACTTTGAGCCACTCTTGTGGCACTGACGAAGAGCCATGCATGACCAAATGAGTGTTGGGAATACGGGCATGAATCTCTTTGACCCGCTCGATGGACAAGATATCACCCGTAGGCGGACGAGTAAATTTATAGGCGCCATGACTCGTACCGATAGCAATGGCTAGCGCATCTACGCCCGTGTCTTTGACAAACTGTTCAGCTTCATCAGCGCTGGTCAGTAGCTGCGAGTGATCAAGTACGCCTTCTGCCCCCACGCCATCTTCTTCGCCTGCCATGCCTGTCTCTAAGCTACCCAAACAGCCGATTTCGCCTTCTACTGACACCCCGCAAGCATGCGCCATCTTTACCACTTCACGAGTCACGCTAGCATTGTAGTCATAATCTGCTGGTGTTTTGCCGTCTTCAAGTAGGGAGCCATCCATCATCACTGAGGAAAACCCTAACTGAATGGAGCGCTGACAGATGGCGGGTGAGGTACCATGGTCTTGATGTAGAACCACTGGAATATGGGGCCATTCTTCAATAGCCGCGAGAACCGTGTGACGCAAAAATGACGACCCTGCATACTTACGAGCTCCAGCACTTGCCTGAACGATCACCGGAGAGTCGGTCTGATCGGCCGCCATCATGATGGCCCGCATTTGCTCAAGGTTATTGACGTTAAAAGCTGGCACGCCATAGCTATTTTCTGCGGCATGGTCGAGGAGTTGACGAAGCGAAATCAAAGCCATAGCTTGCTCTCTTAAT
>JAUNVX010000236.1 GCA_030540615.1 Psychrobacter sp. | reverse complement strand
GCTTGGGTTTTGACCCAGTCCTTGATGGTGATGAGCGGAAAGTCAGGGCCATAAGGCGAAAATGTGCCATCAGCGTTGGGCTCAGGATTGACAGAAGTGGGGCCAGTAGAGCCGTGGCAACTGCCTATATTATTAAGACAAACCACATAGAATTTATTGGTATCGATAGGCTTATTTGGGCCAATCATGGTGTCCCACCAACCTGGCTTTTTGTCCTCAGCGCTATGATAGCCTGCTGCATGATGGCTGCCAGATAGGGCATGACAGATTAATATAGCATTGGTCTTATCAGCATTTAATGAGCCGTATGTCTCAATGACCAAATCAAATTTAGGCAGGCTACGTTGGCACTCAAGGGTGAGCGGTGTATCAAAATGGAGTGTTTCGGGAGTGACAATGCCCACCGACTGAGTTAAATCGATAGGGTCAGCCACGTCAGCTGTACTGGCGTCAATAGCGCTGTCAGTGTTTGAATCCGTTGGCTTAGATGATGCGCTCAAATCTACCTCATACTCTATTTGGTCAGGGTCAGAGGCTATTGTAAGCGGATGGGGGATGAAGTACAACTTATCAGCAGCGCTTTTGGCTTTGGGCCAGTTATCAAAGCAATATATCCTATTAAATGATAGACTAGGCAAGCTGTCCGCACTATCTAATCCGTCATTAGCTTCAATGATTTTCCAACATTTAAACCATCAATAATGATACTGACTGGGTTGAATAATAGAAAATCGCTTTTTGGACTAGAAGTGAGGTCAAGTCGCCGCTACCTGATGTTATAAGGACGCTTTGCCATTATGAAACCCTCCCAGCCGCCGCGCATCGCTGTGCTACTTGTCAACCTTGGTACCCCTGATGAGCCTACAGCTCCTGCTGTTCGCCGCTATCTTAAGCAGTTTTTGTCTGATACACGAGTTATTGAGATTCCTAAGTTTCTTTGGGCTATTATCCTAAATCTTTTTGTATTGACCACCAGACCTAAGCGAGTGGCTCATGCCTATGCTAGCGTTTGGGAGGGCGACTCACCCATTCGCAAAATTTTGCAAATGCAAGTTGAGTTATTGCAAGCCCGAATGGGTCAAAGTGCGGCGCCCTTTAGAGTATCGGTACATGCTGCGATGACCTATGGCAATCCAGGCCTGCCTGATGTCATGAATCAGCTGCGTAGCGAAGGGGTGGACCATTTCGTTATATTGCCCGTGTTCCCGCAGTATTCCGCTACTTCTGGCGGCGCTGTCTATGATGCAGTGACCAAATGGTCGCTTAAACAGCGTAACTTACCCAATTTGACCCTCGTCAAAGATTACTTTGCACATCCGTTATATATTAAGGCATTGGCCGAGTCGATTCGCCGATATCAAGCAGAGCATGGCAAGCCAGATAAGCTGATGTTTAGCTTTCACGGTATCCCGCAGCCCTATGCCGATAAGGGCGATCCCTACCCCAAACGCTGTAAATGTACAGCAGCTCAGGTCGCTCAGGCACTGGGGCTAAAAGACGACGAATGGATTATTAGCTTTCAGTCGCGCTTTGGTAAACAAGAGTGGATTAAGCCTTATACCGACGTGGTATTAGAAGAGTGGGGCAAGTCGGGCGTCCGCTCGGTACAAGTGGTCAGCCCTGCTTTCTCAGCTGACTGCTTAGAGACCCTAGAGGAATTAGCGATTGAAAACCGCGATAACTTTCTTAAGGCCGGCGGGCAGGAGTATCACTATATTCCAGCGCTAAATGCAGATGAAGGTCACTTGGATTTATTAGAAGCGATTGCTACGCCGCTGGTGTTGGGCTGGGTAGGGACGCTGGATGGCTGGACATAGAAGGGCTGGATATAGAGTTTAGGCTTCTAAAATGGTCATAAAAAGACCCTTTGAGTTCAGTATTCAAAGGGTCTTTTTTACGCGTCGAGCTTAACCTTAGCCACAGACGCTAAGAGTTAACCAAAACCAAAGTTTAACGGGCTTAAAGGGGCTGAATTTGCGGCTTTCTTTGACTGTTGTTTTGAGTATCGTTGGACAATAGGGTCACAGTCTCTGTAAAGCTTTTTTTGATTGATAAAAAGTCATCTTATCTGAAGTTTCATTAGCTAATGGATGACTTAGCGTAGCTAATTGAAGATATAGCTTAATTAGGTTAGCACGTTATCAACTGCCTCAGAGAGGCTGTTTGAGCTTGCTAATCGGGTAATGAATTAATATTGGGCGGATAATGCTCTAAAGAATAATAACGATACCCAAAAAATAAGTAAAATAAAGTTGGGCTAATTCATTGATTTATGATAAAAAGATGTGTATTCAAATGATGATTAAACTTTTGACACGTAAAGCCGCTGTCTATCAAAACTACTAAAATTAAACTTTAAGGAGAGCCTATAATGACATCGCCCTACACTCCGCCTACCACCTCTTTGCTAAAAAATAACCCAACCTCGTCAGTAACAGATGCTTATGGTAATGATTTACCACAATTGCTGATGGAGCCGCGTACTTGTCCTGCCGGTTGGGGTGTAAATTGGATTACCCAAGCGTTTAACTTATTAAAGGGTAACTTTCTATTGTGGGTAGGGATAGGGGTGGCATTCTTTGTTATCTTGATGCTTGCCAGTTTTATCCCAATCATTGGGCCATTGATTAGCTTTGCGAGCTTTATCTTTATAGGCGGGATGATTCAAGGCTGCGCGGTTCAGGCCCAAGGAGGAGAGCTAAGGTTTGATCATTTGTTTGAAGGCTTTAAGACCCATTTTGTGCCACTGCTCATTATGACGCTACTCTATATAGTGGGGTTTATCATTGCCTTTATTCCTATGCTTATTATCTTAGGCGGCATGTTAATGTCTTTGCTTAGTGGCAATGTAAGCGGGTTAGAAGACCTTAGTGGTGCGGCCATTACGACCATGATATTGGCCTATCTTTTGAGCTTTGCATTTTTAATCCCGGTACTCATGTCCATTTGGTTCGCGCCATCGCTAATTGTCCTGCATGACGTAGATGCCATTACCGCGATGAAAATGAGTTTCAAAGGTTGCCTCAAAAACCTATTGTCGATGTTTATCTTTGGTCTAGTACTCATGATTGTTTTGCCTTTAGGCATTATCTTCACCCTTGGCCTTGGCGTATTTGTGATGACACCGCTTATGGTTATTACTTATTACACCAGCTACCGCGATGTGTGGACGGATATGCCGCTGTCTGCGAGCTGAGCTGTCAGTTAAAGCACTTATTTAACATCTCTGTTTTACTTAGGATATCTAGGAAACAAAAAGACGCCCTCAATAGTGAGGGCGTCTTTGATTCAAGGTTAGCTATAGATTATATCAAAAGTGCTTTAATCATTGATTGGCTAAGTCATAGCCGATATTGATTAGCAACTTCTTAATAATCATTACCTA
>JAUNVX010000235.1 GCA_030540615.1 Psychrobacter sp. | reverse complement strand
ACTTTAAGCCTTTTTCAGATACCTTTTTGAAACGACTCCAAGAAATGGATATGACTCCTACTACTTAAATTACCACCCTTATAATCTCGAGAGTTATGTTATGACCACTAACACTATTTTACTTATTATACTGATATTTTTATTCGCTCTATTGGCATGGACATTGATGAAAATCTCTGCTCAAAGTAAGGAGATTTTACAGAAGGAGAACATACTAAACGAATTAGCCACCGCCAAATTAGAACGCGAAATGCAGTTTAAAGAGCAACTTACTGAAGAGATTAAATTAGCAAAAAAACGCTCTAATGATATGCAGCGAAATGTACTCAAAGGCCAAATAGGAGAACAGTTCACACCATTTATTGCAAATTTCCCATATAATCCTGCTGATTGTAAATTTATGGGAGACCCAATTGATTATGTTATCTTTCAAAATTTACATGAACATTGTGACGGCAATGTACCGATAGAAGATGTACATATTATATTTGCAGAGGTAAAAACTGGGAATAGCGCAAGGCTTAATAAACGCCAAAAAATCATTAAACAGGTGATAGCTAATGGTCAGTTTAGATTTGATGAGTTAAGGCTTAAGGTTAGTGAAGAAACCGATGAAATAACCGTTCAAAGTAATCAATAGTTCATAAAGCAAATTAGTCAAATATCGATAGATATAATAATGACTACTAGCTATCAGCCTGCCCCTTACAAAACCTAGCTTGTAAGGGGTTTTGACTTGGCTTAAATTTATATTCGCATTTTTGGTTTTTTAAGTACTGAATGACTGACTCTAAACCCCACAAGCTTGCACTACCCCAACGCAAAATCATCCACCTCGACATGGATGCCTTCTTCGCGAGTGTCGAGCAGCGTGACTTCCCTGAGCTTCGTGGCAAGCCATTGGTAGTAGGCGGTGACCCTAATGGTCGAGGGGTGGTCGCAGCCGCGAGTTACGAGATTCGGCCCTTTGGAGTGCGTTCAGCGATGTCTTGCTTTGAAGCCAAAAAGCGCTGTCCTGAGGCCGTATTTGTGCGACCCCGCTTTGAGGTCTATAGACAAGTCAGTCAGCAGATTCGGCAAATTATGCACTCATTGACGGCGTTAGTAGAGCCGCTATCTTTGGATGAGGCTTATCTAGATGTCACGGGCATCGAAGCACACCATGGCTCAGCGACCTTGATGGCAAACTGGCTTCGAGCGCAAATCTATGAGCAGACGCAGTTAACAGCATCGGCAGGGGTATCGTTCAATAAGATGCTCGCCAAGATAGCCTCAGACATTAATAAGCCCAATGGCATTGCCGTTATTACCCCAGAGCAAGCGGATGCTTTTATCACCTCTTTACCCATTGAGCGCTTTCATGGGATTGGTAAAGCTACCGCGAGTAAGCTGCATGAGATGGGCATCCATACAGGTGCAGACCTCAAAGCAGCTCCCGTTGATGGCTTGGTCAATCGCTTTGGCAAGCGAGGTCGCTTTTACTCTGAGATTGCCCATGGCAGGGACATGCGCCCCGTGAAGGCTGAGCGGCAGCATAAGTCCGTCGGCTCAGAGACTACTTTTCGCGATAATATCAGTGACACACAGAGCCTGTTGACCCATATCTTCGAGCAAAATGCAGATGCCTTTAATCAGTTAAACAAAAAAGGCTATTTGGGGCAGACCATCACCCTAAAGATCAAATATGCTGACTTCAGTCAGATTACTCGCTCCCATACCCTGCATACGCCTTTTCCCGATGCCCAGTCGGCACATTATTGGTTAGAAAAGCTGTTGGCAGACGTGCCAAGGCAACTGCCTATTCGTTTGGTAGGTGTGACTTATTCTACGCTTATCAATATTAATAACCCTGACCCACAGCCCGATTTATTTGGTGATTTGTTTGGCGATTGACTTAGTGTCTTGCTATCTTCTTAATCGAACTTTGCAGACATTCACCCTACCGCGAGATTCTGCTAGAATGGCGTGACTTTTATTCCCCTTTATTACCAGACCTTTTACTATTAAACCCTCATTATTCATTCCCTGTAGAATTTTATGACTGATCAGCCCTACCTAAGCGTCAACGACTATGACTATCATCTCCCTGAGACTCTGATTGCCCGCTATCCTCTTGAGCAGCGCTCAGCGTCTAGGTTGTTGTACTTGCCAGCAGGAGGCGAAGCGCAAGACAAATCGTTTACTGAGCTTGCTGACTTGCTCAATACTGGGGACTTAATCGTCTTTAATGATACCAAGGTGATGAAGGCAAGGATTTTTGGTCAAAAGGACAGCGGTGGCAAGGTCGAGGTGCTCGTCGAGCGGGTATTGAATCAGAACTCCATTACAAACTCCCTTAATCATCACGCTGATGCTACCGCACAGACACAAGACTATGAACATGCCGCGCTATGCCATGTTCGTGCCAGCAAAGCCCCTAAAGTGGGTCAGCGTCTTGTATTGGCAGATGGGCGAATGCAGGCTGAGATGATTGGCCGTCAGGACAACTTGTTTATTTTGGCTTTTAGCGCGCCTATTCTCCCAGACCTTGAGCAATATGGCGAGTTGCCTATCCCGCCATATTTTGAGCGTCATGCCGATGAGACCGATAATGTTCGCTATCAAACGGTGTTTCATGACCCCGCCAAGCTCGCGAGCGTTGCCGCCCCCACAGCCAGCCTACATTTTGATGAAACCGTGCTTAATCAGCTAAAAGATAAAGGCATCCGCCAAGCCTTTGTCACTTTACATGTCGGCGCAGGCACCTTTGCACCGGTCAAAACAGACAATCTGCTCAATCATACTATGCATAGTGAATATGCCGAGCTGCCCCAAATTACCGCTGATTTAATCAACGAGACTCACGCTCGCGGCAATTCGGTCATTGCCGTGGGAACGACGGTGACAAGAGTACTTGAAACAGCCTATCAGCACACGACTTTAGGTGGTAAGCCGTTATCCGCTTGGTCAGGCGATACCGATATCTTTATTTACCCTGGGTTTAAGTTTGGGGTGATTGATCGCTTGTTGACCAACTTTCACTTGCCTAAGTCGACTCTGCTGATGCTGGTGGCGGCATTCGCCGGCAAGGCTAATATTGAGCAGGCCTACGAGCACGCTATCAATGAGCAATATCGCTTTTTTAGCTATGGCGATGCGATGCTGCTAGATAAGCTAGCGGTTCGTTAGCGCCTATTGTTTTAGCTAGCGTTTTATGAGCTAAAGCCCTTATTAGGCAAAGATAGCTTAGCGGCTAATCAAAGCCAATACTGAGTCATGAACCGCCATATAAGAGAATATAATCAAATTTATAGACACTTTTTATATTACCAAATTGTTACTTCGTTGTTTTCATTGATAACTGGTGCTATAGTTAATCTGCTATTAACTGATGGCCATAATCAATTGAGCCGTTAATTTATTAATCGCTTGCCATCGGTTCAATGTTTTTGCTATAGATTTGATTCATATTTTAGCTTGCAATTTATACATGGCA
>JAUNVX010000021.1:23426-26942 GCA_030540615.1 Psychrobacter sp. | reverse complement strand
GCAAAACCCTATAAATCAGCAGCAAATAGATACCTTCAATACAGTACTTGAGCAGCTAAGAGAGCAAGTTAGTCCTTTAATAGCCGCCTCGCTTTGCAACTCAGCGGGAATCATTAATTTCCCGCAGTGCCATTATGACTGGGTGAGACCCGGTATCATGCTCTATGGTAGCTCCCCAATGATGTCAGTACCGGCTGCTGCCCTAAATCTGCAACCTGTGATGACCTTAAGCGCTGCTCTCATGGCTGTTCATGATCTGCCATCAGGAGCCCATGTGGGATACGGCAGTCTTTATACGGCTAGTATGCCTATCAAAAAAGGTATCGTGAGCATTGGCTATGGGGATGGCTACCCTCGGGCCGTGAGCAATAGCGCTTGGGTGAGTGTCTATCAAGACAACCTCTATTATCGTTGTCCTATCCTCGGACGAGTGGCCATGGATATGATTGCTATTGATGTCTCTGCTATCCCCAATCCTCGCTTAGGAAGTCCTGTTATCTTATGGGGTGATGCTGCTATCCCTAGTCCAGCAGTAACCCCTCATGCGGACATTCCTAGTGTCGATGAGGTGGCCGAGTGGGCAAATACCATTGGCTATGAGCTGCTATGCCGCTTAACCACCAGACCCAGTCGTCAACTGCGCTAGACCACTATTTATTGGATTAATTGTTATTGTAAAATCCGTCATAAAATCTGCTGACATTTTTCAAAAATGTATCAAACTGCGCTGTTTGGTCGTTTACAACGGCTTAATTTTCGTTATACTGGTTTTTTAGTTAAGTTAACTGAACCAAAGCTTTTACCATTATGACTCCTTAGTTTTGAGTAACCATTAAAGGTTTAAGTCACTAGTTTTAAGTTATAAGCTTTTAATTCGATAAATATTTTAGTTAGAGAAATTTTATTCCCATAGCAAATGATTGCCCAACCGCCTATATTATTTAATCATTAGAGACGACCATGAGTGTGCGCCATTTTTTGACCTTACTGGATTTAAGCCCTACTGAGCTTGAGTATCTGATTAAACGAGCTTGTGAGCTTCGTAAGATGCAGCATGAGGGTCAAGTCTATCAGCCTTTTATTGGCCGCACCTTGGGAATGATATTTGAGAAGTCCTCTACCCGCACTCGTATCTCCTTTGAGACGGGCATGGGGCAATTTGGTGGTCAAGCGATATTCTTATCGCCCAAAGACACCCAGCTAGGCCGTGGTGAGCCGATTGAAGACTCCGCTCGGGTTATCTCGAGTATGGTCGATATTATTATGATTCGCACCTTTGAGCATGCAAAAGTTGAGAAATTTGCTGAATACTCATCGGTGCCAGTGATTAACGCGCTCACTGACGACTTCCACCCTTGCCAGCTTCTGGCTGATATGCAGACCTATTATGAGCACCGCGGTAGCATTAAAGATAAAATAGTGACTTGGGTGGGCGATGGCAACAATATGTGCTCATCGTTCATGCATGCGGCTCATCAGTTCGGCTTTGAGCTGCGAGTAGCGGCCCCTTATGGCTTTGAGCCTGACTTAGACTTGATGGAAAAGTTTAAACATTGCGTCAGTTTAGTAGAGGATGTTCAAGAGGCTGCCAAAGATGCTCATCTGATCGTGACAGATGTTTGGGCCAGCATGGGACAAGAGAATGAGCAAAGCACTCGCGCCCGCCGCTTCGCCCCTTATCAGGTCACCCCTGCCATGCTAGACAAGGCAGACCCTGAGGTGTTGTTTATGCACTGTTTGCCTGCGCATCGAGGTGAGGAGATTTCTCACGACTTATTAGATGACCCGCGATCAGTGGTTTGGCATGAGGCCGAAAACCGCTTGCACGCGCAAAAGGCCTTAATGGAGTTTTTGCTTCAGGACAAGATTAAAGCCTAATTAAGCCGCTGATGCTTCCCTTACTTAGCTAGCGTTATCCAAGCCTTGGCTGTCGTTCAAAAACTGCTCTATCACGTCGTTGACCTGTTTCGGCGTTTCAACAGTCGACGAGTGCCCCGCTCCTTTGATGACCGCTAGTTTTGAGCCTGCTACTGCAAAGTGTAACCGCTGAGCCTTTTTATAGGGCGTTGCAACGTCCTCATCTCCCACTATGATGAGAGTTGGGGTCTTGATTAGTGATAATTTATCATAAGTTCCTTGACGCTCAATGACGCCTTTGGTGGCTCGTACTGCCCCTATTCTATCATTTTGATTTAGATAGCCTAACCACTGCTTATACTCGGCCTTTCTAGATTTGTCTTTCAAAAAGCTCTGACCAAATAAAATCGGCATAATCTTTTTACCCAACCGCTTAACGCCTAACCATTTAATAGCGCCTATTAGCTTGGTGTATTTGGGAATATTGGCCGGGTCTTCAGCATCTGCTGAGGTCTCAAGCAGAATCAATGAGGATAGCCGCTGCGGATATTTGATGGCCAATCGCTAACCGATGAACCCTCCCATAGACAGACCAACAAAGTGGCATCGATCGATCTCTAATGCATCGAGCAGTGCTACCGTATCCTCAGCCAAAGTATCCATATCATAGCCTGACTCGGTGACCTGCGACTGACCTTGACCACGAAAGTCAAAGGCGATGCATCGATAGCGGTCTTTAAAATATGCCACTTGCTTGTCATATAGCCGCGTGCTCCAAAGCAGACCATGAGCGAATAGCATCACAGGCTTATCTGAGGTCGGGCTGCTGTCTTCGTAATAAAGTGACACGCTGTTTGAGTCTTGATTTGACTCTTTATTTGAGACCTTGTTTGGGACATGGTTAAGGGTAATATGCGGCATAATTTGACATCCTTGTCATGGTTTAAGCAGTTAATTAGACCCAATTAAGTCATAGAGATTGAGCTATAAAACAGTGATTAACGCGATAGCGTTTCAACGCCACTGGCCTTTGCAATCAAGAGTTTGTCGGCTTGATTGGCCGCAAAAATACCATTGCAGACCACGCCAACGATATTATTGAGACGCTGCTCCATGTCGCTAGCACTTTGAATATCTAAGTCGTAAGTATCCAAAATGATATTGCCATAGTCGGTGACAAAGCCTTCGCGGTAAACGGGTTCGCCGCCTAATTTAACCAACTCACGCGCCACATAAGAGCGCGCCTGAGGCAATACTTCGATGGGAACCGGAAACTCTCGGCCAAGCGTTGTCACCCACTTACTGTCATCGACCATACAAATGAACTGTTTAGAAGCCGCTGCCACAATTTTTTCACGAGTCAATGCCCCGCCGCCGCCTTTGATTAGCTGCAAATTAGGGTTGACCTCATCAGCACCATCAATGTACAGGTCTAGCTCGCCAACGAAGTTTAAATCCATTACCTCAATCCCTAAGGCTTTGAGCTTGTCTTCAGTGACTTGAGAGCTGGCCACCGCTCCTTTAAGACGCATTTTTGGCAGCAGCTCGATGAGGCAGTTTACCGTACTGCCTGTCCCTACGCCTAATATCATATCGTCTTCGATGTAGCTCAGGGCAGCTTTGGCAACTGCCTGCTTAAGCTGCAGCTGACTACCGGAC
>JAUNVX010000021.1:12927-23416 GCA_030540615.1 Psychrobacter sp. | reverse complement strand
GGCTGACTGACTGGCTGATTGATTGGATTGTTGGCTCATAAATACCCCAAAAAATAATGATAAAAGTGAATAGTGGTTTAAACCGCCCAAGTCTTATCTTATCATTATAATGAGGTCTCTTTATCAAGGATAATTAATTCATTTGCCATTTTTTTAGCCGTTCAGTCATAAAAATCCCTTTGAAATCTTGTCGCAAACCTTGCACCATTTAGAAAAACAGCATAGGCTAATCAGCTTCATTAAGAGTTATCACTGCTAGATCAAAGGACATCTCATTTATGCTATCACATTGGGTTCGTGCCATCCTGCAAGCCACCGTTTATGACGCCGCCATTCAGACCCCACTTGACCCAGCCCCTAAGCTGTCAGAGCGTTTTGCCAATGACATCCGCTTTAAGCGTGAAGACTTGCAGCCCGTGTTCTCCTTTAAGCTTCGCGGTGCTTATAACCGCATTAGTCAGCTAAATGAAGAGCAAAAAGCTCGAGGCGTGATTTGTGCTTCAGCGGGCAATCATGCCCAAGGCGTGGCTTATTCTGCAAGCAAGCTTGGTATTAATAATATCATTGTGATGCCCACCACCACCCCAGATATCAAAGTCAATGCGGTCAAGAAACTAGGCGGCAATGTTGATTTATTCGGAGATAGCTTTGATGAGGCCAACCGCTATGCAATTGAACGCTCTCAAGCTGAGGGGCTCACTTTTGTGCCGCCTTATGATGATGAGCTGGTCATTGCCGGTCAAGGCACCATTGCCCTTGAGCTAACCCAGCAGTGGCGCGATATGGATTATGTCTTTGTCGCAGTAGGAGGTGGCGGTCTTATCTCAGGGGTGGCTGCATTCTTAGGAGAAGTAGCACCGCACGTCAAAGTTATCGCTATTGAGCCTGAAGGAGCAGCTTGTCTTAAAGCCGCCCTAGAGGCAGGTGAGCGTGTCAAGCTCAAGCAGGTCAGCCTATTCGTTGATGGTGTTGCCGTGGGCGAAATAGGTAAAATCCCCTTCGATGTCGTTCGCAGTCAAAAAAGTGATGGCTCAGGCATGATTATAGAGCCTGACGTAGTAACGTGTAGTAATGATGAGGTCTGCGCCGCTGTCAAAGATGTCTTTGAAGAGAATCGCAGCATCGTCGAGCCAGCAGGGGCGCTCGCGGTTGCTGGCATGAAAAAGTATTTGGCTGAGCACCATATCACTGGCAAAAACTGCGTGGCTATCGTTTGCGGCGCCAACATGAACTTTGATAGACTTCGTTACATCGCTGAGCGTACCGAAATAGGTGAGAAAAAAGAAGCTATCTTTGCCGTGACTATTCCTGAGCGTACCGGCGCCTTTTTGGAGTTTTGCCGTGATTTAAAAGGTCGAAACATTACTGAGTTTAACTACCGGGCTCGAAGCAGCATGGTCCCTGATTCGCACGAGCCCGCTGCTATATTCGTCGGTATCGCCTTAAAAGAAGGTGAGAAGGAGCGTCAAATCATTGCTAACTCTTTAATAGACTCAGGCTACCAAGCATTTGATTTGACTGATGATGAAATTGCTAAGACCCACATTCGCTATTTAATCGGTGGTCATGCCAATCTAAAAGATGAGCAATTATTTAAAGTCGCTTTTCCCGAGCGCCCAGGAGCCCTGCTTAACTTTTTAGAAAAGCTTGGCCAAGATTTCAACATCACGCTTTTTCACTACCGCAATCATGGCGCAGCAGACGGCCGAGTCTTAGTCGGTTTGCAAGCTTCCGCTACTAATTCGCGGGCGCTACAAGACACCCTCAATGACATTGGCTATGACTGCGAACCTGTCGAAAATAATATTGGCTATCAGATGTTTTTGCAATAACAGCGCTGGTTGATAGGGCTACATGATAGAGACTTTTAGGTTATCGTATGAAGTGATTTCAACTACGTGCTTAAAACTGGGTGTTAAAAACAACTTATTGCTTAAAATTGAGCGTTAAAAACCACCAGCTGCTCAAAACTAGGTATCTAGCTTCTAAGTATTTAAGTTCTATAGGCGTAGCGGTTTATTTTTGGTATTTTGAATAAGGATATGATTAAATCGATGACAGACAATATGAGTCATAAAGACACGCTACAAAAAGTCCGCCTAGACAAATGGCTTTGGGCCGCTCGGTTTTATCGAACTCGGACTTTGGCCAAAGAAGCCATTGAAGGTGGAAAGGTACATTTTGCTGGAAGCCGGGTTAAGACCAGTAAAGAGATTGGTGTCGGTGATGAGCTTACCATTCGCCAAGGTTCAGCGACCGCGATGACTGAAAAGACCGTCTTAGTTAAGGCCTTAAGCCTTCAACGCGGCAATGCCACCGTTGCCCAAACCCTCTATGAAGAGACTGATGAGAGTATCAATCGCCGAGAGTATTATAGCGAGCAGCGAAAGCTTGCCAATCTTGCACGCCCTGATACCAAGCCGAACAAAAAACAGCGCCGCGATTTGCAGCGTTTTCGCCATTCTCATGACTAGCTATGATGGTTTCAAAGCATCTTTATAATGGGTATTTATTAGGCTTTAATCTAGCTATTTAGCTAGGTCTCTATTTAACTTAGCTCTTAACTATCGTTCTTAAGCAATCATTGATAGAATAAAGGGTTATCGTTCAAGATGCCGATTGGAATGGTCGCTAAGTAGGCCAATCGAGCTTGTCTAAAACTGGTACACCGTTATTAAGGTCCTATTATGCCCATCAAAGCTTCTGCACCGCGCTCTGTTCTTATGGTTTGTCTTGGTAATATTTGCCGCTCTCCTACCGCTGAGGAGATACTGCGACAAAAGGCTGCGGTTGCTGGTATGAGCTTACTGACCGACTCGGCCGGAACCGGCAATTGGCATGTCGGCGAGAACCCTGACCCTCGGGCTCAAAAACATGCCAAGGCCCGGGGTTATAACATTAGTAAGCTAGTATCACGGCAGGTAGAGCCTGATGACTTTCATCGCTTTGATTTGATTTTGGCCATGGATAGACAAAACTTGGCCGATCTTCAAGCTATTAAAGATGAGCTGTCAACTGACAACGACTCTGCTGCCTTAGAAATGGCTACCTTAGCTCTTTTAAGCGAAGAAGACCCTATCTATGGTGGCAATGACGTCCCTGACCCTTATGAAGGTGGCGAAGAGGCATTTGAAGCTGTGCTCGATCAGATTGAGGCCTCAGTAGATGCTTGGATTGAGAGCTGGAAGCGTGATTAAGAAGTTTTTTGCCTCCGTTATTTTGAGTCTTAAATTTTGACTGTCAATTATTTTACCTTTTTATCGTTAACTTTCTTAGGCTCAAATTAGCCCCTAGCTCATTTTAGAGGCCTACCTGCTTATCTATCTTATATTTACCTATTTTCATAGGCTTGCCATGACCCTCTCTATTCCTGCCAGCTCTCAAGCTGATTTGACTTCGCTCAACACTATGGCTTTAGCTTGTCACGCCAAGTACTTTGTCTCTCTTAGTCATGAGGCGCAGATTGAGCCCATCTTGAAGCCTCTCGTTGCTAATCAAGCCCCGTTTCTCATTCTATCGGGCGGCAGTAATGTTTTGCTACCTCCAACCCTGCGTGCTCATGTTATTCAGCCCCTGCTTAAAGGGGTTGAGGTGATTCATGAAGATAAAGACCAAGTTTTGATTGAAGTCATGGCTGGTGAGAATTGGCATGAGTTAGTGACGACTACGGTCAACCGCGGCTGGTTCGGTCTAGAAAATTTAGCACTAATCCCAGGTTTGACTGGCGCTGCACCTGTTCAAAATATTGGGGCTTATGGGGTTCAGCTAGACGATGTGATAACTCACGTTCGCGCTTATCATATCCCCACGGACTCTTGGCATCATTTAGACAAAGCTGCTTGTGAGTTTGGCTATCGTGACAGTGTCTTTAAACGTCAGGCAGGAGAGTGGTTGATTACTCGGGTGGGGTTTGATTTACATAAAGACAATCAGCGTATTAATAGCCAGTACGGAGATGTGCAAAATGCTGCCTTAGAAATCGCTTATAAGGCGCAGCGAGCTTCTATAACGCCGGTCGATATTATGCAGGCCATCACAGCTATTCGTCAAAGTAAGTTACCAAATCCTGCTAACTTGCCCAATTGCGGCAGCTTTTTCAAAAACCCTATTATTGGCACCCCTCAATTTGAGCAGCTTAAGACTCAATGGCCTGATTTGGTTGGTTACCGAGTCGATGAGACTCATACCAAAGTAGCGGCGGGCTGGCTCATTGATCATGCTGGCCTAAAAGGAAAAGGCATTGCACCTATCTTAATCCACGACCGTCAGGCTTTGGTATTGACCAATCATAGCCCGTCTCTAAATCTAACCCCTGCCAAGCAATCTGACGTTGCCGCAACTCAGGTATATGTTCAAGAGCAAATAGCTAGTCGCTACGGCATCCACTTAGAGCGTGAACCGGTTTGGATAGAAGAAGACGGCCAAATCAATTTAAGCAATACCACACTTAGGGGTTAAGCCCTTTTTTATCAATTGTCACAACTCCTTTATTATTCAAGATTACTCCCTTATGAGTCGTATCCAGCTTATTGATTATTACTGGATGTCTGGCAAGGTTAAATACTTACTACTTGTGAGGGTTTAACAATGGTAAAATAGAGACGTAACGACTCAAACGTTTACCACTCCTATATCCGCAGCTTAACGCTGTCAAAAGGTGACTTATGGGCAGTATGTTTTTGTTAATTCCGCTAAGTTTAATGCTCTTTGTGATTGCTATTTGGGCAATTCGCTATGCGGTCAAGTCGAACCAATTTGAGGATTTAGACAATGCCTCTCAGCGCATTATCTTAGAGGACCGCCAAGAGCGTCGTCAAGTGCTTCAAGAATTTGGTCAATCAGATTTAGGCAGTAAAGCCAACTCTCAGTCAAAAAATGACATCAAGTCTATAGATGAGCTTTAATCGCTCTATTCACAGTTTTGACTCCGTTACCGCTGCTAGCGCCATAAGGTTGAGGATTTTTTATGAGCATTGCTTTAATAACAGCTGCCCTACTGATGGGGTTTTTGGGATCTCCTCATTGTTTAGGGATGTGTGGGGGATTGGTGACTGCTTTTGGTCTTTCTATGCAAGGCATTAGCCCAGGCAAACGACGATTACTCATCGCTACTTATCATTTGGGTCGATTGACCAGTTATGCCTTATTAGGGGTCATCGCGGGATTATTAGGAACGACATTACTCGCACCATTTATGACCAGTAACCATCTGCCTCGTATTTTATTAGGGCTGGTGCTAGTCTTTGTTGGTGTCACCATGTTGGGCGCGCCTTTTTTGAATAAGCTTGAACGTCTTGGGATGCAGTTTTGGCAAAAGCTTGCACCGCTTCGCAAAAAAGTATTTCCACTCACTACTTATCCGCGTGCTTTAATGGCTGGCCTGCTTTGGGGGTTTTTACCTTGTGGCCTAGTGTATGGGGCGTTAATGATGGCGGTGGTTGGCCATAGCATCCCTACCGGTGCGATGCTAATGTTCGCTTTTGGTTTGGGCACGATTCCTATGCTGGTGGCGACCCACGAGACCGTGGCATGGCTACGCAATCATATTGGAAGACTACGGCTGCGTCAGGTCAATGGTATTGTGATGATGCTATCGGGTCTGGCAGTGATTGCTGTCCCTATTATGATGAACAGCATGCACGGTGGGCATGGCGGCCACGCAGGTCATGCTATGGGAGCAGATATGCAATCTATGCCCATGGAGCATATTGCTTTAGATCAAAATAATCCTCATAGCGTTATGGACCACAGCACCATGGATCATTCTATGAATCACAATATGGAACACAGCACCATGGACCATAATAATGAAGCTCATAATGGTGAAGTTCATGGCGAGATGAATCATAATCCCTCATCTGCTACCACTACTGGCGAAGCGGCTGAGCCTATGCATCACCATTAATCACCTAACTTAACCTATGTAACAAAAACGCCGCTTAATGCATTAAGCGGCGTTTTTGTTAAGGTGTCTTTATAGGCAGCTATAGTAGCGCTCCACTATCCCCATTGTTCAAGTTTAAACTTCGTATCCAAGTGCTTCTCTAAAGCAGGCAAGTTAAAAGCATCATCCTCACTTACGAAGCTAATACTGATGCCCGTTTGACCCGCTCGGCCAGTTCGTCCAATGCGGTGAACATAATCATCTGGTTGGTCTGGCAGCGTATAGTTGACCACATGACTGACCTCGTCCACATGGATACCCCTTCCTGCGACATCAGTGGCGACCAATATTTTGACTTCACCCTCTTTGAATGCTTGCAAATAACGATCTCTTTTTTGCTGGATGACGTCCCCTGATAGCATCACGACTTCATAGCGGCGGCGTAGTCTGTCATAAAGACGTTTGACTTGGTCTTTTCGATTGGCGAAAATAATGAGCTTGTCCACTTCGACAGAGTCAATAATATGCTCAATAGCATCCAGCTTTTGATCTTCTGCCAATAGATAAAAGCGTTGTTCGACCAAGTCACTGGTTTTATGCTCCGGCTCTATCTCAACGAAAACAGGTTCATGCAGCCAGCGATAAGCCAAACTCATCACATCTTGATTAAATGTGGCAGAAAACAGCAAGCTTTGCCGATCAGTATTAACGGGCATCCTGCCGATTAATCGTTTGATATCGGGGATAAACCCCATATCTAGCATCCTATCGGCCTCATCAAGCACCAAGACCTCTATACGATCAAGATAAACAAAGCCTTTATTTACCAAATCAATCAGACGACCGGGAGTAGCAATCAAGATATCTATAAACTCCCGCTCAAGCTCCCACTGCTGAGACTCATAGTTGACCCCGCCCATAATACAAGCACTATGAAGCTCGGTAAATTGAGTCAATGCCATACAATCATCAAATATCTGTTGGGCCAGCTCCCGCGTTGGGGCCAGTATTAATGCTCGCGGCTCTCCCAAAAACCGCTCCTCGTCCTCTGCAAACGGCCGCTTTAACAGTGACTCAATGACCGTGATTAAAAAGGTCGCCGTCTTTCCCGTTCCCGTTTGGGCTTGGCCGATAGCATCTTGACCCGCTAGAGTATGGGGCAATATCTGTGATTGTATGGGCGTGAGCTCAGTGAAGCCTAAGCTATCAATGGCTTGCAAAACTGCGGAGGTCAAGCCAAGCTGCTCAAACTTTTCAAAATGATTCAATCTATAGTCCTCAATAGGATGTTCTTATTAATATAATCTGTTTTTAGCACCTGCCTATTATAGCAACATATATTAAGAGAACGCTTTAACTTGTACGGCATAATTGTCAATATAGCAGGAACTAAGGTTTATCGGTTCTAATCCGTAGTGAATGTTGAATAATTAGCAAGCATAAAAAACCCCTTATAATTTAATAGTAAGGGGAACTATTAAACTATAAGGGGTGTAATCTTATTTAAAAGGTGCAGTTCTAGCCAGTCATTAAAAGTCATCAAGTTATCTGACTGATAAACAGTCTTGACTCAGCCACTAACTTGAAACTAATCGCATTATGATGATGACAATAATACAGGCAAAGGTAATAATATTGCGGTTACCATGTTAGTAAAGGACATTGTCAGTTATATATTAAGGTGAAAATCCTTAACTTTACTCTGCTACCTTTGTCACTTCTTCAGCTTGCAAGCCTTTTTGGCCTTCTACTACGGTAAATTCTACCTTTTCACCATCTTTCAAAGACCGGTACCCATCTCCTTGAATGGCTCGAAAATGAACAAAAATGTCTTCACCACTATCACGCTGAATGAATCCGAAACCTTTAGAATCGTTGAACCACTTGACGATACCTTGTTCACGAGCTGACATAATCTTACTTCCTAAAAAATATTAAAATTAATACCAAATCCAGTCGTTTAATTCTGTTAACTGGTTTACTGTTTTACTTGTGGACCTTTACTGATTGACTTACCGAATTATAGACTTATTCAACTCTACGCTTGTTGTAAGCTTAATGCTATAAAGGCTCATCTGTCATCAAGCTTATGACAATTAATGCACAGCTGTATATTTACATTAGTTTATCTTAAATTCAATACATATTAAAAATTCAAATCTGAATATTAGCCAATCCATTGTTTCTACTGTTTTAATCCGCAAAAACAATAGTAACGAAAAATATTATTATCCACACAATAGTCATCTATTAAAATTATAATAACATGAGATAAATACAACTAAAAGTCTTTTAACATAAATTTCATAATGGTTATTAGTGCTGTTTAAGTGGCATTATTTTGAAAGCCCTTGACTTAAATGCTTGTCTAAATAGCCCTGTGACTATCTAACCTATGCCATAACTTGGGACCATAATAGCGCTCTAGTTTTATAGCCCTCATCCGACTCTAGTTTTAATTTAAAATGGTTAGACCATTATCATTGAGATTTTGCTTAGGTATCACAATAGGCCATATGCTCAAGACTTTCAGTAAATAAACTCAGACCCAGAGCAAATTACCATCAAAAATTCATACCTGTCGTAGCCTAAATATCGTAAAGTAGAAGTAGCTTCGCCATTATCCTGTTCCTAATTTTAAGAGATTAATTATGAGTCACCCTTCTACTCATGCCAATGATACTCAAACGGCTCACCCTAAAGAAAGTCAGAATATTGATAATGCACAATCAACCAAACAATCTGACACTCCCTACTCTCGTAAGCTTCTATTAATCAATGGGCCCAATCTAAATTTGCTGGGGCGACGTGAGCCTGAAATCTACGGTCACACCACCTTATCTCAGATTGAGTCTCAACTGATTGACCACGCGGCTCGCCATAATGTCACGTTAATCCCTTATCAGTCCAATATTGAGGGTGAGCTGGTTTCAGCTATCCAGCATCACGGGCTATTGGTTCAGGCTGATGATGTGGTTGATGCTATCATTATCAATCCCGCTGCCTATACCCATACTTCAGTGGCCATTCGCGATGCTATCTTAGCCACCCAAAAGCCCTTTATCGAAGTTCATTTATCCAATATTCATCAGCGCGAGGCTTTTCGCACCCATTCTTATTTTAGTGATGTCGCAACGGGGGTTATCTGCGGCTTAGGGGCTCAGGGGTACTTTATGGCATTAGACTATTGGTTGACGACTTTATACAATATACCGATATACCAAAAGCTGCCTGAAGCTTATCATCATAAGCAGTAATGAAAGTTCAACAGTGAAGGTTCAATAATAAGGCTTTGGGTCAAAGTTAGGCTTTAGCCAATCGTTTGGACTGACTCTTTAAAAAATATTAACTAACTATCTAATCTTTAAAAGTTAACTAAGTGGCGGTAAATTGAATGAGCAATTCGTCTGGAAAGCGCTTTTTTAAACTGGCAGGAATGACTGCGAGTATCGCCGGAAAAGCAGCCAAAAATTCACTAAAGCATCTATCAAGCGATGAAGATAAAAGACTTCAAGCCCGCTCTGAGCTTATGCAAGATGTAGGACTTCAAATCGCAGAAACCTTGGGGGAGATGAAAGGGGCGGTCATGAAAGTGGGGCAAATTGCCTCTCAGTACAAGGACGTCTTTCCTCCTGAAGTGGCCAATGCTCTAGAGAAGCTGCAAAAAGATGCTCCGCCTATGCCCTACTCTCAGATTAAAGACCAAGTCGAGCGAGAGTTGGGAGCACCTATTAACACGCTGTATCAGCATTTTGAAGAGCAGCCGTTTGCCGCAGCTTCCATTGGTCAAGTCCATAAAGCGGTGCTAAACAGTGGCGAATCAGTCGTGGTAAAGGTTCAATACCCAGATGTAGACAAAAACTGCGACAGTGATCTCAAACAAGTGCGAATGGCGCTGCGAATCGCCGGTGTCCTTAACATGAGCCGAGAGCTTCAAGACCAGTTGTTTCAAGAGATTCGCCAAAGCCTGCATGATGAGCTAGATTATGTCAAAGAGGCCGATAACCTTAGGGTATTCAAGGCGTTTCATGCCGACGATCAAGGCTTGATTATCCCTCGAGTCATTAGCAGCCACTCTTCAAAGCGTATTTTGACTTTATCTGAGGAGATGGGCGAGCCGCTCAGTGTGGCTGCCACTTGGGATAACGAGGTTAAATGCAAGATTGCTAAGCGACTGTTTCACTTTAGCGCAGGCCAGCTGTTTGAGCTTTATCGAATGCACTGCGACCCTCATCCGGGCAACTTTGCTTTTCGACCTGATGGCAGCGTAATCGCCTACGACTTTGGCGGTATTCGCAGCTATAGCGATCAAGAAGTTCAGCTGTTTAAACGCTTTGCCACCCATGCAATCAAAGGCGATGTGACCGGTCTAGAGCAGGATTTGGTAACGCTCGGTATCCGGCGCGAGGATGATACGGATATCCCTGGAGACTTCTACGCCTCATGGCTGGCCATTGGTCTAAAGCCCTTGTCAATTGAGCCTCATCAATCTGGGCCTTTTGACTTTGCTAACAGCCAAGTCCATCATGAAGTCATCAGTCAAATGAAAACCTCTCTGAAATATTTTGGTCAGTTTCAGCCCTCAGCAACTACTATCATGCTTGA
>JAUNVX010000021.1:0-12827 GCA_030540615.1 Psychrobacter sp. | reverse complement strand
CACATTTAAATGGTTTAAAAAACTCGTTAAACATGCAAGTCATTTCCGCAGCGATCACAAAAAGCCGCGCCATTGGCATGACCGAATTTGCCGCAATTAGAACAAGTGATGGGGTGCAGCTGAGGCCGCATACTTTTGGTAAGTTCCGAGGTAAAAATACCAGTCGGCACCGCAATGATTGAATACCCGGTTATCATCACCATGGTAGCAATAGCCTGACCTAACGGGGTCTTAGGCGACATATCACCATAGCCCACTGTGGTCATGGTCACCACCGCCCAATAGATAGATAAGGGGATACTGGTAAAGCCATTCTCTGCGCCCTCTACCACATAAATGACTGACCCGAAAATGGTGACCAGCAATAATAAGGTCAAAAAGAATACCGTGATTTTTTGTTGACTGGTCTTGAGCGCCGACGCCAAAAATCCCGCTTGTTGCATATAGGCTTTGAGCTTTAGCACTCTAAATATCCGCAAAATCCGTAGGACGCGGACCACTAACAGATACTGAACCCCCACAAAGAATAAGCTTAAATAGCTGGGCAGAACAGACAATAAATCCACCACCCCAAAAAAGCTAAACATATAGCGAAAACGGTTGGGTGCTGAAAACAGTCGCAGCAAATATTCAATAGTGAATAAAATGGTAAAAAACCATTCGGCATAAAAGAATATGGTGCCAAACTGCAGGCGCATATACAGAACGCTATCAAGCATAACGACAGCGACACTAGCCACAATAGCGATCAGCAGCACGATATCAAATAACTTGCCTAACCGAGTATCGGTGCCTTCAATAATAATATGAATGCGATTGCGTAGATGAGCGATGGCTTCAGTGGTAGGTCGTTTCATAAAGAGGTCTTGTTAGTCAAAGTCAAGTCGAGCAACATGTTGCTTCTCTTTGAAGCTTGCAGGGGTCAGTAAAGCGTATTATAACGTTAATAGGCAACAAAACGACATTTAATGACCCAAAATATAATGAAGCAGCATTTCAGCTATTGATTAATCAAGCCTGAAGTCGTTTATAATAGCGGCCTATTTGACATTAGCTCTATTTGACTTCAGCGCTATTCAAATAGACGCTATGTCTCACTATCTTTTATAAGTTGACTCAACAGAGCATCTGAAGTAACCGAGTATCTGACTCAATAGCTTATATTAACGAGTCTCTCACTAACCTGTCTCGATGAATCACAAGGACACTATTTATGGCCGGTCATTCCAAGTGGGCTAATATCAAGCATCGAAAAGCCCGTCAAGATGCTGTCAAAGGTAAAATATTCACTCGTCTCATCCGCGAGATTGTATCGGCGGCCAAACAAGGTGACCCTGATCCTGACAAAAACCCTCGCCTTCGCGCGGCTATCGAAAAAGCCACCTCGGCCAATATGACCAAAGACACGATTAAACGGGCGATAGAGCGAGGCACGGGCGGAGGTGATAACGACAATGTCGAAGAGATTACCTATGAAGGCTATGGTCTAGGCGGCGTTGCCGTATTGGTTGAGACCATGACAGACAATGTCAATCGGACCGTCAGTGAAGTTCGGCATGCCTTTACTAAGTATGATGGTAATCTTGGCACGTCAGGCTCGGTCAGCTATCTGTTCAGCAAGCGCGGTGAAATCATCTTTGAGGACACCAGCCTTGAGGATGAGCTATTACTGGTCGCTCTTGAAGCGGGCGCCTTGGACATTGAAAATGATGGCGACAGTTTGATAGTGGTTACTGAGCCTGAGACTTTTGGAACCGTCAAAGACGCATTAAATGCCGCTGGTTTGGTCTCTGATAATGCTGAGGTCACCATGTCGCCCTCAACCACTGCTGAAATTAGCAATCTCGATGATGCTATCAAAGTCATGAAGATGATTGAGATGTTGGAAGACTTAGATGATGTCCAAGAAGTTTACTCCAACGTCAACTTCCCTGATGAGATTATGGCGCAGCTTGAAGGCTAGTCATTGCTAGCTTGAGATTTTGTCCCTATAAAATGGCTAGCTTATTTTAATTAGACTTTTGCTGATTAAGCTTAGCCACATTAATGATTTTATGACTGGGATAACGGGTGACTTGCACCTGATTAAAGCCACTGGTGTGATACAGCACCAGTGGCTTTTTTGCACTGGTTAGAATGCTATCTGGCTGATATTTATCTGTATGTACCAATAGCCACAGTTCATCGAGCGGGCGGCGAGTGTGATAGCCCAACACTTTATGGGCTTTTTTTTGCATTACTGCGTCGATATCCTCTTGAGAGATGATTGAGTGAGGCAATTTACCCCAGCGCCGATTGAACTCATCACTTGGCATATAAAAGGTCTGGATGGGCAGCTTAAATCGCTGGTAGCCGATCATTTTCTGCCGCTGATTGGCCATTACATGAAGCCCTTGCCAATACCAACGCTTACCAATCAACGACTCTTCTCCCATTTGGTCGCGCAAGCGAGGTAAAGTGGTGAGTTCAACCCCCACGTAATAAAGCCGCGGCTGCTGATAAAATATCAACGTAAAGTCAGGCTCTTGCCCATCATCTTGGCCCGATATAATGTGCAGAGGATTGAGACCACTAATGGCAATATAGTGGCAAAGATAAATCCATTCTTTTTGGCGTTTGCTTTGGTTTTGCCTACTGCCACCACCGAATTTATGGTGCTGTTGACTCATCGTAGGCTGGCTTGATATTTCCGCTAGTGAATCTTTTGAGCTAGCACTATTCTCACCTGCTAGGTGATTCTGCGACTGTCTGACACCGTTGGTTTTATAATTAAGCAGGTAAAAAAGATAGTGATTAAGATGGTAGCTAAAGTGCTGACTGATGCTATAAATGAAAGGAATGTGTTGAAGGTTATGACGCCAATAGTCCAGATTTACTCCTTTTAACTTATTTAAGCTATGAGCATCAGTCTCCAAAAAAGAAGTAGTAGCCGGAACTGATGACATCTTAGCGTCCTCATTGAGACTATAGCTCACGCATTGATAAGATAACAACAAACTGAGTCATTTTTATGTCAGCTTCCCAATTAAGCCATAATGACATAGCCTTCGTGTCATTTCGTGGCTTTAGCTTTTGAGCGAACCCTATCCAAATATTATCCCAATGCAGTAAATATTAGTTATGCTGTGATTCAATCGCTAACAATAACCTTTTTTTATCTAGACCACCTGTATATCCGCCTAAACTGCCATCACTGGCAATCACTCGGTGACAAGGTATCACAATCGAAAAAGGGTTTTTGCCATTGGCATTGGCAACTGCTCGATAGGCAGTGGGTTGGCCAATATTTTGCGCCAATTGCGCGTAACTGATGGTTTCACCATAGCTGATGTCTTGTAATGCTTGCCAAACCCTTTGCTGAAATGGACTACCCTGGCTTAAATCTAAAGGCAAATCAAAAGCCTGTCGCTCGCCATTGGTATATTGTTGCAACTGCTTTATCGTACTTAGCAATAAAGCTTGAAGTGGATTATCTTCGCTTAGGCTATTTTCATCGATATAGTAAGCTTCATCGTCCTTAACTTGATAATGACGCATTAATTTGCTTAATCCTATTGTTGCCTGCCCGTCAATGGTTTTAGACCACTTATCAAGGTTTTTATCCAATCCATTATTATCTTGACCCTTAACAGCGCTTAGGTCTGACTCTCCTACTGAGTCTGATAACCAATCAATGGCTATCAGACTAGGTTGATTGTCAATCTGATGGGCAATGACTTGTAGACCCTTTACTGACAGACCCGGCAAGCAGACTGAGGTAATAATCATTTATCATCTGTCTCAAAGAGAGCCGCGACAAACTGCTTAGGACTAAAGGAGCGCAAATCATCAATGCCCTCACCGACCCCAATATATCGAATCGGAATGTTGGTAGTCTCAGCGATATTGAAGATGACGCCACCTTTGGCGGTACCATCAAGCTTGGTCACAGTAATGCCCGTTAGCGGAACAGCTTGATTGAATATCTCTACTTGGCTAATCGCATTTTGGCCCGTGCCTGCATCTAAGACAATCATACCCTCATGCGGCGCATCAGGATCGGCTTTACGCATCACACGAACGACTTTTTCTAACTCTGCCATGAGATGGGTCTTATTTTGTAGTCGTCCTGCCGTATCAGCAATGAGCACATCAATGTTTTTGGCTTTGGCCGATTGCATCGCATCAAAAACGACTGACGCACTATCAGCACCATGGCCTTGGGCGACCACTGGGATATTATTACGCTGACCCCAGACTTGTAATTGCTCCGTGGCCGCTGCTCTAAAGGTATCCCCTGCTGCTAGCATCACTGATTTGCCTTCAGCCTGAAGGCGTTTGGCAAGCTTACCAATGGTGGTGGTTTTGCCCACTCCATTGACCCCTACTACTAAGATAACAAAGGGTCTTTTACTGGTATCGATTACCAAGGGGGCAACTTTTGGGGTCAATATATCGACCAGCTCTTGTTGTAAGGCTTTATATAAAGAATGCGAGTAAATTAAATCGCCGCGATTGGTTTGCTCAGTTAGACTTTTGATGATTCGATTGGTTGCGCCCACGCCAATATCCGCCACCAATAGCTGATCTTCTACTTCTTCTAATAGCTCATCATCAATCTCTTTGCCACCGATGAGTATATTCACCATACCTTCGGCCAAATTTTTTCTTGATTTGCTCAGGCCGGATTTCATTTTATTGAACCAACTGCCTTTTTTCTTATTCTCATCGCTTGTTTGAGAGTCAGCATCAGGCTCAGTACTAAGTGTTGTTGTGGTTGGTGTGGTTGAAGACAGGGAGGAAGGGGTTAATGAAGGATTAGGCGTGGAGGGTAAGGCATGCTCAGTACTAGGCGTCTGTTGATGTAACTGCGTGTTTACAGCAGCCGACTGCTGGGGAACGATAGTTGATACAGCACTAGATACCTTGGTATCAATAATATTAGCATTGTTATCAGATTCAGAGGTCGACTCGACTATATCAATAGACTGCACAGGCATACTAGGCAGGGTGATGTCATCATCATCAAACTCGTCCAAGCTGCCATCAAGGTCAATAATGACCCGAGTAGGGTTGCTTAATGGGTCTAATTCATCTAACTTATTCGGATTGTCTGACTGGTTCATAAACATTGCCTGTTAAAAAGTGGGTTATCGCCGATTATTTAATACAATGGGTTAACAAAGCGTTTGTTATCATTATAGGTCAAAGACTAAGCGATTGTCTTAGGCCTGCTCTGTCAATTTTGAATTAGTTTAGCATATTTCATTATCTGCATTGATTTTAGCTACTATCAGTGCCCATTAAGGTTAGGAGATTATAATGAAAGTCCCCCAGTTGACTCACAAAACGCCGTCCCCTTACTCATCAGCTAAGCCTATCGCAGTCATGCTATTGGCCCTAGGAGCGCTGGTATTGTCTAGCTGCGCTGACACTCCTCCTATCAAACCTACGGCTACCGTGATGATTGGTACTCACCGGAGCCTATAGTCATTGATAAGGCTATTGGACTCAAAAAGTTGTTCTAAGCAGATTATTTATTACCGTCATTGTCGATAATTTAAGAGAAATTTATGTGGTCAAGCAATAAGAATACCTCAGACAGCACACCGCATGATGCCCCGTTTGGCCAAGGCATATCAATCCGAGCTGGGTTAACCAAAGCTCTGCTCGTTAGTAGTTTATCGATGGCAGCACTTACTGGGTGTCAGTCTTTGGGCTCATTGGCTAATATTAGCCCTATACCAGTGACAGCGGACACGCCTACCAAACAGAATCTGAGTTTGGACTTATCAGGTCGCCACGAGTACCAGTTGGACAATGGCCTCAAAATTATTATAAAAGAGGACCACCGTGCTCCTGTGGTGATGACTCAAATATGGTACAAAGTCGGCTCAAGTGATGAGCCAGCAGACAAAGGCGGCATCTCGCATTTATTAGAGCATATGATGTTTAAGGGCACTAAGCGGATATCAGCCAATGACTTTGAGCGATTGGTGGCGAAATATGGCGGCGTGAATAATGCGTTTACCAGCTATGATTACACGGGGTACTATGAGCTATTTCCAGCCAATCGGCTAAGCTTAGCGCTTGAGCTTGAAGCAGACCGAATGAGCAATCTCACCTTTGATTCGGCCGCCTTTGCCAAAGAGCATCAAGTGGTGATGGAAGAGCGGCGTCAACGTACTGATGACAATCCTATTGCCAAAGCTTATGAGCTATTTCGCTTGCAAGCTATGCCCAACAGCCCTAAAGGTGAGTCCGTTATCGGGCCGATGAACGAGCTTGAGTCCATCAGTTTAGCAGAGCTACAAGCTTGGTATCAAAAATGGTATACCCCCAACAATGCGACCTTAGTCATCGTCGGCGATGTCAATCCTGCCCAAGCATTACAAGAGGTCAATCGTTACTTTGGCGAGGCTAAAATCAAACCTTTACCCAGTCGCCCTAGTGTCAAGCTATCGGGGTTTAGGGGCTATAAGGCCACGACGACGACTCAAGCAGTACAAGTGCCTATGCTGCTGATGGGCTATAATGTACCAAGCCTTTGGTCAGCGAGCGAGGCCAATACTGGCCCTGCCAAAATCAGTCCTAAAACCGCCTATTCACTATCGCTGGTTCAAGATGTTTTAGATGGCGGCTTATCTGCTCGGCTTGAAAAGCGTTTGGTAAGAGAGCAAGGGTTATTGGCCTCAGTCGGTACTTCATATGATTTGTTAGACCGTGGTGATGGGCTGTTTTTGATTCAAGCAACGCCGCGTGAAGGGGTCAGTTTGGCTGAGGCTCAGCAAGCCATCTTAAATGAGATTGAGCAACTAAAATCCGCCCCTATTGCTACTGATGAGATTGAGCGCGCCAAGACCAATACCATGACGTCATTAATTTATTCTCAAGATAGCGTAGAGGGTCAGGCGCAGATGATTGGCTCATTACAATCTATTGGTCTAGATGATACGCTACTGGCCACTTTACCAAACGAGCTTAACCGAGTAACGGTGAAAGACATTCAGGCGGCGGCTAAATCCTACTTGGTACCAGATAACTTATCCGTGATGTATGTCGAGCCGAAGTAAGCGCGCGCTATCAAATGGCTAAAAGTCGTTTCAACTAGCCTTAGATAGCATCGAATAGGTGGGTATCTAATTGGCTATGGCTAAAATCGCATATCTACAG
Organism: Psychrobacter sp.; assembly: GCA_030540615.1. GTDB lineage: Bacteria > Pseudomonadota > Gammaproteobacteria > Pseudomonadales > Moraxellaceae > Psychrobacter. The sequence continues at coordinate 5,675 of JAUNVX010000021.1, read as the reverse complement.
CGTAGCTATATTAAGCTTCTCTGCCCAGTTTTACTTTGGTTCTATTAAATATTCTATTGTGGTTGTATTGAACAAAAGCAACTAAATGACTGATTGCTGACTTATTAACATTGAGATTCAACATGTCCAAACAAAGCTACCCTCACCATCTCTCTACTCGCGCGCGCTTACTCTATAGTAGTCTGTTAATAACCGCGGCTTTTAGCTTGCCTATGGGCGCTCAAGCAGAAAGTCATTCATCAAGTGATGATAATTTGGTGGCAGATACCAATGCTCCTCTACCGCAGCTATCTAGCTTGGCGGACTCTCAAGAGCTAACCCTTACTCTACCCACCATTCATCACTTTGAGACCAAATCAGGGGTTAAAGTAGCGTTTGTGCAATCAGATACCCTTCCCATCGTCGATATTGATTTGCGCTTTAATGCCGGTAGTGCCCGAGATTCAGATATACGTCCTCAGGGCTTTGGTATTGCCAATATGACGGCCATGATGCTAACCCAAGGGACCAAAACCTTAAGTGAAGATGACTTTACGCGTCAAGTGGAAACATTAGGGATGGAGCTGAGCAGCCGTGCTTTTAAGGATATGTTTATCATTTCGCTTCGAAGCTTATCTGATTCAGAGCATTTAAAGCCAGCTATCCTGCTTACTCAGCAGATGCTCACTAGCCCTACCTTTGACAAAGCTACTTTAGAGCGTAATAAAGCTCGATTATTAGTGGGATTGCAGCAGCAGCAGCAAATACCAGCCCATTTAGCTGGTGTGGCCTTTAGTCAAGCCCTCTATGGCGAGCATCCTTATGCTCATCCTTCTTCAGGGACGCTCTCCACCGTTCCAAGTTTAACTCAGGATGACTTAATAGCGTTTAAAAATCGTTATCTAACAGCCGCCAACGCTACTTTAGCCATTACTGGCAATCTAAGTTTAACAGAGGCCAAAGCCGTATCTGACTCATTAACGGAGTCTTTGCCGCAAGGCAGCCCAGCCCCTCGCCTTCCTGACCCAAAGCCTCTGATTAGCACCCAGCACATTCATATCCCATTTGATAGTACTCAGACCACCATCATCATGGGTCAGCTGGGTGACAAACGTAGCGGCAATACCAAAGAGCTGCAAGCAGAGACTAACTTTGCAGTAGGCAATGAGATATTGGCAGGAGGCGATTTTAACGCCAAATTGATGACAGAAATACGAAAAAACTTGGGCTACACTTATGGTATCTCAGGCGGCATGACCCCTATGCAAGCTTCTGGGCCTTATCAAATTAGCTTTTCAACTCGAAATGATAAAGCGGATGCAGCTGTGAAAGCTACCTTAAAGACTATTGACTCCACAAGAGCGCTAGGGGTCAGTCAAGATGAGATAAACTTGACCAAAGATAACCTAAAAAACAGTTTTCCCATGAGTTTTGCGAGCAACGCTGGGATTAATGGGCTACTGGGGATGATGAATTTTTATCAATTGCCTGATAGCTATTTGACCGACTATTTATCACGCCTTGATAAGGTAGATTTGCAGTCGGTTAATGCCAGCCTGCGACAAAAAATCAACCCTGATAAATTTGTCATAGTTACCGTAGGGCCTGAATCCAAAAATCAGAAGCAATGAGTAAGCCATAAAAAAAGCTATCAGTAACCAGCTACTGTCAGTAAGCACGCTAATTAATTGATGGGTTAATGGATTAGTTAGCATACTTTATCTAAATTGATTAAGTGACTAACTTAATTGGTTTAGGAAGTGGAAGCACGAGTGGCAAGTAAACACGCTCATAGCGCGGGCCGCTGGTTAGCTCTAGTCAAGGATTACTGACACACTATATCGCATTGCCTCAGGCTTATGGGTGATGCCATCGTAGGCCACTCTAATCACATGCTTTTGTGAGGTGACTACTCTAAAACTGCCGTTTGCAAAGTCATGCATCACTGGCGCTACCAGCAGTATCTTAAGCTGGTCATTGTCGCTTTGAGCTTTAATAAATTGACCCGGCTGTGGGTAGATATAATAGTCGCAATGATTATCAATCATAATGTCATTGCTGCGCTGAATGACATTGGTATCCACGTCACGTTGAAGTAACTTTGGGCAGATATCATTGCGCTGGGCCGCCAATCGTGCATAAGAGTTGCGCAGATTCTCCTCAACCATTAGCGCATCATCTGCTTTGGGATGACCATAGCTCTTTGCTATATTAGAATTGGCTTTAGCCACTGCCTTACTTTGATAGCCAGTCGTATCATTTGGCACTTCAAATTTGCTACCTTGCTCTGCTGAGTCGAGGCTAGCATTAGGGCCTTGCCCTACCTCTACAATCGCTTGATTACTATTATCGTCCCAAGTTTGCGCTATAGTTTTGTCAGGCACATCGGGCGTACAGCTGATAATTCCGATAGAGGCTAGCCCCAAACTTAAAAAGCGTAGACGGCGATTAATAGCGTCACGAGTGCTTTTGCCAAAGCTGTGGTTCGCACCAAAGTTATCATTCGTAATAAATTGACAGCTACTTTTTGACACGACTTTAAAATGATGGCTAATATTAATCACTGCCCCTAGTAATGTCGATGGACCTATAAGAGCCCTTATTAGGCAGTTAAAACCCTTCATATAATCCCTTAGATTCTCAATTATTCTTAACTAATATCTTTAACTAGTGCGCGTTATTAAAAGTTATAACTATTATGACGATAGGTTATGAACATTAGTTTAAAGTAATTTGAATAAGGTCTCAATGATTAACTCGCCTCACCTCTTTAACTTATCCTTTAACTAAAGGCTGATGAGTAGAAGGGTATTAAAATCGGCAAGGCGAGCTACTGCTTGAATGATTGCTTCCCCATTTTCGGTAACCTTGGGTATCAATATGGACGGACCCTGTACCATAAAGCCCTAGACCAAAATTGTAGGCTTGGCCTTGATAAAGCCAAAACTCACATAAGCTGTCTTGTAGCGCACCAATACGCCACAAATTCCCTTCATATTCAGGTATCCAAATATCCATAGCACCATTACTCAAGTGCTTGCTAGCATCGGCACCGCCTGCACACTGATTCAGGGCTGAACCACGATAGACCGAGCGAATCTCAGTACTGGGTGGCAATACACCTTGCTGTTTAAGGGCACTATATAACTTAAGGGTCGGCACCATATTCTGCCACAGATACTGCGGAGGCAGCTGGTAAGGCTCAAAACCACAATCTTCCCAACTGCGAGCCGTGGTCAAGAGTTGGTCCATGGGTGGCACATTGTACGCGCCAACTTGCGCCCCTAAATATCGCTGATAATCTGCCACTTGCTTAGCACGGTAAGGGTCCGCATTAAGCCATGTTTTAAAGTTGAAATTGACGACATTAACACCAGTATTATAAGAGGGGCTATTATAAGTATTATTTGGGGTGTTATAAGCGCTTCTTGAACGGCTGATTTTGGTCCTCTCTTCAATGGCCACACCGCTAGGTAAAGACCCCAACTCTCGCTGTTTTTGTTCAATCAACCCTTGCATGCTATCACCATAAACGCCCTTAGAGGCACTTTGACCATTGACCGATGACCTTGAGGCGGTTGACCCAAAAACGTAGGTCGTCAATGCCTCATTTAAATCATTGCTAGAGACATCATAAGCCCTCACAGGTTCTGATAAGCGCTGGATTTGACTATTAGACTTAGGTTGAACAATACGGCGAATTTGTTGCTCCGTATTATCCATGGTCAGCTCAGCATGGGCTGAAACACTCGTTAAGCTGATAGCAGCGATCGTTCCCACACTAAATAAAGATGCCTGAGACAATAATGACATTAAGGCCACTGCCAAGGGCTGCCTAACAAACGATAAAGGACTAAAATGAATAGTGTGCACAGCCTCACCTTCTTACTTCATATAGAAATTGGATAAAAGCACAACCATAAGTGGCGCGCATTATAATCGTGATATATTAGGCTCTGTTGGACGTTTATTATATTTGTATCAAGATTAGTGGTTTTGGCCGATAAAGGAGCAATAGTCAAGGATGCTATTTTAGCTAAAATCAACTTGATGATACTATCAAATTATTCATTCGCAAGCTAAACTATTGCCCCTGCATTGTGTAACTAACTCTTAACCGATCGTGGTCCTATGTCCTCAAACCAGCAATATCGATTTTCGCGTCAAAGTCATCATCTAGGTCGTGATTTTGAACCCTCCATTTGGCATCGTATTCATATTGATCCTTGGCTGATGCTTTTATTATTGACCATCTGTTTTATTGGATTGACGATATTATATAGCGCCTCTACCCAAGATATGGATATGGTCATTCGCCAAGTGGTCAGTTATGGGGTCGCTTTTACAGTGATGTTCGGGATGGCGCAAATCCCACCAAGTTTTTATCGAACCATGACACCGATATTTTATTTACTAGGCCTACTGCTATTAGTCCTTGTCGACCTCATTGGTGAGGTGAGGATGGGGGCTCAGCGCTGGATTAACCTGCCAGGCTTTGGCAGCGTTCAACCCTCCGAATTTATGCGTCTTGGCATGCCTATGATGTGTGCTTGGTTTTTATCCAAGCGTGACCTTCCTCCTAGACTATCAAGCGTAGCTATTACCTTAGCGCTGATTGCTATTCCGGTACTATTAATTGCCAAAGAACCCGATTTAGGGACGTCTATTTTGGTGGCGGCTAGTGGTATATTCGTATTGTTTCTAGCTGGCCTACCTTGGTGGATGATTGGTAGCGCCATTGCCCTGCTCATTCCACTTGCCGCTTTTGCCTGGGAATTTTTGCTTCATGACTATCAGCGTACTCGAGTATTAACTCTACTTGATCCTGAAGCCGATGCACTAGGAGCAGGTTGGAATATCATGCAATCAAAAACCGCTATTGGATCGGGCGGTTTAACGGGTAAAGGTTATCTTGAAGGGACCCAATCTCACCTACACTTCTTACCTGAGGGTCATACTGACTTCATCATTGCAGCATATTCTGAGGAGTTTGGACTCCTTGGGGTCATGCTACTGATGTTCTTTTATGCCTGTCTTATGCTCAGGGCGTTATACATTACTTATGTCAATACTGATACTTACTCGCGGCTATTGGCGGGGGCTATCTCTTTATCATTTTTTGTTTATGTGTTCGTCAATGTCGGTATGGTCGGTGGGATTTTGCCCGTGGTAGGGGTGCCTTTGCCCTTCATTAGTTACGGAGGTACTGCCGTTGTTACCCTAATGGCTGGTTTTGGTCTTTTAATGTCCATTCACACGCATGGTAATCGTTAATCAATGCTTTTAAAGGTTAATATTAAATTGCTAACCTTGGTTTTTTATAGTTAAATAAAAGCGTCAATAATGACTTGGCAAATTAGATGAAACCTCTCTTTATACCGATAAACTATATCGATTAATATTATAGACGTTGAACCCAATATTTATAATTATGAATGGTAGGAATACTATTTTAATTGGTTTTAATTTAAATACTTCTTAAATTATTAATCCTTGTCTTTACAAAAAAAATAAGGTAACCTGCTGTTAATGTCTAATTTGATACATAAGTTATACAGTAAAGCCTTATAATATACTCGTAGTTAATAATTCAGTTATATGGTTTTGATATTGTAGCAAGCTGCGAGACTGCACTACTTTGATGTTAGTGTCATTAAAGGCATTGAGTCATCGAGTTAATTTTATCGATGATTAGA
>JAUNVX010000234.1 GCA_030540615.1 Psychrobacter sp. | reverse complement strand
GCTATGACCGTTTTCTAGTTTCTTTAGTATCATTTCTCGGTAATCTTTTGAATATACCATAGTAGTTATAGTATTGGTTTTATTGTTCGTTGACTTCATTTCATAGGTGGGTCATTCAGTTACTCTTGCCTAATCTTACTAAAAATAGTGTTATCGTTATGGATAACGCAACATTCCATAAAAGACAAGACATACAAGATCTTATACGAGAGGCAGAACATACCATTTTATGGCTGCCACCTTATTGCCCAGATTTAAATGCTATTGAGATAGGCAATATATAAAAGCCCTGATTAGTGATGAGTGTTAGATGGGATTTAAAGTTTTATTATTATGGTTTCTTATTATAGTGACTTTTAATTATTATCGTTTTTATTGTATTGGCTTTTTATCCTTCGGCTTTGGTCCCTTTGTTGACTGCTTTTGGCATGGTTAGGTTAGGTTGATTTTTTGATTGATTAGGGCTAAATTTCATCCAAAACGGTTTTCTATTCACTGTCGGAAGTCTACTTACTGTCAGAAAGCTACTCACTGACAAAGGCAATCTTGGTCAGCTTTGCCTCACTTGCCACCGCTAAGACCTTGGCTACCGTTTCATAGCGGCTGTCTTTATCGGCGCGCAGTTGGATGCTAGGCTGCTCACTGGCCTGCCCTGCTTGCTGTAATCGCTGCTCTAGCGCCTCAAGGGTAATGGGCTGGCTATCCCAATACATACCAGCGTCTTTATCGATACTGATTTGGATAACTTTGGACGGAAGCTCATTAATTTGAGCACTGGTCTTGGGCAGCTCAAGCGGTACGGAAGGGTTAAGCACCGTTGCCGTCACCATGAATATAATCATGAGCACCAACATGATATCGATGAGCGGTATCAGGTTCATCTCATTCATGCCACCCATCTCATCATCGCCTAACTGAAATGCCATGTTACGCTTCCTTAACCTCTAGGATTGACTAAGCTATTATTGTCATCATTCATAACGGGCGAGCATTCACTGCCCTCACTTGTGTTAATTAGCTTGCAGAGCCTGAGCGAGACGACAAGCTGCTCTTAGCTTGCAAGGTTGAAGAAGTAGAAGGTTGATAATCAGAACTGGGTGCTGAATTAAATGGTAATGGCTTAGGATTGCTGGCGGTATTGCCTAATAGCTCATACGCAGTATCATGGGCCAGATACAGAGTCTTTTTATTCATACGAGTGCCTAGGTTATAAAAAATAACCGCTGGAATAGCCACAACCAATCCCAGCCCAGTCATAATCAGAGCTTCACCTACCGGTCCTGCCACTTGACTCAATCCAGCTTGACCACTCTCCCCTATGTTGTGCAGCGCATGAAAGATGCCCCAAACCGTGCCAAACAAGCCAATAAAGGGCGCAATAGCCGCTGTCGTTCCTAATATAGACAAGCCTTGGTCACCACGGTAACGGTAGCGACCAATCTGCTGCAATAGAGCTTGCTCACTCATGGTCTTTTTTTGCTCAAAGCTGAACGCTTGATAGTCCGTTGGGTTGCTACGAATAGTAGCAAGTGTTTGGCGCAGCTCTTCTGCTACTGATTGGGCCAGTTTTCTGCTATAAATAAGCCGTAAAATCCCAGTCACCCATGTCAATATGGACAGTCCTAGTAGGATAAAAAATAACGCCTTGGTGATGATATCGGTATATTGCCAGTAAGCTGCAAAATCCATAAAAGTCCCGCGAAATATTAGAGCGTTGACTCAATTAATAAAACTTATGGGGTTAAGTCTCATCGAAGATATGCTTTAGAGTATAGGTTAATTGTCGTTAGAGAGGCTTTACATGGCCATTAACTGAGCTAATCGACAGACCAGACAAAATACTATTACAAGTGATAATTATTATCAATGAATAATTATATTTTCTTTATTGATATGCAATTTTATAACAAACACAGTGCCATGGTCATCTCGCCAAAATGGCTACTTTAATTATCCTGTGTTTTAGCCACTGATATCATTATACTAAAAAGCCTTTAGCTCGAACCAAAGGCATTTATGGTAATGAGTGATGGGTTGTGGAATCAATGTTTTTATAGCCATCAGATAACAGACATTGAAATAATAACCAGTTTAAACACCCTATGTTCAACTACCTTATGAAGGTAGTCAGAGTAGGTTTGATACCATAGTTACTGCTACTCTACTTAATCTTGCGTGCCAATTGTCTTATTTCATTAAGGGTCTGCTGATAGCGGCTGTCTTTGACTTCTACCTCACTCAATCGGCCATAGCGCAGTTTGCGATAGTCAAGTTTTATGCTCTCTAAAGCTTGCTGAATCTCTGTCTCTTCGGTATGGCTTTGCAAGCGGTCAAGCCAGGCCAGTAGCCCTTCATCATCATGATAAGCAAGCGTCTTGTCACTACGCGCGATACGCTTGGATAACTGTGCCAGTGGCAAATCGGCAGGATGCCAGCGGCGGCGACGGCGAACCCAAATCACCAAACCAATCATCGCCATCAATGTCACCCCTGATGCCGCCATCCATATAATCTGCTGAACAATCGAGGTGATATTGAGCCATTTAAGCAGCGCATTGGCTTGTTTGTCTTGATCATAACCCACCACATCTTTTTGCCAATAGTAGCTGGCTTGATCGGACAGTCGGCGTAGACTTTGGAGCATGCGAAACTGCTGATAGCTTAATTGAGCACTTGGCCCAGACCCAAACATGGCTGCACCTTGGTTTTGGGTCAGTGCTTCCATACCCTGCTCGACACGCTCAGGGGCAACAAACGAGGTCGGATCAACTCGCACCCAGCCTTGCCCTTCGAGCCAAACCTCACTCCAAGCATGAGCGTCCATCTGACGAACTTCCCAAACATTGCCGCTACGACTGGGTTCACCGCCCTGATAACCGGCGACTACTCTGGCAGGGATACCCGCTGCTCGCATCAAAAAGGTAAAGCTAGATGAGTAGTGCTCACAAAATCCAGCTTTGGTCTCAAATAAAAACATATCGACACGGTCTTTGGGCAGTGGGGGTGGCGATAAGGTATAGCGAAACTGGGTCCGACTAATCCAAGCCTGTAGGGCTTGGATATAACGCTTAGGGTCACGCCCTGAGTCAGCAAATAGCTGCTGAGCTAAGGCTTTTGACTTCTCATTGCCAGACTTTGGCAAAGCCAGATTAATAAGCCGATCTTGCTCACTAAGCTTAGGATTAATCTGCATATTATCAAAACGCAGGGCTTCATAGCGCAGCTGCTGAGTGACCGGCTGGCTACGACGTAAGGTAAACTGCGGCGTAATCCCAACGCCCGCTGTCTGAGGAAAGGGGTAATCAAGACCAAATAGCCAGTTTTGTTGCGTCGGTTCCAAAATGACCTTATAGCTAAAAGGGGCTTTTCTTTGCGCCTCAGTCACTGTCGACCAAGCTTGATTAAACCATTGAGGGCTAGGGCGCTCACCCATCCAAACAGACTGATTGTCTGGCCCTGGTCGCCAAGTGACTCCATCAAAACTGCTGAACACTAA
>JAUNVX010000020.1:11951-27303 GCA_030540615.1 Psychrobacter sp. | reverse complement strand
ATTTTGACTTTATCGCCAAATCGTGCTCAATTGCCTCTCCCAGTTGAACCCGGACTATATCAAAAATATTGACTTTAAAATTGCTAATAGGCTGGCCAAAGGTAAAGGTGGCAATATTAGACAAGACGCTATTTTGCATATTTTGGTTAATCTGAAAACCATTATCAGAAGTCTGAATAGCTGGACTATCACCATTATTACTCAGTGCTACTATAAGCGAGTTTTTGCCCTCTAATATTGGCTTGGCAAGTGAGGACGTCCCGCCTGCGATAGAACCAAACTGAGTGTAATTGGTATTATTAAAACTTGCGGACTCGTAGCCTTCTTTGCAAATGGCTGCTGAAACTACAGTACAAGGTAATGAGGCCAATGCTATTAAGAAAGTAAATTGTTTGATTAACCGACTTGTGGAGCTGAAGTGGTAATTTGACTTCATAAAACTGCCTTTGACTAAAAACATGAAATAAAACTTATCTTATTGTTATAAATTTAAAGAATAAAAGGTAAAGATTGCCATCTGCTAAGATTAAGATAATCTTCACTATAAGCATAGAGTGTTAATGAGAGGTAAGCAAATTAAGTGGCTTACGTGAAGACTAAGTGCTGGATAACTGAGTGATAACTAGAGATATCGCTAAAGACAATGAGACAGTGGATAGCTGTAATGAGTGGCTCATAATAAACCCCATGTTTTGTGTAGTTCAAAACACAGTGGAGTAGTTAAAGGTAGAAGAGACGCTATAGGCTATTCAAAAAGGATGATTTCAAAGATATATTTAGCCCTTGATTAGAGTGCCTAAAGTGATTGCCACTTTAGGCACAAAGACCAACTGTAAAATAGTGCTTGAGCTCCTCGGAGACCAAGAGACCAAAGCGATAATTATTGACCCAACTTATGACAGTAACCATGTCATCAAGCCAATCTTAGACTTCAATAGGCTATTATGGCTAGCTACTTGTTGCCATAGCGCGTATTAAAGTACAAAGATTTAGCCGTTGGCGTCGTTGTAGAGGCTGCTGGTAAGACAAAGCCATTGGTTGTGATGGTGCCATTAGTATTATTAGCTGGCATGACACTTAGCCCTACATTGTCAGGTGTCACGGTAGCAGGACTCGTCAGATAATAGGAGAAAGTAGGAGTGGTCTGTAGCTTATCGGTAATTATGATATCGGTAAGAGGGACATGGCCACGATTAATCGCTGTAATCTTATAGGCAATACATAGCCCAGGTGCGAGGTTTATAGGATTGCCCTGAGCATCCTTAGGAGGCTCTTTGGAAAACCCCGTAAGTGGCGAGTTGGTATCTTTAATAGTGCTGGTCTCAGCTGGGCTAGCGATACTGCTTAAGCTTGCGGGCATCTTTAAACATTCAGCGATAAACTGACGTTTCTGTAGTATCAATGCCGCATTGTTTTGTCTGACCTCACCAAAGTTATTATCAGGGTAATTCAGCCGTGAGGGGGTCGTGGTCAGATTGATAGCGATATCATTAGTGGTGGTGTCAATAGGATATATATCGTTACCATAATTACTTGAAGCCCATGACGCAGGTTCAATCTCTTTCAGACAGACGCTTGTTTTATTCTTTAAGCTAGCAGCAGGAACGACAATCTTATATTGCCCCTTTTTAATAGCCGCATCTACAATAGTGTCATTAGCGTTGGTAGTCGACGTTAGCAGCCCATCAGCGCGGGCTATATAGAGTGTCTGATTGGGGATATCAGTAGCATTAGCTGCACAGCTGTCCTTTAACTTAACGCTAAGGTCAGGTAGAGAAATGCCCGTCTCAACATTGGCATCATAGGTGCCATTGAAGTATTGTGAGTTTTGGACAGTAGTAGTACTTGTCGCTTGAGTCTCATTAGCCGTGCTATCGACGTTGATACCGCCATTATCGTTGAATACTATGCCTGAAAAGCTATAAATACTTGGAGTATTAGTCACTGTACAAGTAATTTCATCTCCATAATTTAGACCAGATAAGGTAAATGATTGATTAAAAGGTTGGGGGTCAGTAGTAGGGGTATTGCTACAAGTATAAGTGGTCTTATAGTTATCGATAGCACGGTCTTTAACTATTTTATTGCTATTGACGATAGACTCAGAGACGGTAAAGACTTTATTAGGCGCTAAGGTAATTACCTGTGAACGATCCTTGCCTTGAGAAAATACGCCATTGACGCTTTCGGTAATAAAGCTGCCTACTATAGATGGCCCGTCTTTTATTTCAAATTTAAACTCATCCTCATCTTCAACCCTTTTACCGTTGAGTGCTTTTTTGATAATCACTTTAGGTGGTGCTAAGCAGAAGTAAAAGTTTGAATAACCCGTAATATGATTTACATTTGATGGATTTTTTGAAACGTTTGAATGTTTTATGCTAAAAGATTTATAGGCCGGACTATAGTTCCAATAGGCATTAACTGAACACTGTCCCGGACCACAACTTAAATAAGTAGAAGAGTTAGCAGTACCATAGGATTCCTTAGCTGTTACTATATTATTTTCACTGTTAATATTATGGAATTTTGTCATGTAAGTAAGCTTACCGTTTGACTCCGAAGCATCTACTTGTTCAATATAATGAGCCTCGTTAACGTTCTTATACTCTGAATCTATATCTTCAATCAAAAAACCTGCCTGAGAAACGATAGTATTTACTTTCATTTCAAACATATGATCATAAGCCATACCTTCAGATTTCTAAAAGATATTGATAGCGTTATTAGTTATTTGTTGGTTAACCCCATTAACATAGCTTCCATAATAGGGGGAGACTTTGCCATTAGAGGGTAGAATATATAAACTGTTAGGCTTGATATAAGGAAAATTAATAGTAAGGGTCCTACCATCACTAAAGGTAAAAGTGTTAGAGGTTGCTCCATCATTTGGCCAGTTAAGACTTCTACTGATTGCGCCTGCAGGAGGAGTGGATCCCACGTAATACATCTGATGACCAGCAGGACAGCTAGCTGGCGTTACAGACCCTCCTGAGGGTGGCGCAAATATGGAGTTCACCGCATCAGTATCACTTACATTCAACGTTCCAGCTAAGCTATGAAAAGCAGTAGCTGTATTTGTGATAGTGCCTGTGTTGGCAGTAACAAAAGCAGGAATGACAATAGAGTAACTTTGACCTGCCTTTAAAGTAGAGAGAGTGTAACCTGAAGTAGACTCTAATTGAGCAACTGTGGGCGTACTAGTGGTAGTGCAGGTATTGCTAGTAAGCGAGGCATTACAGGTAATATTAGTAAGTTTTTCTAGACCTGATGACGCTGGGTCTTTTAAGACGATATTAGTTAAATCTTTAGCTCCAATGTTTTTTAAAGTGACAGTGTAGGCTGTTTGCTGTTCCGAGTTTACGGAATCAACACCATTAGATTTAATAAGGGTAAAGGCATTATCTTTTTGCACACACATAGATGAATCAGTTAAACCTTGAAACTGAGCCAAGATATTTTGTTTGTTTCTTTCGTTTTTATTATCCACAAAATCAATATTAATTTCTTGAATAAGTTGGTTAAAAGTAGCTATTCCTAAACATTCGTTACTGATGGTCACTGCAGTGTTAGAACAGTTATCTGTTTGAAAAAATGCAGAAGATGTACCAGTTTCTATGGTATTAGCATTGATAGTATAATACGAGCCATTATAAGTAAGTGTAGTCGGGTTAATAGTCGTTCCTGAAGGACTCTTAGCGGTAATTGTTACTTTATCTCCAAAAGATGCACCTACATGAACGCGATCAATATCGAAAATATTAACTTTTAAACCAGAAAGGGGTTTGTCAAATTTAAATGTTGTCGTATTAACTGCACTTCCATTAGGCATAACTTGATTAATCTGAAAACCAGTTCCTGTATCCGGAATACCCTGAATACTTTGACTATTACCGTTACCAGTTATACTAACCGTCAAGTTATTGCTCCCCCCCATGACAGGTCGATTTGGACTACTGGTCCCCCCTAAAATGTTACCAAACTGAGTATAATCGCTCGCTAAAAAGCTAGCCGAAGTGTAACCCTCCGGGCAAGTGGCTGCTTGAGCATAGAAATTTGGCAGTATTATTAACCCTAATATCAGACTACATGATTTTATTAGCCATTTTTTATAATCTCCAATTGTTAGATTTGAAATTTTCATAAGTACTCCACATACAACAGCATAAGAAACATCAAAATTCTAATAGTAGATAGTAACGCTTATATCAAGAAGAAGAAATATAAAAAAGACCAAAACAGCGTTTGAGGCCATGACTAACAGAAAGTCTTATTTTAGCTAATATTTATAAAAAGTTATCAATCTATCTATCAAGCAAAACTTAAAGCTTTATTTAATAGCAAAATGTCAGATACATAATCATTTACTTGCGGCAATAGATAAGGCTTTTACAATATCGTTATACTATTGAGTGCTGCACCTCTTGCCAAGATTGCTATAATCATAGCCAGCTCGGAAATGACCACTACCAAGACGACTTTGACAATCATCTTCATAGCGAATAGATGGCTACTCATTAATAAATAGCTGCTTATCCTCAATGACCTCACTGTAGTACCCAACTATGACTCAATGACTTGGCTCGTATAGATAGGCTGTTACTACCCAAATACAATAAGGATATACCAATGAAATACTACAAGGACGCTGACAATACTGAAACTCAAGAGTGGCTAGATGCTTTTGAATCGGTGATTAAGCATGCCGACAAGGACCGTGCTCAGTTTATTCTAAAAGCCTTGTATAACATGGCTGTCCAAGAAGGACTGCCCTTTAATCGACTCGATACCGCATATATCAATAGTATCCCAGTAGAAGATGAGCCTGCTTATCCAGGCGACCTTCATATTGAGCGCAAAATCCGTGCTTTGGTTCGCTACAATGCTCTTGCCATGGTGATGCGCGCTAACAAAAACGACGACGACCTTGGCGGGCATTTGGCGACTTTTGCCTCAAGCGCGACACTATATGAGACGGGCTTTAACCATATCTTTCGCGCCGCAAGCGACCACTTCGGTGGGGATATGATCTATTATCAAGGCCATTCAGCCCCTGGTATCTACGCGCGCTCATTCTTAGAGGGCCGACTGACGGAGGAGCAGTTAGAGAACTTTCGCCGTGAAGTGGGCGGCAAAGGTCTATCAAGCTATCCACACCCTTATTTAATGCCAGACTATTGGCAGTTCCCTACAGTGTCTATGGGCCTTGGCCCTATCATGTCCATCTATCATGCCCACGTGCAAAACTATCTGGTCAACCGCGGCTTGCTAGAGGATGAGGGCCGTAAGATTTGGACATTCCTAGGGGATGGCGAAACTGATGAGCCAGAGAGCTTAGGGGCTATCTCATTGGCAGGTCGTGAAAAGCTTGATAATCTCATTTGGGTGGTCAACTGTAACTTGCAGCGCCTTGATGGGCCTGTTCGTGGTAATGGCAAAATCATTCAAGAGCTTGAATCGGTGTTTCGCGGCGCAGGCTGGCGGGTCATCAAAGTCGTTTGGGGCGGCAATTGGGATCCGTTGCTGGCCAATGACGATACGGGTGTGCTCAAACAGCGCATGGAAGAAGTGGTCGATGGTGAGTATCAGCTTTATGAAGCCCGCGACCCAGAGTTCGTCCGTGAGCAGTTCTTTGGCAAATACCCTGAGCTCAAAGAGATGGCAGACAAGCTAACTGATGATGATATCGCTCGACTTAACCGAGGCGGTCATGATCCTATCAAGGTTTATACCGCTTTTAGTGAGGCCATGAAGACCAAGGGTCAACCCACGGTCATTTTAGCCAAAACCGTAAAAGGCTATGGCCTATCAGCATCAACGCAATCCGTGAACAAAGCGCATCAAATCAAAAAACTCGATCAACAGTCCTTACGCTACTTCCGCGACCGATTTGACTTACCATTTAATGACGACGAATTAGAGAGTCTACCGTTTTATCGTCCTAGTGAAGACTCAGCAGAGATGAAGTACCTAAAAGGTCGCCGTGAAGCTTTGGGCGGTCATCTGCCCAATCGCCGCAGTGGTCATATTGCTCTGCCTATCCCTGACTTGTCTATATTTGAGCGTGTTCTCAAAGGCAGTGGCGGCAAAGAGCAATCGACCACCATGGTCTTTGTTCGCTTGCTGGCCGCTATGCTCAAGAACAAAGACATTCAAGATCGCGTCGTGCCTATCGTCCCTGATGAAGCTCGTACCTTTGGGCTTGAGGGTATGTTCCGTCAGCTGGGTATCTATTCAGCGGCAGGTCAGACTTATACCCCAGAGGACAGCGATGCACTGATGGGCTATAAGGAAGCCAAAGACGGTCATATGCTAGAAGAGGGCATTAACGAAGCAGGGGCGATGAGTGCTTGGATTGCACTCGCGACCAGTTATTCAGTCAATGCGCTACCTATGATTCCGCTGTATATCTACTACTCTATGTTTGGCTTTCAGCGTGTGGGCGATTTAGCTTGGGCGGCAGGTGACTGTCAGGCTCAGGGCTTTTTATTAGGCGCTACCGCCGGCCGGACCACCCTCAATGGTGAAGGTCTTCAACATCAAGATGGTCATTCACAAATTCTGTTTGGCACAGTGCCCAACTGCGTCTGCTATGACCCTTGCTATGGTTATGAGCTGGCGGTCATCATGCATGATGGTCTGCGCCGAATGTATGGTGAAGGCGAGCGCGTCTATTATTACATCACCTTAATGAATGAAAACTATGATCAACCAGCGATGCCAGAAGGGGTGGAAGAGGGCATCAAGCGTGGTATGTATTTGCTTGAGGACCATAGTGCCAATCAGCTCGACAAAGAGGGTCTTATTCAAGTTCAGCTGCTAGGCTCTGGGGTTATCTTGCGAGAGGTTCAAAGAGCCGCTAGTATCTTGCGAGAAGAGTTCAATATCAACGCCAATGTCTGGAGCGTGACCAGCTTTAATGAGCTGACCCGTGATGGTATGGCCTGTGATGATTACAACCGCTTGCACCCTATGGAAGAAGAGAAAGTGCCTTGGGTCACCGAGCAGCTAGCTAGACATGAGGGCATCGTGGTAGCAGCTACTGACTATATGCGTCTGTATGCAGAGCAAATCCGTGGTTGGCTGCCTGATAACCGTCCTTATACCACTTTGGGAACAGACGGCTATGGCCGCTCAGACTCACGTCAGCAGCTACGAAGCTTCTTTAATGTCAATGCAGAGCATATTGTGGTCGCCACGCTCAAACGCTTAGCGGATGAAGGCGAAGTCGAGATGCGTCTGGTGAAAGATGCTATCACTAGCTTTGATATTGACGTTGATCAGGTGCCCGCTTGGCAGCCTCAGCCTCACTATGACCATTTCCCTGATGCGCCAGCCCCAGACAATGTCAATCCTCATCCCGTTCCTGAGCTCATTGAGGAAGAAGATGATGAGATTAGCAGTGAAGGGCGAGCAGAAGATGAAGCCGACGCTGAGCTATTAAATGATGCTGACATCAAAGAATAATGACACGGACATGGAGAGATAATATGGAAATCAAAGCGCCAGATCTAGGTGTCGATAGTGCTGAAGTCAGTGAAATCATGGTCAGCGTCGGTGATGTCATCGCAGTAGACGACAATATCGTATTGTTAGAGTCAGACAAAGCTTCAGTAGAAGTGCCAAGCAGCGCTGCTGGTAAGGTCACTCGCATCGCTGTCAATGTGGGTGATAAAGTGTCTGAGGGTTCTTTGCTGATAGAGATTGAGCAAGCATCAGAGGCCAGCTCAGATAATGATGAGTCTAATAAGGCTAATGAGCAGCAGCCTGCAACTGATGAGAGTGTCAAAGCCAATCAAGCCAGCCCAAAACAAACCCAAGATGATGAGCCGCAAACAGTAGCGGCCAATTCAGATAGCGAAGGTAATAGTAGTAGTGATGGTGACAATGCTAACAACGCTAGCCATGACAATAACGCTACTGCGGCAACCTCTGCCACTGCATCAGAGTCCAAAACTTATGCTTTGCCAGACTTGGGCGTCGATGAAGCTCAAGTTGCCGAAATCATGGTTAAAGTAGGGGATAAAGTAGAGGCCGAGCAGTCAATTTTGCTCATTGAATCTGATAAAGCTTCTGTGGAAGTACCTGCCCCAGTGTCAGGGACTATCGAGAGCATCTTAGTCAGCAATGGGGATACGGTCAGTAACGGTCAAGACTTTATCGTGATAGCCAGTGGCAATCAGTCTAGTCATATAGAAGCAACGACTAACAAGGCTGATGATAAGAGCAAACCAGCTGCTGACAGACAGGCTGCGTCAGAGAGTACGGTAAGAGAAGAGACTAAGTCAACTTCAGCTGCGCCGCCTAATAAGTCCTCATCAAAACCTGAGCAAGCCCATCGTCATGACTCAAGTAACGCTGATAAACTTAGCGAATCAGAAATCAATAGCAAGTCAACCAATGTCTATGCCGGACCTGCCGTTCGTAAGCTAGCCCGCCAGTTAGGCGTGGATATCACTCAAGTTGCAGGGTCAGCAGTTAATGAGCGCATCGTCAAAGAAGATTTGTTTGGCTACGTAAAGTCGCAAATGAGGAGTGACCATGGTGCTAGCTCTAGTACTGGCTCCGTGTCAGTCAGCTCAGGATTGCCTAGTTTGCCTGTTATGAGCAAAACCGACATCTGGGGCGAGACAGAAACCATAGACTTGTCACGGCTACAAAAAGTATCTATTCCGCAGCTTAACTACAATACTTTCCTGCCACAGGTAACGCAGTTTGATTTAGCTGATATCACAGATACGGAAGCACTACGTGGCGAGCTTAAGGGTGAGTTTAAGCAGCAGGGCATCGGTCTGACCATCCTAGCCTTTATCGTCAAGGCTACTGCTTATGCTCTGATGCAGCATCCACGCTTTAACAGCCATTTAAGCGATGATAATATCCAAGTTATCATTCGAAAATCAGTCAATATAGGTATCGCGGTGGCAACAGATGATGGCCTGATTGTGCCCGTCATTAAGGATGCTCAAAATAAAGGCATCAAGCAGTTGGCAATTGAAATCGGTGAGCTGGCGGCCAAAGCACGAGATAAAAAGCTGGGTACCAAAGATTTGCAAGGGGCGAGCTTTACTATCTCAAGCCAAGGCAATTTAGGCGGTACTTACTTTACGCCATTGGTGAATTGGCCTCAAGTGGCTATCTTAGGTATCTCAGAGGCGACCATGCAGCCGCGCTGGAATACCGATAACGAGAGTTTTGAGCCAAGACTCATGCTGCCATTGTCTTTGTCTTATGACCATAGGGTTATCAATGGTGCAGATGCGGCGGTCTTTACCCGTTATTTGGCCAAACTGCTCGCCGACCCAAGGCGCATTTTGCTTTAATTCAAGAACCGCCAAACATTGCTCTCTAATATAGACAGTAGTGAGTAATTCAAATTGAATTTTAGTTCTAAAGGATCATCTTCGGATGGTCTTTTTTATGTGGCTTAATAATTCGTGTGAAGATTTTGATAAGCGTTTTAATTCATCAGATGATTGGCATTCGTTCACATAAATACCTAATATTTAATCATATTTACTTTATAATCTTAGTAGTAAAATAGGATAATATCCTTTACTATAGCTGTCATAAATCACATGCTTTGGCGCAGTTACTGACTCAAAGTGCTATCTCATGTAAATTGTGACGATGAGATTATGTAATAACTAATCCCATATTGCTGGTTATTTTAAAAGTCCAAAGTCTAATTTTAAAGGTCACAAGACAGTAGGCAGTTGCCACTTCATTGCCGCTACATTATCTATAAGAGCATTTATTATGTTGCACGGGCGAGCTTTTTTAAGGAGCAAATTTTGAACAGCAGGATTAGCAGCCTTCAAGATATAAGTCTTTATCTTTCATGACAGGGTATTGTAGCAATTCGCCGCATCGATGCGACAATGCGAGAACCTTGATACTATTGACGACAGATGATGAGAGTTGTCCGCATTGTGGACTGGCCCTTGTACCTGCCTTAAGCGATCAACTAAACCCTCAGGTAGAGCAGCGTCTTTTTCAACTGGGGCTAAGTTTAGTATTAGCATTAACCTTATTAGCCGTTTATCTAACTTATTAAGCTTGGCTACTTCTCCCTTATCTATATTATCTTTATATCTTCTCAAAAGCAGCCATTTAGTCGCTGCCAAGTCTCCCTCATTTATGACTTAGCCATTATGCGGTTAACTGTCTTCTATTATTAATTCATAAAATGGCATAACGGATTGTCTGCTACTTCATATTATTTCTCATATAAGCTAAGCTCTTTAGAATAATTCGTCAATGTGATGGGTTTAAATAGTGCCGCTATCACTGAAATTAATATGTCATAATAACGAGAATGGGAGGTAGTCAAATCCCTATAATAACCGCCATGAAACAATACCAGTCTAATATTTAGGAATGGCATGTCCTCTAATACTATCCATCGCCTACGCTTGTTCGTTTATAACAATCTGCAAAACAAATCCCATGACTCAAAGCTGAGTCGCTATGTCGATTATTTTCTGATTTGTCTCATATTAACCAACGTTGCTGCCGTCATCGCAGAGTCTGTCGATACTTGGTATTACCCGTTCCAGCAGCAGTTTCTTTGGTTTGAGCACTTCTCCATCATGGTTTTTACCACTGAATATCTGCTTCGGTTTTGGTCAATCGTTGAAGCTGACCCAAAAGCGAATAACTGGGGTCAGCGTTGGCGGTGGATAAGAAGTCCGGGCGCCCTAATTGACCTTATCGCTATTGGCCCAGCTTTTTTGAACTTTTATGTCAGTATCGATTTGCGATTCTTACGAGTGCTGCGCCTGTTCCGCTTATTAAAGCTAACGCGCTATTTTGCCTCAATGCGGATTTTACTCATAGTATTGAACAAAGAGCGTGGAGCTTTTCAGGCAGTTATCTTTATCCTAATTATTTTGATTGTTACCGCGTCTAGTGGCATCTATCTGGTGGAGAATCAGGCGCAACCTGAAGTGTTTGAATCTATTCCTAAGTCAATGTGGTGGGCGGTAGTGACCCTAACCACGGTAGGCTATGGTGATGTGATTCCTATCACGACTGCGGGCAAGATTTTAGGGGCAGTGATTACTATTTTAGGGGTAGGTCTAGCCGCCTTGCCAGCTGGTATTTTGGCCACTGGTCTAGCCAATGAGCTGTCACAGAGAAAGGAGGAGTTAGAGCAGCGCTTTCGCGAGATTTTACTCGAAGGTGACATTGATTTGGTTCAAAACCAGACGCAGATTGAAAGCATGCGAAAAGAGTTGGGCTTAGAAAAAGAACAAGCCCAAGATATTGTTTTGCAAGTCATGCGAGAGCTGCATCTAGAAAAGCGTGAGAATGAGGTACGGAAAAAGAACTTTTGCCCGCATTGTGGTGAGCGCTTAGATTAGCCTATATTCAACCTAAATGGCCACCACATAAGCTAAGTCATTTATTGCCTTGAAGCCAAATCAGCCTTTGAGGCTATTTGAAGTGAACGACAGTAGGCAGTGACCGAGCCAGCTCAGTAGCGATAAACGTCGATATTTCGGGCATATCCTTGGTCTCTAAAGCGAGATTTTGCACCGTAAGATGCCACTCATCAACCTCACGGCGCAAGTGTGCCACCCACATAGCATTGCACTTATCAGGTAAGCTCGTCAAATTAATAGAAAAAGCATGGTGGCCTTCATCATCGCTAAGACGTACTGTACCGGCTTCAACCTCTCGTAGAGATTGGCCATGATAGGAGGTAAGGATTAGGGCGATATGGGCCACTGACCTTGGCAAACGGTTTAAGCGAATCTCAATCTGCTCGGGGTTTAAGGGGCCGTCAAACAAGGCTTGTTGGCCACGGTCCTTACCATTTAAGCTATCGCCCTGATGACGCACGGCTGCTGACTTATCCCGTAGGGCCTTAAACCAAACCAAGTCAATCAAGTCGCAGCCTTCGCTATAGAGTGCGCAAGCGATGTCTAAATCCATATCGCTTTGTTTTTTTCTGAGCCGATTGAGCAGTCCTGATAAGGGGGCAGAGGTCGCTTTGAACTTAAGCCCATAATAAAGCGTATCAGTGGTGAGTCCTAGATTGGTTAGCGAATCAGATATGATGCTTGGAGGCGGGGCAACCGTAGGGTATTCATTGGGGGAAGTCGCTGACATAAGTATCCTTAAATCCTTGATATAGCAAAAGATAGCAAGTTAAACTTAAATTTAATATAAGTGATAAGTAAAGAGGTCAAATAATTTAATAGGTTAAGGCATCTCTTGGGTCACCGCTTGATAAAGTAGCTCGGGCTGGGCATCGATTAAGCCACTGCCAAAGCCGCGAAGCCACCAAACCAGCTGTGAGGTAAGATTGACCGTAGCTGTGACTGTCATGGTTTGGTCATCATGTATAACCACTTTTTGATCATGACTAAGCTGGCTTTCTGTCAAACTCTTGCCTGCTGACTGCTTAAAATGTAACGTCACTTGGGTTTGCTTGCCACGGTCTGGTAACTGACTAAATAACGGATGAGCAAATCCCATACCACCATCATCTAAGTAACTGTCTAAATCAAAGCCATCTGGGGTGATGGCTAGTAAATCTAAGACCTCAACATTCTCAAAGCGGTGCAAAGCAAAGGTGCGAACGATAGCCTCAGGGTCATCGACTCTTGAAGCTAGCAGATAAATGACCACACCGCGTTGAACGATGGCCAAGGGGTGCAAGGAGTACTGGCTAGGCTCAGGTTGACTGCGGCGAGTATAAGTGGCTAAGATTTGACGCTGATGAAACAAAGCTTGGTAGATATCGTCTTTACAGCTCGCCTTAATAGCCGGGGCGATTAAAGGTTGTGTGGCCGGCTCAATGCGAACACGGTCAAGCCAAGTATGGCTAACTTTACTGTCTTTGAGCTGACGACGGGCCAGATCAAACCATGGGAACAGCTCATCTAAGATGGCAGGTGGCAATAACTGAGTGAGATTGGCCTCAACCATATTAAAAGCAACGGCTTGTGATAAGTTCATATGCGGCAAGCTTTGCAGCGGGGCATCTTCGCGCCAGCGCCACCCTTGCGGATTAGCATTGTTTTTTTCGATAGGAAAGCGTTTGGCCAATGCGTTTAAATCACGCTGAACGGTGCGAAGACTGACCTCAAATCCTGCCATATTAAGCTGGTCAAATATATGCGCGGTGCCGACCCAGCGGCCACGCTCAAGCTGTGAGAGAACTTGCCATTGCCGGGCAGTAGTGGCTGCCCCATGTGTCATCGATGATTTGTCCATAAGCTCACTGTTGCTACCTTGATTGATTCTGCCTAAGTCATCAGTACTATTAAAGGTAGTACCCCAAAACCCACGAATGCGCTACTTTTATTTTATCTGCTCTAGAATGCTTTAACTACAAAGTGTTATCTATAGGATGTGGCAAACGGATTTTACCATCATTATCATCAAATTATTCATGCTAATTATTAGGCTCAATTCAATTCTGGATTCTAGCGCTTCATCATAATGAGTCAATTTTACTTCATGGGCTTAACAGCTACGGCTTTTGAGACTAAAGGAGTAGCGTTCTCAGCGTGCTGCTCTGGCAAATCATTTGCTTCCCAAGTCTCTAAGCGTTTCACTATTTTACCGAATAAGCTCTTTTTACTAAATCTACCTTTTTTGGTGCGAATGATGACAGGCAAGTCAGTCAATAGCGCTAATGCCTCATTGATACTGGCGACCCCATAAATAAAGAATTGCTGGTTTTTGACCGCCTGAATGATGTCTTCACGGAGCATTAATTGCGAGACGTTAGCCTTAGGAATAATAACACCTTGCTCGCCGGTGAATCCTTGCTCGCAGCAAGCATCAAAAAAGCCAGCTATTTTGGCATTGATACCGCCCACGGCTTGAACCTCACCCAATTGATTCATTGAACCGGTGATGGCTAACGATTGTTTAATAGGGACATCTGCTAAAGCCGATAATAAAGCGCATGCTTCAGCTAGGGTGGCGCTATCGCCATCTATATGCGCGTAGCTTTGTTCAAAGGCCAATGAGGCACTGAAGTTTAAAGCATGGTGCTGACTGAACAAGGCCCTCAGATAGCTGGTCATAATGAGCATGCCTTTGGCATGTAAGCTGCCGCCAAGCTCGACATCTCGCTCAATATCTAAGATCTCGCCAGTACCAATATTGGGCTGAATAAGGGCCGTTAGCCTAGCAGGCATACCAAACTCGGTATCTGCATAACTAATCACTGTCAGCGCATTAATTTGTCCGACTGCCATACCTTGGGTGTCAATCAGCTGCTGACCATCCTTAAGCTCCTCCCAGTAGAGCTCTTTTAAATAGCTCGATCGCTCCTCACTATCGTCAATGGCCCGTTGCACGTCCCTTGCGTCTACCAAGTTTGTCAAGTTTGCCAACTCATTCACGGGCTTATCATGCAGTCTAATCGTGGCATGACGATTGGCTTCTTGAAGCAGCTGCATCAGTCGATCGCTGTGTAAGCTTAACTTGTTTTGATTCTCCGCTTGTAGACTTAGATGGTCAATGATGGCAGCCTGCGCTTGTTGATTGAAGGGCAGCAATTGATAGCTGCGGATAATATCAGCCATTTTGGCCACTAACGCTTGCTCTGATTCAGGCGATCTAGGGACTTCATCATGAAAGTCAGCCCGAATCTTAAAGACAGCATCAAACTCAGGCTCAAGCTCTAATAGCTCATAGTATAAGTCAGGCTCTCCTATGAGGATAACCTTGACATCTAAAGCAATAGCCTGAGGGGCTAGCGAGAGGCTACCCGTTAACGTCAGCATCTGCTCAAGACTGGATAATTTGATATGTTTGGACTGAAGAGCGCGTTTGAGACCCTGCCAAGCATAAGGATGCTCCAGTAAATGGCTGGCCTCTAATAATAGGTACCCACCATTGGCACGGTGTAAAGCGCCGGCGCGGATCATACTGACATCGGTCATCACGGTGCCATGCTGGGTGACCTGCTCAACATGACCTAATAAATTAAGATGGGTGGGCAAATCCTCAAAGACGATAGGAGCACCGCTGTCTTTAGGATGCGAAACCAACACATTAACGGCGTAGCGACTGGGCGTGACCTCAACAGAGGAGGGGCGAAACGCATCATCACTGTCGTTGACGATGGCTTCTACGTGCTGAATCATGTCTTTCATCACTGCGTTGAGATAATCGAGGACAGCACTATGCTCGGGAAACTGGGCTTTGGCTTTGGTAAATAAGGGCTGCAGCACTCGCGTCGCCACTTTATCATTGAGATCGTCAATCAAAGCATTGGCTTCATCCTCTAGCTGCTCAAGCGCTATAGTCAATTGATTCAAACGCTTTTGCATGTGGTTTTGCTGATGGCTAGGCGTGACAGGGCTATGAGTAGCAGAACTGT
>JAUNVX010000020.1:0-11851 GCA_030540615.1 Psychrobacter sp. | reverse complement strand
GCTGCTTCTTGCTGATGGGTTTTATTATTAATGGCTTCAATTTGGCTTTGGTAACTGTCGCTACGGAATCTTTGCGTTAGGCGCTGTTTGGCCACTCGCCATAGCTCATCCATGGTTTGTTTAAGCTTGGATGCCTGTGAAGGTGGTAGCGAGAGCGCGATAGGGGACCTGGGTTGGTTAAAATTATGCACATAAACCCAATCATTGGGGGTGGGCTGATTTTGAGCGATTTGGGTTAATAATCGAGTGATTAGAGTGCGTTTGCCCAGACCGTTCTCGCCAGCAGCAAAGACATGATAACCACTTGCCTTGATGTTTAAAGCGGTGGTAATAGCTTTTATCGCTCGCTGCTGACCAAACTTTATATCTAGTGGCTCAGCAAGGTCGGTACTTAAAGGTAGGCTAGCAGGATCGCTATGACGTTTAAGCTGTTTGACAGGCAGTAGGCAGCGGCTTGCCACAGCTTCAGGTGTAGCTTCACTGCCTTTTGCTGATAGGCGTGACGCGTACTTAGAGGGGGCGCGTTTTGCTAGCGTTTTTGCATCGGCATTTTTTTGGACAGTTTTGCTAGGATTGTTGATGGTTTTATCTTGCTTTGAGGTCATAGAGTAATACCGGCATCGGGCCTTAAAATAAGTAGATGATAACAATAAGGAAAGGATAGAGTCTGAAGCTAATGTCTAACGTAGACAAAAAAGAGGTGATAAGCCACTTAAAACTAATTATGAGGTAATATCAATAAAATAGCCGATATTGTAACGTGAATATCAAGTCGATACCATGGACAATGTCTCCTACGCTCACGCAATCGTGACAGGTCAGTATGTTAACCTATCCATCATATGCTACGCATGATAAAATGATGCGCTTATGTGGCTGTTATATGCCCAAGAATTCAGTAATAAATTAAGGCAAAATTAGGTATTTTAAGCCATAAGCGTCTGCATCAGTCATGCTATTATTACCCTATTGTTTATGTCATTATCTATGCCACTATCGACCACTAATTTGGGTATTAAGCCAAAAAAGACAATAAGAGTATCCCTATGCCATCAGCTAGCCCTGAAATGACTAAGATAACAGCAGTGCTACCGCAGCTGGTGGCCCAATTAGATAGCGCCATTAACCAGCTAGATTTGACGTTAAGCGACTCGCAGCGCCATAGTTTATTGTCCTATTTAGACAAACTACTGCTTTGGAACAAGGCCTATAACCTAACGGCCATTACCCATCCAAAAGAAGCCCTTATCAAGCATATTATCGATTGCTTGGCCATTATCCCGCATTTACCTGAAGGGTCTTTGTTGGATATTGGCACGGGGGCAGGGTTGCCTGCCATAGTGATTGCTATTTGTCAGCCTCAAAGACAGTGTAGCGCTTTGGATAGCAACCAAAAAAAGATTCGTTTTATCCGCCAAGTGGCATCCGAGCTGGGATTGGATAACGTATCGCCTATTGCTTCTCGCATTGAGGCCCACGAGCAGACGTATGATGTGGTAACATCGCGTGCTTTTGCTAGTTTGACGGACTTTGTCAATGTGGCTAGGCCACGATTAAGCGAATCAGGAACACTTTGTGCCATGAAAGGCCATGCCCCTGAGAGTAGCGAGCTTGAGCAATTAAAAGGCCAATGGCAAATTGATATTATTGCTCTTGATGTCCCTGAGTTAAATGAGGCTAGGCATTTGGTCAATCTTAAAGCTATAAGCGCTTGATAGGTTTTGATTGCTAGTCAGAAAATAATATGAAATCGGTAGATAAATGAAGTGATGGGTTGCAACCATCAAACCAATAATGTGTACTACCCTTGGTCCAAGCTTTTTTTAATGAGTGAGTGTATGGAAATATTAGCAATTGCGAATCAAAAAGGCGGCGTTGGTAAAACCACCACAGCGGTCAACCTTGCAGCGTCTTTAGCGGCCAAGCGCAAACGCGTATTATTGCTAGATATAGACCCGCAAGGCAACGCGACCACAGGAACTGGCCTAGATAAGAACGAGCTGGACTTAACAGCGGCTGATATTTTGTTAGATGGCGCGCCTTTGCAGCAAGCTATCGTCAAAAGCCCAGCAGGGTTTGATGTCATTGGGGCCAATCGTGATTTGGCTGGCATGGACATCACTTTAATGGGCCAGACCAACAGTCACGAATTATTAAAAAAAGCTTTATCAGGGTCAAGTGCTGTCGAAAAGTACGACTATGTCATCATCGACTGTGCTCCTAGCTTAAATCTACTGACTATTAATGCTTTGGTAGCGACTGATGGGGTTATTATCCCTATGCAGTGCGAGTATTATGCCTTGGAAGGTCTAGCAGACTTATCACAAACCATCGACCGATTGACAGAGCTCAATAGTAGGCTGCATATCCGCGGCGTGGTTCGAACACTCTTTGATGCTAGAAATACCTTGGCCAATGATGTATCTAATGAGCTTGAGGCACACTTTGGTGATATTATGTATAAGACGGTCATTCCTCGCAATATAAGACTGGCAGAAGCGCCAGCTCATGGTATGCCAGTGCTAAATTATGAAAAAAGCTCTAAAGGGGCTCAAGCTTATCTACAATTGGCCACCGAAGTTATCAAGCAATCACGGCAGCTCTCATTAGCGTTGAATCGCCCTTAAGAGATACTTATTTATGCGGTGCTCGCAGCGCAAAGGCGATACTAGCCACGTGGCAACAATATATTGATAGTAGACAAACGATAGTTAGAGGGTAAGGAATCATGGCGAAAAAACGTGGGTTGGCTGCCAATCGGGGTCTAGATGCACTGTTAGGCTCTATCAAAAAAGAAAAGCAAATCACGGCTGCAGCCTTGAGAGATGATAGTCTTGCCTCTTTTGATGTTGATGTCGATGACCATGTCTTGGCTGATAATGAGACTTCCAAAGAGGGCCGTCTGTTAGCGTCTCAACAGACCAAGTCGTCAAAATCAACTCTTCCACGTACTGCGAATACCAAACCGCTAAATGTCGACCCTCAAAGTCATCAATCAAGCACAAGCGAGTCTCGAGCTGTCGACAGTTCAAAGGCAGGCACGCTAAAAAATGGTAAAGCGTCTCGTAAAACGACTGGTAATCCCAAAACGACTCCCATTAGTAATGGGCTAGAGGACCAGATTAGCTTAGTCCAGATAGATTTAGAGCGGCTTCAAGCAGGCAAATACCAACCACGGCGTGATATGAGCGAGGCGGCTTTGACTGAGCTGGCAGCTTCTATCGAACAGCACGGTATTATGCAGCCTATCGTTATTAGGCCGCTGCTTGATAAAGAAGACAAGACTCATGCGAAGGTGACTCACGAGATTATCGCTGGTGAGCGGCGTTGGCGAGCGGCCAAAATGGCAGGGATGAAGGTTATTCCTGCGATTGAACGTGCTTTATCTGATGAGCTAGCGATAGCTTTGGCCCTGATTGAAAATATTCAGCGTGAAGATCTTTCAGTAATTGAACAAGCCGCTGCTTTACAGCGCTTTCATACTGAGTTTGGCATGAGTCATGCTATGATTGCAGACGTCGTGGGCAAAGCTCGGACAACCGTCTCTAATTTATTACGTCTTAATCAGCTTCATGACACTGTCAAAGACCATCTGGCCAATAACGAGCTAGATATGGGGCATGCTAGGACGCTTTTACCCTTATCGTTGCCGCAGCAGCCGATTATTGCCCAAAAAATAATAGATGGTAATCTAACCGTTCGTGAAGCTGAAAAGCTAGTAAAATCGATTTTGAACCCGGCGCCCAAAGTGGATAAAGAAGAGCAAAGTCTCCACCGGGATATTGAACGACTTAATCAGCAACTGTCAGATGCTCTAGGGGCCACGGTTAAGCTTAAGCACAAAAAAGGCGGTAAAGGCTGTGTGGAGATATTCTTTCATAGTGAGGAAGAGTTAGAGGCATTAATTAAGCATTTAAATGTTTAGCATGGGTATTAGTGACTGGCCTATTCACTCATTAAGCGTGTACTATCGTTCGCTTATAATGGATGGTTGTTAGAATAAGCCTAAACCAAGATGATTCTAATCAAAACTATTGATTGGCTAGCCTTTATGGCTTTATATAGAGTTCAGCAACAAATGTTAAGCGTTAACTGTTAGAATTCATAGCATTGTCCTTATTGCATATTATTTATCTTATCAATTGAAGAGCTACTTATGTGGGAATTAGTAAAGGCAGGCGGTTGGCTGATGACGCCAATAGTCGCTTGTTCAATGATTGCTCTGATTATCATTATTGAGCGTGGTGTTAAATTACAATATGATAAAGTCGCGCCCACTCGGTTAAGAGAACAGCTGATTACCCGTCTACGTGAAAATGGCGATATTAGTCGCACGCAGTTAATGAATGTCAAAGAAAAGACCCCATTAGGGGATATCTTGGCAACAGGGTTACTGTATCGTCAATATGGCCTTGACTCTATGACCATGCATATGGAAAACAGAGCAAGCGTTCAGATTCATCAATTAGAAAAAAACATTAATATGCTGGGTACTATTGGCGCCATCTCGCCACTTTTGGGACTGCTAGGTACGGTACTTGGTATCATATCCTCTTTTTTGGCCATTACCGATGGGGCTATGCAAGATCCCACTTTGCTGGCAGCAGGTGTCTCTCAAGCGCTGATTACCACGGCAGCAGGTATGATTGTTGCTATCCCTGCTTTGGTAGCTTATCGTTATTATCAGCGGCGAATAGTGGATATCAATGCTCAGTTTGAGATGCAGGCGGGCCTACTTATCCAAGAGCTCTATGATTACGATTTGCTTTATGATGTCAAATCCCATGTCGCAGCCCATAATGATTCAGTGAACCTCAAAAAAGGGGTGGGAGATAAAGATAAAGAAGTATTACAAGTGGCAGAGATGATAGAAGAATAACTACTTATCGCGCCCCGTTAATCAAAGCATTTTAGATAACCTTAACCCATAAAAGATAGACTCGTACAAAATAACTACGACCAAATGGCATTAATGAGTGCCTTGGGGTTTGTAGATTTATATCTATCATGAGTGTCATTATGCGATTTCGAAAACCGACCGTTGAGCCATTAGAGATCAATCTAACCCCGATGATTGATTGTCTGCTATTTTTGATTGTTTTTTTGCTATTGGCCACCTCTTTTAATCACTTTAGTAAGCTCAATATTGTTTTGCCCGAAGCTGAAGGGGTAGAGGTCACTGACCAAACCAAAAATGTCGAAGTCGCTGTTCAAGAGGATGGCAGCTACTTGGTGAATGGTATTGCTTTAGCCAGCAATAATGAGGCTGAGCTGATTAATATGATTAAGCAAGAGACTGGGAATGATAGAGATAGATTGTTCGTCATTGCAGCGGATGCCAACGCTACCCACCAGTCCGTGGTAAAAGTGATGGATGTGGCAGGTAAAATGGGATTTGTAAATTTGAATATAAGTACTGTCATGCCATTAGGGCAATCGCCTTCTAGTCCATCATCTACGGATAAAGCTGCTAAGAAATGAGGTAAGTGTGACGGATTATCCCATGAGTAGTTAATCACCATGGTAATTAACCAGTGATTGATTCAGCTTTTTAGTATCTCAGGTTATTGAGATTAATAGGCTCTAAAAAAGAGCAGTCATATTATTGTTAAAGCTAAATAAATTTATTATTGATTGAGGGTATTATGTCAAAATCAGAGTCGGCAGATACCTCAACTAAGTCCACGATTATGTCTGCACCTATCAAGCGTATGCCTCAGTTAGCACTTAAAGCTACTAGCAAGATTCCTCCCAAAAAAAGCCAAACCTTGATTCGATTGCTCAGCTATCTAAAGCCATATTGGTGGGCGCTGCTATTAACGATTGTAGGATTCGCTATCAACTCAGGTACCGAAGTATTCATAGCTAAATTGCTACAATACATTACCGATGCCATCAATCAAGGCGACCGAACAAAGCAAAATTGGTTCCCAGTATTGATTATTGTCCTGTTTGTACTTCGCGGCTTAGGCAGCTTTTTGGGTAATTATTATTCTGCACTGATTTCGCGCAATCTGGTTTATGAGCTGCGCGTTCAGGTATTTAACAAGCTACTTCGACTGCCAACAGCTTTTTATCTGGCCAATCCCGCTGGTACAATCTCCTCAAAGCTGATTTTCGATGTTGAACAGGTGACGGCCGCGAGTACCGACTCTATGAAGACTTTATTGCGCGATGGTCTGACGGTTATCGCGCTTTTGGGGTTTTTATTGTATAGCAATTGGCGGTTGACGCTGATTTTATTCGTGGTATTGCCGCCGATATTATGGCTGATTCGCTTGGCATCCAAGCGTTATCTAAAGCTGTCAAAGGGCATTCAGCAGACCATGGGAGATGTCAGCCATATCACCAATGAGGTAATTAGCGGTTATCAAGTGGTCAAAAATTATGGTGGCCAAGCTTATGAAGCCGAGCGCTTTAATCAGACCTCAAAAAAGAACCTGCGCCAAGGCATGAAAGTGGTGGTCACTAACAGTATCAACACACCAGCCGTGCAGCTGTTAATGGCACTGGCCATGTCAGTGGTGGTGTGGTTAGCGTTAAGACCGGCCGTCATTAGCGGCATTAGTGCGGGAGAGTTCATCTCCTATATAGCCGCTGCTGGCCTATTAAGTAAGCCGGTTCGCTCTTTGACCGACATCAACCAAAAGCTACAAAAAGGCATTGCGGCTGGCGAGTCTATATTTGAGCTTTTAGATGAACCTGAAGAACAAGACATAGGCTCTCAACAGCCTAAAATCACTGGCAAAATTGGGCTTCATAATGTAAGTTTGGCCTATCCTGATGGCACGCTTGCTCTATCTAATTTTGATTTAACGATTAAGGCGGGAGAAACTGTTGCTATCGTAGGTCGTAGCGGTGCTGGTAAATCCACTTTGGTCAATTTGCTGACCCGTGCCTTGCAGCCAACTCAGGGCCAAATTGATATTGACGACATCGCCATTGACGATATTAAGCTTGATTGCCTGCGCTCTCAAATTGCGATGGTCAATCAGCAGATTGTGCTGTTCAATACCACCGTAGCCAATAACATTGCTTATGGTAGCTTGGCCAGTCGCTCAAGGGAGGAGGTCATAGCCGCTGCCAAAGCAGCCTTTGCTCATGATTTTATTATGAAGCTGCCTCAAGGCTATGACAGCCATATCGGAGCAGAGGGGTTGCAGTTATCTGGGGGTCAGCGTCAACGTTTGTCTATCGCGCGTGCCTTATTAAAAGACGCTCCTATTTTAATCCTTGATGAAGCCACCAGTGCGCTAGACAATGAGTCTGAGTACTATATTCAGCAAGCTTTAGATAATGCGATGAGTCATCGCACAACCATCGTTATCGCCCACCGACTGACCACCATTGAGTCAGCCGATAGGATTGCTGTGCTTGATGCGGGTAGACTGGTTGAGATTGGCAGTCATCAAGAGCTAATGGCTCTAAATGGTCATTATGCTCAAATGTACGAGCGTGATTTTGCGGATGACCGCTTTGAAGGGGCTAACGCTATTGACATCAATGAGATGACGCGATGAAAGTATTGGCTGAATAATGATAGTGTCTAATGAATATTGAGGCCATTTTTACTAAGGCTTGGCAGCAGCAGTCAGCATGGCTTTGGCTCTTACTGCCTATCAGCTGGTTATATGGCGGAATTGTTTGGCTTCGGCGGCTCAGTTACCGCTTGGGCTGGCAAACACGATATCAGGCCCCAGTGCCGGTGATGGTAGTTGGCAACATTACCATTGGCGGCAGTGGCAAGACGCCATTGATTATCTCTTTGGTAGAGTATCTACAGCAGCGCGGTGTCAAAGTCGCAGTGATTAGTCGAGGTTATGGCGGCAATGAGGCTATCATGCCGGCGCTGGTCAACGCCCAAAGTATACCCAGCCAAGTAGGGGATGAACCTTGTATGATTGCCGCGCAAACGGGCGCTCCTATGGCGGTGTGTCCCAATCGGCAATTGGCTATTGAAACATTACTCATTGAGCACCCTAATATTGACCTTATCATTGCAGATGACGGTTTGCAGCATTACCGATTGGCCCGTGATATCGAGTGGATTGTCGTCGATGAAGCACGCGGGTTTGGTAATCGGCAATTGCTACCCGTGGGCTATTTGCGAGAGCCGATCTCTCGATTGCAAAGGTCTACTGTGATTTGGCACCAGTCATTAGCGGCAGCCAAGTCAGCATCTGACCAGCCTACTAAGCTCACCATGCACCTTCAGTCAGAGCAGATGCAACCTTTGATTCATTTAGAGGGTTTAGGGGAGATAGATACTTTACCCACGGCTTTGCTTGAGAGTTGTCAACGCGTGCTGCCACCCAAGCAGGGTCAAAGGGTTCATGCCATTAGTGGCATTGGCTATCCCAAGCGCTTTTTTGATACCTTACGCGGGCTAGGATTTGAAGTCATTGAGCACCCATTCCCTGACCACTATGCTTTCACTTGGTCAGATTTGCTGCCGTTTAATGAGCATCCTATTGTCATGACCAGCAAGGATGCAGTGAAATTTCGAGCATTGATATCGCAACTGATTGAGGCGCTGAGAGTAGAGCAAGCTTGGGTCAGCGGTCAAGCTACTATTGCCCTCAAAGAGGCTCAAACTGTATCTAAAGAGATTGAACAAATAGCTAAGTGTTTGGGTCGAGTTTGGGTATTACCTGTACAAGCTAGTCTTTCCGCTTCTTGCTATGATGTCTTAGAGAAGCAACTGACCACCTTAAATGTCCACTTTACATCCGTTTAACTCATCCTTTTATTGCCATTAGTTAGGATAATGATATGCAGCCAACGACTTCTACTATAACGCCTGTCAAGACTCATATAGTGATTCCGGCACGGTTCAAAAGTACGCGCTTGCCGGGTAAGCCATTATTGCACATTCATGGCAAACCGATGATTTTGTGGGTAGCTGAGAAGGCCAGTGCCGCTACCTTTGCTGATGATGTCTGCGTGGCGACTGACCATGATGAAATCGCTCAGGTCTGTAGGCAAGCTGGGTTTGAGGTGGTGATGACTCAAGAAAATCATGCGTCGGGCACAGATAGATTGGCAGAAGTGGCGCAAATAAAAGGCTGGGCAGATGAGGATATCGTCGTCAATATGCAAGGGGACGAGCCATTGGTGCCGCCCCTGTTATTAGAGCAATGCCAGCAGCTATTGCTTAGTGATAATACTAGCGTAATGGCCACCCTTTGTGAGTCTATTGAGGATCACGAGACCTTTATGCGGCCCTCGGTGGTCAAAGTGGTCATAGATCAGCAGGGCCGAGCCTTATATTTTAGCCGAGCACCTATCCCTTGTGATAGAGACCACGCACTAGCACTAGCTGATGGTGCTTTAGCTTTGGAGAATGAGTCCTTAAGAGTACCAAAAAGTGCTTATCGGCATCTAGGACTCTATGCTTACCGAGTGGGTCTGTTAAAGCAGTTTGTCAAATGGCCACAAAGCCCTTTAGAGGTACTAGAGTGTTTGGAGCAGCTACGTATCTTGGAGCATGGTGATAAGATAGCGGTGGCCAAGGCCAAAGTTAGCTTACCACCGGGCGTTGACACCCAAGAGGACTTAGAGAGACTGAACCTTGAGCCTATTAGTGCTTTTGAAACCAGTCTCTAGTCTTGAGGACTTCTTTCGATTTTTAATGTTTAGATAATGAGCTTTTATGGCAGATACTGCACCAGTAGATAGCGTAGAGCCTCACCTTGATGGTGATGACTACTTCATGCCATTATTGCCTTGGCAACAGATGCTTTGGTCTCAGCTAACTGCCAAAGCCAACCAAAGCGGCGCGCCCCTGCCTCATGCCATGCTAGCGGCAGGTATCAAAGGTATTGGCAAACGTCAGTTCATTTGGCATTTGGTAGCTTGGCTGTTATGCTATCATCGTGAGACTCATGCGGCAGGGGCTTGTGGTCATTGCGAGAGCTGCGATTGGCTAAGGTCAGGGACTCATCCCAATCTTCAGGTATTGCCACTTAGCAGTCAGCTGGTGTCTCCCTCTGATGGCGTGATTGATCAATCCTCAAAGGCTAAAAAAGCAGCAAAATCTACGTCCTCTAGCCAGAGCTCTAACCCTAAAAGTACGGACTCAGTTAATCACACCATAAAGATTGATGACATTCGCAAGCTCATTAACTTTGTCCATCAAGGCAGTCAAGGCGTTCGGGTCTGTGTATTCGATTATGCAGATCAGATGACGATTGGGGCGGCCAATGCCTTATTAAAAACGCTAGAAGAGCCCCAACCACAAGTGCACTTGCTGCTGATAAGTGACAGTCCTGCGCAGCTACTGCCTACCATTAAAAGCCGGGTTCAGCAGCTACCGCTTAGCCCCATTCCTCCTGAGATGGCCAAAAGTTATCTTAAAACGGCTTTGTTATCTCTAGATAATGACCATCAAAAAGCTTTTAATAGTAACCATGAGCCTGACGGAGTGAATAATCAGTTAAGCTCGACACTTGATCAGACCGTTGATCAACTGCTGTCACTTGCCAATGGCGCCCCTTTAGCAGCACTCGCTATGGCATCCGCACCTTGGTACGATAAGCGCCCGCTTTGGTTGACCACTTGGCTGGCTGTGAGAGCTGGAAAGCGCAGTGCTCTGGCAGCTAGTGACTACTGGCAGCAGCAGCTTGATTTAAATGAGTTCACTCAGCTGACTGAGCTGATGCTGACTGATATTAGCCGAATAAGCTTAGGCTTGCCCAGTCTGCAACATGATTGCCAAATTGATCAATCAATATCACACGACTATCTGCCCACAGCAACTGCTTTGGCCACTTTGGCAGCGGTGATTAACGAGAGTAAACGCGCCATTCAACAAAACGTGCAAGAAAAATTGGCTTATGATAAGCTGATGCAAGCGATTGCTGAGACTTAGAGACTGTTATTCCAGTCCCTCCAGTTATCACTTCTGTCACCTCAGCATAGAGACTGTTACCTAAACCGACAGGTTCATTAGTAAGATTAGGAGAATTGCCGTGGCAATGCCAGGAAGAGGCGGGATTATCACCTGCAATATTGAAAATGTGGATACTTTATACGCCAGTTACTTACCCTTTGTGGTTAATGGGGCGATGTTTATACCCAGTGATCGACCACAAAAATTGGGAGATGAGGTGTTCGTCGCCGTCACTTTACCGGGTTCTAGTGAGCGAATGCCACTCAATGGCAAGGTGGTTTGGGTCAATCACAAATCGCAATCTGGTCGCCCGGCAGGATTTGCGATTCAATTTGGTAAAGATGCAGTAGGCCTTAATGTCAAAAATGAAGTTGAGCGTTTATTGGCGGGTAAGATAGACTCCCCTCAAGCGACTTATACTATGTAATAGTTCATAATTTATTAAATAATATCGTTTAATGCTTAGGTATCTTTTAAGGCAACAGGCTTTGAAGAATTATAATTGCAACCGTTATTTTCATTCGTTAGTTTCATTAAAAAGCCCCTGCCAATCAAAGATTAGCAGGGGCTTTTATTATTATTTCAGATAGGCAGTGGTGAGCTAGTTGTAATTAAATAAACTAAGAGGCGTAGATATTATCCTCTTAGAGCTCTTATACGAGCACTGCCTAACCTTAATTATTTTTCTAAGATACAAGTCACGCCTTGGCCGCCAGCAGCACAAATAGAAATTAGAGCACGGCCAGAGCCTTTTTGATCCAAAAGCTTAGCAGCTGTCGCTAAGATACGACCACCTGTTGCTGCGAATGGATGACCCGCTGCTAACGATGAACCGTTGACGTTTAATTTGCTACGGTCAATTGAACCTAGCGGCGCATCTAAACCTAGGCGCTCTTTACAGAAGGTTTCATCTTCCCAAGCGGCTAGGGTAGAGAGCACTTGTGAGGCAAAGGCTTCATG
>JAUNVX010000233.1 GCA_030540615.1 Psychrobacter sp. | reverse complement strand
GGTCATTGGTCACAAAGTCAGTCAGATTAAGCAATCGCCACTGGCTCTGAGACTGCTTTATCATAATCTAACTGCCTTATTTAGCCAGCACCAACATACAGCTATAAAACTCACATTTAGCCAGCTCAACCCTATAGTTGCCAGCCGTGGTATTTTTGATAATTTGACCACCGAGCATATCGGCCACGATTTTCCCACCGTCATCCCCCATAAGTTCACGGGCAAATTGATAGGCTTTTTTGGCATGATTAATACTGGTGTCTTTTTCGGCATCACTGTCCGTCGGGTTGGCATAATACCAGCCCAGCTCAAGATACTTTTGAGAATCGATGAGATCAAGATAGGCCGCATCGTCTGCCATAAAGCGATATTTGGTCGCCGGATTGCTAGCATAATCGAGACTATTATCATCGGTACTGACGACTTTGCCCAAGCCTGATTGAATGGCTTCTAGATTATCGATTTTAAGGCGTGTGACTTTTTTATCATTCCAAGCGGCCACATTATATTGAACAGGATTACCAGGCGCCCCTGCTGCTTCACCGCTAACGATTTCTGGCTCATTCGCTGAGGTATCAGAGATTGCAGGCTGCTTGGTCAAATCTTGCTTTTGGGTGTCAGTAGTTTTAGTGACTTTATCATTAGTCACTTGAGTATTGGTATCTTGAGGGCCATCTGCGGATTTATTACAACCTGATAAGCTCATGGCCGTGACCATCAAACAGCCAAATAGCCAAGATGATGCGGGCCTAAAAGAGCGATTGACGCGGGGCAAAACAGTCGCTTGGGGTTTGACACTATTCATAACTTTCCTCAAAATAGATAATACGCTATTGACAATACAATGAGCGGTCAGGCAAATACTGCATCTCCTATCACGCTTGTGGATTGACTTTACTAGAGGACAAAATAAGCTACAGTTTACCCAACTGCCAAGCCGTTGACTAGCACTAAGATTGCCCGTAAGCATCTCGGTATCAACAATTTTGTTACGGCACCTTAGGCACTTTTACTTGCTTATCACCCTATCGCTTTTAGACTACCTTTTATCGATATTTCGTATGAGCTAGTGTTGATAAGTATGGCAAGTTATGGATAGACCCTTGCTCTATTTAATAGTTTAATCTGTTTTACCATTAATCTGTCTTTCATCAAAAATAGTCGCTATGATTAAAATTTTATTGCTATCTCTTTGATTTATTATTTTATTAATTCTCGGTAGACTTGGTTTATCTTATCATTTTTATTATTGGTTTATTAAGGCTTTCTTTATGGTAAAGCAGCACTTTGTGGTCATTGGCAATCCTATTGCCCATAGCAAATCACCGGAGATTCATCAGCATTTTGCCAAGCAAGTTGGTTTGGACATTAACTACTCAAAACAGTACTGCCCCAATGATACTAGCAGCTTTGAGGCAGTGGTGACGGCGTTTTTTCATGGTGGCGGTATCGGCGCCAATGTTACCGTGCCTTTTAAGCAAATGGCTTTTGAGCTTTGCCAGGAGCAAGGCGGCCTATCAAAGCATGCCTTGGCAGCGGGAGCAGTCAATACGTTAATGCTGCGTCAGGGCCGACTATTTGGTGATAATACCGATGGTCAAGGGTTGGTCAATCATCTGCAAGCGCTCAATTGGCCGTTAGAGCAAGCCCAGATTGCCATCATTGGGGCAGGCGGCGCAGCTCGTGGGATAGTGTTGCCGCTACTCGAGGCAGGAGCAGCTTCTATCACCATCGCCAATCGTACTGTCAGTAAGGCGCAGCAGCTTATTGACGATTTACAAAGTGGTCACGAGCGTCTTGCCAAGGCATCGCTATACACTAAGGCGATTAACGAGCTAAATGGCGAGTATAACCTTATTATCAATGCCACTTCGATTGGCTTGTCAGAGGATACTCTACCCCTATCAAAGACGCTCCAGACAACCTATGCCTATGACATGATGTACGGTCGCAAGCTGCCGTTTTTGCAGCACTTTGCCAAGCTTGGGGCCACAACTTCAGACGGCTTTGGTATGTTAGTGGGGCAAGCAGCGCTAAGCTTTGAGCGTTGGACGGGTCATAGGGTTGACTCACAAGCCGCCATCCATATTTTACAGCGCTAATTAATCAGAACTTGAGCCTGATAAACCCTTAACCACTTTTGACTCCAAGGCCACTAGCAATCGCTGAATAAGTTGAGAATGCATAACCACGCCGCCTAATAAAGCTAAGCAGCACCCTAAAGCCGTATCAAACAGTCTTGCTTGGAGCAGCCCTTGATGGCTCGCTATAGGCGCTGCTATTGAGGTCATGGTCGCTGCTGCTAACTCAGAATGAGATTGAGAGTGAGGATGGCCATATTCAGCGATAAAAATCGTCAGAGGCGTGATAATGACCACAGCTAGGCCATAATGCCGAACGATTATTGTCTCAATCCATAAAATCATCATAAAAATCGCTGCTGCCACCCCCCACCCTGGTAAAGCCAATGACAGTAATAGTCCAGCAACGACAGTCCCTACTAAGGTTCCCAATAGCCGATGTAGCTGCTTGACCCACATGGTGCGAAGGTGCATCCCTTGCATGATAATAAAGCAGCTGACCGGCACCCAATAAGGATGTGATAGATTGAGCCCAAGCGCCACCGCCAAAGACAGCGTCACAAAACTTGCGACAATGAGGCTCTCACTAATGAGGGCAGGCTCATAGCCGACCTGCTGTTTTAAAGCGCTGGCATAATAAGCATCTGACTCCTCTAGTGCAGGGCTAGAGTAGAGATGACGCCTAGCAGTATAAGGCGGCCAAATAAGTAAGGCGTGATAGCCTAAAGCCATAATCCATGCAAAAGCGCTACCAAGAGCGATGGTGCCTATCTTACTCGGAATTATGGCAATAGGAACGGGCATAAATAACGCTATAGCCCCCGCCATCATCATAAATAATCCCGCAGGTGGCGGCAGTCGCAAATAGCGACCTAATAGGATTAAGCTCAAAGTGACACCAAAGAACACGGGCAACTGTAGCTTGGTCAAATGCTGCGCCAAAAGCCCTGCCCCAAAACTGGCACTCATCATCAGCGCGCAGCCCAATAGCATAGCCTGACGCGGCCAAATACTGGCTATGTTTTTATAGGCCCTATTTTGATGACTCAAACCATTAGGGTTGGGAATATTTAAGATTATCATCGCCCCTAATGAGGCTTGAATGCCCCAATCAAGCTGGCCCATAGACACCCCAAAACAGATGGGCAAAGCGATGGTTAAAGCAGCCAGTAAAGGCAGATGCCAAGGTCTATCACTGGCATTGATACTGGTCAGAGCGCTAAGTTCATGGCTTAGCCGTTGTTTGATAATCGTAAATATCATAGGACTGACTTAGTCGCTTTAAAGAATGTTTAAAAAAGAGAGGTATTATAAAGGTAGATACAAAGATAGGGGTAAAGGTAGGTATAAAGGCCGATATATTGAAAAAGCGGCTTTGTTGAAACAGCAGCCGTATCTAACCTGTGGTACTTTGTAGTACTTAAAGCTTGCTAAACATGGCGTGCCTATAAGCTATAGTGCTCTAATTGTTATAACCAAAAGTATTAAACCACCC
>JAUNVX010000019.1 GCA_030540615.1 Psychrobacter sp. | reverse complement strand
GCCCCAAACCATGAAGACATAGCATCGACTGCTGAGCGTCCTGGCAATCTAAATAGCTTAATAAATACTTTTCGCGCTAAAGTCCCTAAATACTCCATCAGTCCAAAGTCAGTCAAAAATGGCAGGGTCAAAATGGCAAAAAAGAAGAGAGGAATTAAGATAGGCACGAGATCTTCGAATATCACCCCGCCCGTATTACGATTAATAATAAACTCTGGGCCAACCTGTAGATAAATCATCCAGATAAATACCGCCCCTAACAGGCGCATAAATAACCAAGTCCATTCGACATCGAATAGCTTTTGAATCATAGGATGGCCTGATAAATCAGGCTTTAGTAATTTGACAATAGCAGCCCCAATAAATGAGACAGTTACCAACACTAGTGCTAGGTAAAAGGCATTATCACCTAAGGCTGCTTGCAGAGTATCTGTTAATACCCCCAACAAGATCGTGACCTTATCATTCCATTTAAACGGGATAATGAAAAGGGCAATACCCATGGCTGAAAATAGGATGAACTTCCAAAGCGATGAGGTCCACTGGGCCCCTTCTGGTGCCGGCATGACGGCAGCATCATCGTCTAAAATAGGCCGCTGCGACGGGTCGATATCATTAATCATTTGATTCCTCCATTAATAAAGGCGAAGATCGCCAGTTTTTCCATTTTGCTGATCGTCCTATCCCTGGGTTGAGCGAATTGGTCGGATCAAGCTTTTTATAAAATGAGCTTAAGGTTGGTTTTGCTTTATAAGTATGTCCGACATTATGCTCAGCAGGGTACGCTACTCCGCGCTGGTCATAAAATGCCAGTAGCTCATCTTTGACTTTATTATTATCAGCCATGGGCATCAGTAAGTAATCTTGATGCATCACATGGCAAAAAAAGTGCCCCAAATAAAACGTCTCTTTAATATCTTGCTGTAGATTAGGCGGTAAGACTTCATCCCAATCTTCAGCATTTCGCGGTAGCGCTATATCGGTTGATATCAGCTCACCAAATGCGTTAGCGTTTAAATTATGGTATCGGAACATGGCCGCTGTTGCCGCGCTTCTAAATATCAATAATTGCTCGCTCTCCTTTGGATGACATTGGGTCAACTGACTAACAGACGCTTTGATATATCGCTGCAAAAAATCTCTTGCAGGGTCAATATCGTCATCAGTGACTTTGATGAGCAGATGATACTCAAATGCCAAAGCCTGCTCGGCCAATCGACTGGACAAAGCAGCTGGCATCAACACTGATAATCCTTGCAATACTCGATTGGGTAAGGTCTTTGGCAAGTGCCACTTATCCAGATAATAGGCCATCTTTGCTTGCAATCGATATAAATCACCGATTCGTGCGGCGGGCAGCTTTCGCATGCTAAGACAGGTATCGCGTCCATATCGCAAAGTGACTTCGTTATATCGGCGGTGCATATATTCAGCAAATACTGGCAATCCAAGCTCACTGCTCAGCCACTCACGCCGAAGGCGAGTGAGCATCGCCGCATCATTACTAGACAAATAAAAAGTACACTCTTTGGCTGCCTTGGCAAATGTCGCCACTCGCACAGCGAATACGATGACTTTGCCCGCTGACCCTGATGCCTCAAATAATCCACTGGGGTCATTATTGTGTCTGGCTGGTGTGGCAGCTGCGCAATCTCGAACCTTGTGCTGATAATGGTGATTGGTACAACTTCGGCTACTGGGCTGCTGGATATCTTTCGGTGCAAAATCACCCTGCTCAAGCCTTGGCAATATCTGCTCAGGGGTATCCCCAAGCTCAATGCCCAAATGATTAATTAGCTCAAACTGTCCGGCTTCATTGCGCCGCGCAAATAGTGCCATCTCAGTATAGGCTGGGCCTCGCTGCACGAGCATGCCGCCTGAATTATTACAAATACCACCAATCACCGACGCGCCAACGCAGCTTGACCCTAATACCGAATGCGGCTCTCGGCCCAAAGGCGCTAATAATGCCTCAAGCTGTTGTAAACTGGCTGCGGGCAATGCCACCAGTTCTTGGGCATCATCAATCAGATGAACGCCGCCCAAGTCTTGCATCGAGAGGACCACCACTGGCCTATCATATTCTCCAAAAGGCGTTGAACCGCCCGTTAGGCTAGTATTCGCTGCTTGGGCAATAATAATGGCATCAAAGCTTGCGCAGATGGTCAGCACATGCCACATTGTCAGCAGTTTATCCGGTACCACCACTGCGCTCACTTGTGGTTTATGAGAACTGCTCACTATACCTACGACATAAGCTTGCTGCTGACTGGGTAGGGTCAATACCCTACTCTTGCCTACGCAATTAATTAAGGCTTCCAGTAGCTTGTTGGCTTGGTTTGATAAGGGCATAGTTAGATTATTCGCTCAGAGTTTTGCGCCCATTATTGCTGTAAATTGGTGGC
This sequence comes from Psychrobacter sp., assembly GCA_030540615.1. Taxonomy (GTDB): domain Bacteria; phylum Pseudomonadota; class Gammaproteobacteria; order Pseudomonadales; family Moraxellaceae; genus Psychrobacter. The sequence continues at coordinate 25,101 of JAUNVX010000019.1, read as the reverse complement.
TGCTGCTTAGCTTAAGTAGCTATTAATCAACACAGCTCTTAATTAACACAGCTATGAACTAACTCAGCCCTTAGCTAAAGTACTCAAAGGACTGTCCCAACTGAGTCAAAAACTCATCTGCTTCATCGACTTCATAAACCATGGGGCGACTGCCCTGCAAATCGACAGTCAAATGCTCAAGCAGTTGATTTTGGCTGCTGATTCTGCGATAGCCTGCACCAAACCCAGCAGCAAGATACTCAAAGTTCGGTGTCATGATATTGACGCCAATGAGCGGCAGGTCTCGCTCTTGCATATAGCGTCTAATCTCACCATAGCCTTGGTTGTTCCACAGCAGTACGATCAGAGGTAAGCTAAGTTCAGTGGCGCAGATGAGTTCTGATAAGGTGAATTGAATACCGCCATCACCAATTAGCGATATCACAGGTTGATGGGTAGCTATCATGGCCCCAATTGCCGCTGGCAATCCGTAACCTAAGGTGCCATAGCCTGTCGATGAGTTGAACCAGCGCCGAGTCTGTAGAGCCTCAAAGCCATGATTGCCACTATAGACAGGTTGGGTCGAGTCGCCAACGATAATGACATCATCTACCGTATCTCTAATGAGCTTAAGTAGCGCATTGGCTCCAGCAAAGCTCTCAGGCATCTGAGCAATTAAGTCAGCCTTGACTGCTGCAACGGTGCGTGCAGCATCATGGGTTAGTGGCTGCCCTTCTAACCGCAAGCAAAGCTCAGTAATGGTCGTTTTGGCATCGGCCAGTACTGCCAAATTGGCAATAAAAGGCCGCTGAAGTTGACCCGCATCACAATCAATCCGAATCAGCTTACCATTGATATGAAAACCACCATCAAAGACCACGTCATAGTCCGTTTCCCCAAGCTCAGTACCAATCGCTAAAACCAAATCTGCCTGAGCGATCAGCGCTCTACCAGCAGGCATCGACTGATTGCTGCCCAAACTTAGCGGATGGGCAGGAGGCAACAAGCCTTTAGCATTAATGGTCATAAAAGTGGGCGCATCGATTAATTCAGCCAGTCGCTGCGCCTCATCATTCATCCCAGAGCAGCCACCACCTAGCAGCAACACAGGGCTTAGCGCAGCAGTTAGCTGCTCAATGATTTGATCCACTTGTGCGGTACTAGGAGAAGGAAGGCTTGGGAACTGATAGACGGGGGACTTTGCTATATTATTGTCATTATTGATGGCGGTAGGGGGTCTTTCTACTTCACTGGCATCAGCAGTGATGACATCAATAGGTATTTGAATATGGACAGGTCCTGGCCGACTGCCTTTGAATGAAGCAAACGCCTCAGCTAAGACTTTGGGCAGCGATTGAGGTTGCCAGATAGTCTTACTGTAGCGCGCCACGTGACTCACCAATCCCTGCTGATCTGCAAGCTCATGAAGGTGACCTTCACCACTGCCTGTATTGGCCACCTCATTCACACTTGAAATCACAAGCATGGGAATGAAGTCAGCGGCAGCTTGCGCCATTGCGGTGAGGATATTGGTCATTCCTGGACCCGTGATGATAAAGCAGGCAGCTACTTTACCTGAAGCACGGTAGTAGCCATCGGCCATAAATCCTGCGCCTTGCTCATGCCTTGGCGTAATATGGCGGATATTCGTGCTTGGCAGACCACGATACAGCTCAACCGTATGCACCCCTGGAATACCAAAAACGGTATCAATGCCATAATATTCGAGCCATTGAACCAGTAGCTCACCGCAAGTAAGAGAGGTTTGACTGGGCAGATTAAGTTGGCTTGCGTGCTCCATAATGTATCCTAAAATGCCAATCAATCACTGATAAGTATTAATGGCTATTGGCAATTGATGGTTAATAATTAAAAATTAATAGAGGTAATAGATAATAATGAAGGTCAATTAGCCTTAGTAAATGGCTTTAACCTTTTCGTCATAGCGCACGCCGGGGAGGATACAAAGCATCTCAAACAATAAATTAGCCGCCAAAACCGAAGTATTGCCAAATGGATCATAAGGAGGAGATACCTCTACCAAGTCGCAGCCGACAACCTCAAGGCCACGCATGCCGCGCACGATTTCAATCGCTTGAGTCGAAGTCAACCCTCCAATCTCGGCCGTTCCCGTTCCAGGCGCAAAAGCAGGGTCAATGCCATCGATATCAAAGCTTAAATAGACCGGTCCTGCCCCAAGCTTTTCACGCACCTCTGCCATTAAAGGCGTTAGCGACTTATACCAGCACTCCTCGGCAGGCACGACGCGAAAGCCTTGCTGCGTAGACCAATCAAACTCTTCTGCACAATAGCCTGTGCCACGAAGACCAATCTGCACCACACGATTGCCATCAAGTAAGCCTTCTTCAACTGCCCGGCGAAAAGGCGTACCGTGAGCTATCTTTTCACCAAACATCTCATCATTGATGTCAGCATGGGCATCGATATGAACCATGCCAACAGGGCCATGTTTTTTGGCAATAGCACGCAAAATTGGCAGAGCAATGGTATGGTCGCCTCCTAAAGTCAAAGGGATAGCGTCGAAGTTTAGGATATTGTCCGTATAAAATTTCTCAATAATGTCGATACTTTTAAGCAGGTTAAAAGTATTAATAGGAACGTCACCAATATCAGCAACTTGTAACGACTCAAAAGGAGCGGCTCGAGTGGCAACATTATAGGGACGAATCATGCGCGACTCGTCACGAATCTGTCTTGGGCCAAGTCTCGCCCCACTGCGGTTAGACGCGCCGATATCCAGCGGTACCCCGACAAAGGCCGCATCTAATCCCTCAGCATTGGCTTGGGTTGGCAGTCGCATCATAGAAGCAAATCCGCCGAATCTTGGCATGTCATTACCGCTTAGTGGTTGATTAAATTCCATTTGAGTTATCCTTGCGATAGCTGGTTAACGTTATAAGTTTGTTTACATTTAACAACAATACCTAATTATTCTGTGACAAACCATGATAATATTTAGAAGTTAACTTCTATAAATCCGTAGTAATACAATTTTATCTGCTAAAAGCCAGTAGTAATGAGGTATTAACAAAACAAAATCAACCAAAATCAATTGGATACAGATGAATTAACTTAAGCTCATGTTATGTTATCTGCTAATTGATGACGGTTATTTTACCTTTTACGACTATTCTTGAGAGTTTACTGATTTAGATAACCGTTAATCGCTTATTTTTACCGGGGATTCTAGTAAGTATTTTACGGCCCTATGATTTATAGGTCATAAGCTATCTATTAGGTTATAGACTATTATTTCGTATATAAGCTACTTTGGGACTATCAGATACTCAACGGCGCTTTAGCCAAAGTATCTTTTAGAGGGAGATTAGCGCTATGTTTGACGAATTAACCAAGCTTGATATCAAGACTTTGAACAGCTTTATCGCCATTGCTGAATGCCAAGGGGTTACAGCGGCGCAATCGCGATTGAATCTATCTCCTTCGGTTATCAGCGGTCATTTATCTCACCTTGAGGACCGCTTAGGCATGACCCTTTGTCAGCGTGGCCGTGCAGGATTTGAATTGACTGAAGATGGTGCTGCGGTATATAAGGTTTGTTTGGATTTTCAAGAAGATATTGCCAATTTCCAGCACCAACTACACTATATCCGTCAGCTTGATGCGGTTAAAGGCGGTCATATTAGATTATGTTTGGCAGATCAATTGCCCAAGTCTTTTTATCGAGCGCTCCAGCACTGCTTATCTGAGAGCTATACCAATCACCCTCTCATTCATTTTTCACTCGATGTTCAAAGCCCTGAGCATATGTTAGAGAGCTTGCTCAATAATGAGAGTGATATAGGGGTGGGGTTTTTTGCGAATTTCCCGCCAGCTTTGACCTTCAAACCTGCCTTTATTGAAAGGCAGGTCGTTTGCTGTGGCCATCATCATTCTTTGTATGAAGACTCAGAATCTTTAACTGTGGCAAAATTAGAGCACCATTATGCTTGGGTCAAACGTGGCTACTTAGTTGACCATCAGCTAAGTCCATTCCGGCCTAGCAAATTGACCGCTACCACTTATCATATGGAGGCGACAGCTCAGCTTATATTGGCGGGGCATCATATTGGCTATTTGCCTTATGACTTGGCCAAGCAGTATGAACAATCTGGACTCATCAAGATTTTGCTGCCTGAATTGGCGAGCTACGAGGTTCAGCACTACTGGGCGCATCGGCCTAATTTAGGCAAACCTGTGGCTGGCTTTTTGACTGAGATGACTCAATATATGACAAGGCAACTTCTATCGCTGCGCATAGACTGTCCATAGATTGATTAGCAGTAGCTTTTTGATTAAATCACTGCTATGTGATGACTGCATCTTTTTCATGACTTGAGCCCGCCTTACTTCAACAGTGCGCACTGAAATATCTAAATTGTCTGCCATCACCTTATTAATGTGGCCTTGCATAATTTGGTGAGCCACTTGCTGCTCTTTTTTGGTCAACCTTCTATACATTTGTTGCAGTCGGCCAAGTTTAGCTCGCTCTGTGGTCACCGTTTTGGCTCGCAAAATAGCTTCTACTAAATTGGCTTCTATGCTTGATGGCGGCTCTTCATCAATATTGATAGGGATATAGTCCACCACACCACGCTTGAATAATGATGCCACTGTAGCCCCTGACAAGCCTTGTCCCAAAATAATAATGGCTGTAGGACTAGAGCGCTTCGTTAAAGCCGTTAGTAGACTCTCTAACGCTAGCACAACTTGCGCTGACTCTAGCTCTGCTAAGGGCAAGCGATAAATAACCACCGATGGCTTATTTAGCTGCGCCTGCACCAACCACTGCTCAGTACTTGACCAGTTTTGCCAACTGAACCTACCGACATCCGTATCTTTGAGTACCTCTACTATCTTTGATTGAACGTTTATAACCTGAGTTTTCTTTGTATTGCTATTTGAGTTAGCCAGATAATGAATATCAATATCCAAAGACAGATTAGGTGTCAGTCCTTTAAGCAGACTATTAATCGTATAGCTAGAGCTAATATCCTCACTCATGAATCACCTATATAATTAACCAACATATCATATCCTTATCACACATGTGGTATTCCACAATTTCATAATAAACCAATCTAACTTATACTGACATTAAAACCATGATGATATTAAGCCTTTCATTAAAGGCTTACCGAGACTGAATCCTGTCAACCTCACTTCATCTGAATCAATTAAAGCCAAAGCCTTGAATAATAAATATTATATTAATTTTTATTATATTAAATATAATATTATATTGCAGTAAGATTTACTTCAGATAAAGCAATTACCACAAAACATATCAGTAATTCCAAAACGTAGGCCAATCTGTGATTTCTATGCCCAATCAATGGTCTAAAAATTATCATAATCAAACTTTATTACCCAGCCAAAGGGACATTATTTTGAACTTAATACTTTTAAGCCCCCAACATAAGCTAGGCGAAGCGGTTGTAGTGCCTATAAGGAGAACAGACCTATGAAAAAGTGGCTTCTGTATCTTTTAATCGCTGCGATTGTCGGTCTAATCTTAGCCTTTGTTATCGGCATCATGCTGCCTAACCTGCGCACGACCAATAATGTGGCGCCAATCAACATCACTGATCCTGCTCTGATTAAAAAAGGCGAATATGTCGCTCGGACAGCAGACTGTGTGGCCTGTCATACCACTTTAGGTGGCGCTGAGTACGCTGGCGGCCTACCGATGTTGACACCATTAGGGGCTATCTACTCAACCAACATCACCCCTGATAAAGAGACGGGTATCGGCGACTACACCTTAGCGGAATTTACTAATGCCATTAAACATGGCGTGCGCAAAGACAACAGTGCACTATATCCGGCTATGCCATATCCCTCGTATCAAATCATGCCTGATGATGATGTTGCCGCCATGTACGCCTACTTTATGTCAGCGGTGAAACCTGTAAACCAAGCCAATAAAGCCAGCGAGCTGCCGCCTGTCCTCAACTGGCGTTGGCCACTGTCCTACTGGCAAGTGCTATTCTCTCCTAAGCGCGACTTTACCCCAGTCTCCAATGATGCCAATGTGGCCCGTGGTCAATATCTGGTCGAGGGCCCAGGTCACTGCGGATCTTGTCATACCGACCGCGGTATTGGCTTTCAAGAGTTGGCCTTGAGCGATGATAAATCAGGCAAATATTTAAGCGGCGCGGTCATTGATGGCTGGCGTGCCAAGAGTCTGCGCGGTGAGCACCGTGGCCTTGGCACTTGGACTACCGAAGAGCTAGTCGACTTCTTTAAGACAGGCCGTACCGACCGTACCTCAGCTTTTGGCGCGATGGCCGAAGTGGTCGAGCACAGTACTCAGTATATGACGGATGAAGATTTGACAGCGATGTCAGCTTATCTCAAAACCTTAAGTCCAGCGCCTGGTAAAGAGGTCACCTTGCCTGAGAAAAAAGACCTCACTACGCAAAAGCTGCTAGATGGTGTCTATGACAGTCGAGGCGCAATTTTGTATGCTGAATATTGCCAAGTCTGTCACCGAGCAGATGGTAAAGGCGTGCCTCGTATCTTCCCCGCCCTAGATGGCAACAGCGCAGTCTATGCTCGTAGTGCGGACTCGGTATTACAAATCACCTTAAATGGTGGCCGAATGCCTGAGACCCCACACGACCGAATGGCCTTTACCATGCCAGAGTTTAGCCACTTAAGTGACGCGGATGTCGCTGAACTGGTGAACTATATCCGTAATAGCTGGACCAACCAAGCCCCTAACATCACCACTACCGATGTGGTAAAAATGCGGGCATTCTTGGCCAAAAAACCCACCACCGGCACTGACTTACCCCCAGACCTAACTGTGTCTGAAGGTACAAAAGGAGCAGGCCATGAATAAATCAAACTACCAACCGAAGCTGCATGAGCATCCTTATAAATCTAAGCTATGGCTCCTAAGTGTCTCAGTATTGATGACGGGCACGCTTAGCGCTTGCGGCTCAGACCCTGCTCCTGCTGAACGAGCCGCCGCTGAATATCAAGTGACTACTGCAGATGATGCCAATAAAGATATCGGCAAATATGTGCTGCCTCAAGATACCGCCATCTTAGATGAGCCTAATGCAGACGAAATCTTCTATGGTAAACGGCTACTTAATGAGACCAAACGGCTGTTGCCTGAGCATGTGGGCGCTAGTATGAACTGCAATAGCTGCCACATCTCTCAAGGCAAAATCCCCTTAGGCGACCCTTACATCAACAGCTATAACTTCTACCCACGAGTGATGCCACGAGCGGGTAAAGAGGTTGATTTGGAGATGCGCATTAATGGTTGCTTCCAGCGTTCAATGAATGGCAAACCGCTTGACCGTGAAGGGCGAGAAATGAAATCCATAATCGCTTACATGAAGTGGCTCTCGCAAAATATACCCAAAGATCAAAAAGTCGCTATCGAAAACGCGGGTAAGATTGATGAAAGCTTAGTGCCAAATCCAGAACATGGCGCACAAATCTATAAGGTTCAGTGTGCCAGCTGTCATGGTGACAATGGCGAGGGAATGTTTGATACACGCGGCGATGTGCTCTTTCCACCACTGTGGGGCGATAAGTCCTTCAATATTGGGGCAGGTATCGCTCGTACCTATAAAGCCGCTGCCTTTGTCAAATACAACATGCCCATGGGCATTCAGACCAAAGGCCTTTGGGGTCATGGTGGCGTGCTCTCTGACCAAGACGCGGTCGATGTCGCTGAGTACTTTACGCATCAGCCTCGTCCAGACTTTGCTGGCAAGGTCAAAGACTGGCCCAATGGCAAAAAACCCAAAGATGCCCGATATTAAGCTTTTCTGGCATTAGACAGACTTTGTTTAAGTTAATGGTCTAATCTTTATTACTGAATAAGCTTATGCCTCAAGGAACTTTATGTTTCTTGAGGTTTTTTACTATAAGTTTTTACTTATGCCCTTCAGCATCAAGCTCTGCCCCCTCCTCTCGATGCTCTTTAGACACTTTAATCCCCTCTTTCTCGCCCGCCTCAATAGTCTTTTTCGTTTCCTCCAAATCCTCCGCATCTGGGGTGGACGCATTTTGTTTCTGCTCAGCACTGACCTCTGGCTCATACTGCAACGTGGTCAGTACCGGAAAATGGTCTGAGCCAATAGACGGCAAACGCTCCATATTCACCAAGGTGAAGCATTCAGAATGAAAGATATGATCAAGCGCCCAACGAAGAAACGGATATTTTACATGAAAGGTATTAATAAAATGCCGACCGATACGCGGGTCTAGCAGTCCTGAGATACGTTGGAATCGCCGCGTGGTCTTAGACCAAGCCACATCGTTCAAATCCCCTGCCAAGATAGCGGTTTGACCCTGCTCTTTGATATGGCGGCCGACCATTAATAGCTCAGCATCTCGAGTGGTCGACTTGTCCGCTTCGGTGGGACTTGGCGGCATCGGGTGCAGGCAATATAGCCAGATGACTCGGCCGCTTTTGAGCCGTAACTGAGTATGTATTGAGGGGATATCATCCACCATGAGGTATTTTACCTCAGGCTCGATGAGCTCTAATTTAGAGTACAGATGCATGCCATACAAGTTATCAAGGGGTACTTTGACCGTATAAGGATAATCGGCCTCAATGACTTCCAAAGCCTGTTGCCACTTTTCATCGGACTCAAGGGTGATGAGGATATCAGGCTCGCGCTCTTTGACCAACTTAATCAAAGCCTGCATATTATTATTGGGGGTTAAAACATTGGACACCATCAGCTTGAGCTCGTAATGGTCAGGCTTGTCAGCAGCCTCTCTAACTTGCTTTTTCCAAAGCTGCGTATAAGGCAATATCATTCTTAACTGAAAAGCTAAGGCCAAGCTTAACACCCCAAACAATAAACCCTGCACCAGCTCCCATTTAAACCAAAACGCCAATAAGCCTACCCAAGCTAGCGTGCCTAAGACAATCAGCTGAATCCGAGGGAACTCCACGCCGCGCACCCACCAGTGATCTAACGGAATCATGCCCCAAATGGTGATAAACGCAATGAATCCTGCCAAAATCTGCACGGCATAATAAAGTATAAGGAAGTCCATGGTAATGATTGACCTATATAAAGGTTTAGCAAGTTTGACCCATTATCACAAATCGCGCGCGTGCCGTCACGCTATTTAATTGTGCTTAAACCTTGGCCATAAATTGTCCACTAATATCCAAAGGCAGCTTTTGAAGCAAAAATTTCTAAACTTTCCCACAAAACGACTTGCATTTTTGCCACATTCACGGCATTGTTTAAGGTTGAATGAAACATCACTATTTGGTTTGAAAGGGGCCTAACATGAGTAGTAAGTTAACAGTAGGATTGGTCGGTTGGCGCGGTATGGTCGGCTCGGTATTGATGCAGCGTATGATTGAAGAAAAAGACTTTGATGGTATTACGCCCATTTTTTTCTCAACCAGTAATGCTGGTGGCGAAGCGCCTAAAATGGAAGGGGTTACCCATACCGATGACAGTAGCACCCTAAAAGATGCTCATGATATGGACACTTTGGCCAAATGTGATGTGATTATCACCTGTCAAGGTGGCGACTATACCAAGCAAGTCCATGGCCCGTTACGTGATAGCGGCTGGACCGGCTTCTGGATTGATGCCGCGAGTACACTGCGCATGGAAGATGACAGCATCATCATCCTAGACCCTGTCAATCGCAAGGTCATCGATCAAGCGTTAACCAATGGCAAAAAAGACTTCATCGGTGGTAACTGTACCGTCTCTTTGATGCTCATGGCCATCGGCGAGTTGTTCAATCGCGGCTGGGTTGAGTGGGTATCGGCCATGACCTATCAGGCGGCTAGTGGCTCTGGCGCGCAAAATATGCGCGAGCTTATTGAAGGTATGGGTATCCTACGCGATGCGGTCAAAGATGAGTTGGCCAATCCTGCCAGCGCTATCTTAGACATCGACCGCAAGATTGCTGAAACCCAGCGTAGCAGCGACTTCCCGCAGCAGCATTTTGGCGTGCCCTTAGCAGGCAGCTTAATCCCTTACATCGACAGCCAGTTAGAGAACAAGCAGTCGCGTGAAGAGTGGAAAGGCGGCGTTGAAACCAATAAAATCTTAGGCAATGAAGGCGCAAATATCGTGCCTATCGATGGGCTGTGCGTCCGTATCGGTGCCATGCGCTGTCACTCACAAGGCTTGACCATTAAGCTCAAAAAGGACATCCCACTAAGCGAGATTGAAGATGCCCTGCGTAATAGTGGTAATGAATGGCTGGATGTGGTTGAGGACAATAAGGAAGCCGCTATGCAGCGCCTGACGCCGGTTGCGGTCACTGGTACGCTCAAAGTAGCGGTTGGCCGTCTGCGTAAGCTCAACATGGGCGGTGAATACTTAGCCGCCTTTACCGTGGGTGACCAGCTGCTTTGGGGCGCGGCTGAGCCACTTCGCCGGATGCTGAACATTATCCGTGAGCAAGACGCTAAGTAAAGCGTTTTGGGTCATAATAATCATTCGTTCTAATAATCTAATAATCAGTTCTGATAAAAAGACGGCTTAGGCTGTCTTTTTTTATGCCGCCTAATTGTTTTGCATAGAATCTTATTATACTGGATCTTTTTATACTAAAATTTTTATACTGAAGCTTTGGTATCATCAGTCACATCACACGCTAGATAATCCGCGGTTTTGCTACAATACACCCAAGTCCTCAATAATGACAATGCCCAAAAAGTCAGTAAGGCAATCAGCACGCCAGCACTCACCACCAACTGCTGAGGCGGTAATAGAACCCCTATAAAATAAAAACCAAACAACATGACATAGAGCACCGCAGCCATCACTAAAAACATCAGAACCTCGGCCCAAGTATGTAGCGTAGGCTTACCAGAAGATCGTTTGGCTCGAATCTTTAAATAGACTGGTAATGCAAACACTGCCCAAACCCAAGGCGATAAGGCAAATAACAGCACATCCTCTGTCATAGTGACCCAAGCTAGGAGATTCAAGGTGACCATCAGCGTGCCTAAGATGCTGGCATACCATAGCGCGGTGGTGGTGTGCACATCAAAGCTTCGTACGGTCAGCAAATTTACCATCAGCATGCCCAAAATATGCCGAGTGGCGAACAAAGTTAGCTGTCCAAAGCTTGGTATAGCTTGCTGACCGTCAATGATGCTAGCTAGGGCTTGGGTATGGGCTCCGAGTAGTAATCTATCTGGTAGCAGCATCAGAATAAGCCAAACCCCGCCTATCCATATACCATAACGAGCTAAACCTTGTTTACGCTCAAAGAACCGCTGAACGTTGGCAAATAAAGTCAGCTGCCATTGCCAAAAGAATAAGGCAAAGCCTAATATAAGGCTTACTGCCAAAGTATCGATACTAATATGCTGCCATTGCCACAAGGTCTCTTTGAATAAAGAAGATATGGCCATCACTAATATTAAGGAAGCACTCACTATACCTAGCATTAAGCCCAAGGTGGGGCGAACAAAGCCAGTGAAAGACCAGCGGTATAACTGTCGCAGCTTAGCCGACCCCTCCCAATATTGGGAAATCTCATTGCGTTTGGCGTCTAGTAAGGGATTTCCAGCCTCCTTAACCCTCGCTTTATCTACGGTATTCTCTCCATCATCAGACTGCTGAGACTCAAACTGCTCAATAATCGCTTCAATCTCTTGAAGCTGCTTTACCGCCGCATTGAGATGATAGGCAAATTTAAACTCCCATATGAATTGCCAGCGCCATGTCCATAGCTGCCGCTCATTGGGACTTGCAGGTTGCAAAGTAGGTCTACTGGTACTGGCATCATTAGCCTCAGAGGTAATGACTATCGTTGGCTTACTACCAAAAGGGTCTAAAACCCATCTGGCGAATAATTGAGGATAGCGCTGCTTAATATAGCGCTCAAAACTTGTGACATCGGTAATTTTAAGCGTATTTTTTTGAGCAACTTGTGGCTCATATCGCTCAAGTAAGCGTGGCAAATAAGACCAAGGAAAGCGATAACGATCAGGCTCTCTCAGTCTATATCGCCAATAAAATACTCGGTAAGCAAACTCAAACGCATCGACATGCAACCGTGGTTGATCATAAAGCCAAATGAGAAAAGACTGAGAAAAATACGTCTTCGCCTGCTCATTAAAGTCTTGGCTAAAGTCAAAATCTTCTTCAAGCCGCTTTAATAATCCATTATTGATCAAACTGATGCGCCAATTTTGCTCCCAACCATATAAAATACTCGATATCTGTGTGTGCTGGCTGCGTCGCTGCAAAAAGACTTCACGATTATGCCGATTGTAATCCTCTAACAACCAATATAGATCATACCAATCATCAGAGAATTTTGCCCCTATTTGGATTTGGCTTGCCTGCTGTCGCCAGTTTAAAGTCTGCACGCAATACTCAAAGCTTAACGGGTAATCAGTGGCATGATCAAAGTGCCAAGCGAGTAAACTGTCTTCAAAAGCTAGCAAGTCATCTAGGGCTAGTGATGGGCGCTGAGCAAACTGCTGCTCTAAAGTAGCAAATAACTGTCGGTCAGCATCAGGCAAAGCCGAGCAGTGTTGCCAACTGTCTTGCCAATTATCTAAAGTCGTTAAAGTAGCTTTGAGATATTGCTTATCTTTATCTTTATCTTTATTCTTATTGTTGTTATTGACCTCAAACGCTAGCTGGCTCTTAGATACCTTACCCAAATCTATAGTGTCATTAAGGGCATAATTAAGGTCAGTGTTAGAATCAAAGTCAGGATAGACATCGTCCTTAGGGGCGATAAGACAGCTCTGCCGCTGCGCTAATGCCTGCTCATAGGCCTCCCTTAGCTTAACAAAGCCGGCTGGGTTTTTATCAGGTTTATTATGTTTAAGCTGAATCGCATAAGCCCGCTTGATATCATTCTCATTATCAGTAGGGGCTATAGCCAGTACTTGCCAGCACTCTGTCTGCATCTAAATATCTATCCTATGCCTCATGACATCTCATCAAATGCTTGAACCGTCTGGCTTAAAATCAAGCCTAGTGTCAATATCAGCACTATGAGAGCAAAATAGCTCCAACCCAAATTGAGGGTGGTTAAAATATCCCCAAAATTAGTCCATAAGATATAGCCTGCGAACAATAAGGCCAAGATAAAAAGACTCGCCAACCACTCACTTATTTTTATGATGACATCGTACAGTCCAAACGGCAGCTCCCTTATGCTATTAACATATGACAGCTCAAGCAGCCATAACGGTATAATCACCACCAGCCAACACATAGGCCCATAAAAGACTATATCTCGGTCAATTAATGCAGGATTATGGCTGACCAACACCAATAGCGGCGCAATCACAGTCAGACAGAGTAGGATTAATAACCAATACCACATAATGTGGGTCAATAACAGATTGTCTTGACGACGTGTTAAAGCAAGCATCAGACTAGCGGCTGATAAGTGCGCCACATAAAAGCTCATCTCATGCGGCGCGCCCACCTGATTGCTAGCCGCTGACTCAAACCAAATCGAGCTAAACAGTGCCCACAATGCGGCGCTGGTGGCGCACCATAAAATGTTGCTTGCCTGAACACGATCGGCAATCACGAAACGTTCGGGACGGGCATATAGCTTGAGCAGCCCCTGCCAGACTGTCAGACCTATAGATAAGACTATCCAAACACCCAGACCATCATAGACAAAGTATTGCCAAGAGTGCGGGTCTATCAGCCAAAGCTTATCTAGGCCCCATATGACAGCGACGATTAGCGCTATAGCGACTGCCAAGTAAAGATAATCCTGCCAGCCTATAAAGCGCTGTAATACCCAGCGCCTAAGAGTCTGTAACTGCGGATGAGATTGCCAATATTCTGCGGGATTATTAGCCAATTGGCTGCTTTGTGCCTGAGTGGCAGCGCTAATGTCTGAATCAGTCAAACTGTCCAGACCGACCTCACTTTGCTCAAAGCCGCTGCCGACCCTTTCAAGCTCTGTCTCTAGCTCTGCTAACTCATGACCAAGTACCAAGGCAGGCAAAGGGATAAAAAATCGGCGCAGAAATTGCCAACGGCTCATGGGTCGGCCTTTATCACTATTGCTAGGCCCAAGCTCCCAGTGCTGATAAACCAGCGGATAGTGAATGGCCAGATATCGCCGAAAGCCAGCCTGCGTACCAAAGTCGAGCAATTGCTCATAGCGACTGTCTAGCGCTCGCAGAAAAAACCAAGGATAAATGGACTCATCCCATTGGCTTAAGCGCTCTCCCCACTTAAAGTTGGCCTTAATCAGCTGATAGCTTTGCGGATACTTGAGTGGCTGCTCGGACAGCCATATCAGTATCTGCTCCTCAAACTCAGTCTGCGTATCTAAGGGCAGATACTGAATGTCTTTCAGCTGGCTTTGAAGTAAGTCCATCAACCCCATGTCTGCTGATAACCCGCCATCCCCTACTCCCTCTTCACAATGACGCCACTGCTGCTGCCAATCAGGGATAGGCTCTAAGCTGTTCGCTATTTCTCGGCTATCTGCTAGCTGTAAATTATCATCTAACGCTTGGCTATCTTCTATGACGGTTATAGCGGTATAAGGCGAGGTATTATTTTGTAGGGCGATATCAAAGCTTATTATCGGCTCAGCATCATGGGGTTGATTGCCCGTTTGCAGTTGAGAGCCACTACTCTCATAGTCATCGTCCTCATCTTCTTCAAAGTCAGCATAATAGAAGCGAATGGCCAAAGCCTCTTCATAGGCCGCTCGTAGTTCACGAAAGCCATCAGGATTTTTATCAGGTTTATTATGCTTAAGCTTGGCCGCATATGCGCGCTTGATGGCCGACTCGTCATCAGTAGGCTCTATGGCTAAGACTTGCCAGCAGTCGAGTTGCATGGGTGACTAGGTCCTTTGAAAAATTGACAAACAGGTTGAAGGGCTGTTTTTGAGGATATTAATGTATAGTAAGCTGTTAAGAATAAGCAATGCAAACTGACTAATAGATAACTAATTAACTGGCCAAATAAAAAGACAGCACAAGCTGTCTTAACCAATCCTCGCTGTCTGTCATCCTCACAATTAATTAACCCTCACTAGTAGCGAATCATAATTTCATTGCGGCGCATAAATGGCAGCGTCCAAGGCGGGTTGTAACGGGCGACTTCTGGCTCTGCTAGTGGGTTAAGCTTCTTTTTACCCATCCAATTTTGCAGCTCACTGGTCTTTTCGGCGACTTTTTTCTCACTCGCGAGTCCAGAGAATTTAATCACCGCGTAGCGCGACTCAGGCACTTCGACCAACGTAATGGCAGGATTATTAGGCTTAGGGATACTTGCTATCGTATAGTGCTCTGGCATCACAAAGGCGACCTGCCACTTGCCCTCATTTTGACTCATGCTCACTGGTGCGGTCATGTTAATCTTGGTGCTTTTAGTGTCTGCATCAGCATTATCCATATTGAGGTCAGCGGGCGACATCAGCACTGGCGCTGTCATGCTAATCTTGGCACTGCTGTTATTTTTTCTTTCACTCTTAACTGAATCAGCCAATGTATTGTTACCAAAGATATAATCAGCTAGCACTCGAAAGCCCTGACGGCTGGCCGCATCATAATCACCCGTGACCTCAGTTTGGGCGATAATCTTGGGCGCATAAAGTCGTAGCTCAAAGTCCTCTTCATGCTCTAAAACGGTATAACTGGGTTCGGCAGTGGCAGCCATAGCAGCTCCTGAGGTTAGGGTTAACGTCAATACTAGGGTGACAATAACGCTGATTATGGTAATAGTGGCAGCGGTAAAGGAAATAGAGCGCTTTTTAGCAGTTAAACGAGTCAGCATAGGCAAGTTAGCAGCATCATAAGTAGGTTAACGATTTGATTCATAATTTACAAAGAATACGGTTTTATATCTTTATAAACGACTGGTGACTATTTTGAATCGACTGGCCTCACTTTCAGATGGGGCAAAAACGATTATCAGTCGTTACCTTAGTTTGTTATGCCTAAATTTAGTCAGTTAAAATCTAGATAAGTCGCCTCTCATCTTATACCAACTCATGACATTGCGCCATATTCTCCCACTGCTTAGCTGCTCCTTTTAAAGCTCTGACGATAAATTGGCTGCCCTACCTCAACCAAAGCGCCCAGTAATGGTATAATTACCGCTAATTTTATCCTCAATTTAAGACGACGTTATGCAATTTACCCTTCATAAGACTGCCAATGGTTCGAGCCGCGCCCGCCGTGGCACCGTGCATTTAAATCATGGCGATGTGCAAACCCCTGCTTTTATGCCTGTCGGTACCTATGGGACGGTCAAAGGTATGCTACCTCGCGATATCGAAGCGATTGGGGCAGATATTATCCTTGGCAATACTTTTCATCTCTGGCTTCGGCCAGGCACCGATGTTATCAACCAGTTCGGTGGCCTGCATCAGTTTATGCATTGGGACAAGCCTATCTTGACCGACTCTGGCGGCTTTCAGGTATTCAGCCTTGGGGCGATGCGCAAAATCACTGAAGAAGGTGTGCATTTTAAGTCGCCTATTGATGGTGCTAAGGTGTTCTTGTCTCCTGAAAAATCCATGCAGATTCAGTTTAGCCTCAACTCCGACATCGTTATGCAGTTCGATGAATGCACCCCTTATCCTGCCACCCCGGATGAGGCGCGAAAGTCTCTAGAGCTGTCGCTGCGTTGGGGTAAGCGCTGTATCGATGAGATGGATAGATTGGGCAGTAAAAATGCCTTATTTGGTATTATCCAAGGCAGCATGTATGCCGATTTGCGCCAGCAGTCACTTGAGGGTCTGCTAGAGATTGGGCAACATGGCGGCTTTGATGGCTACGCGATTGGAGGCCTATCCGTTGGCGAACCCAAAGAAGAGATGATTGAGGTTTTAAATTATTTACCCGATGATATGCCAGCGGATAAGCCGCGCTATCTGATGGGGGTGGGTAAGCCTGAGGATATCGTTGAAGCGGTGCGCCGCGGCGTCGATATGTTTGACTGCGTTATGCCTACCCGAAACGCGCGAAATGGTCACTATTTTGTCACGGGCAATATTGAAAACCAAGGCGTGGTCAGGATTCGTAACAGCCAATACCGCCACGATGAGCAGCCGCTAGACCCTGATTGCGACTGCTATACTTGTCAAAATTTTAGCAGAGCTTATCTTTATCATTTAAACAAATGCAAAGAGATGCTTGGGGCGCAGCTAGCGACCATTCATAATCTTCGCTACTATCAGCGCTTGATGGCCGGTATCCGCGAGGCTATTGAACAAGACCGTTTCGATGAGTTTGTAAGCGACTTTTATAGCAAACGTGGCCAGCTGGTGCCAGAGCTGACTTTGCTATAAGCCCTTTAATAAGGTTTTAGATAAGTTAAAAAAGCATCCAATCGGATGCTTTTTTTGTGATGACGTGTAGCGACTAATTTACATGATTAATCATCAGAAATAGAGTCTAATGGCTGATCTGGGTTTTTGACGAGATGAATGATGGCGGCAATCAAACCACCCCAAATCAAGATGATTGAAAATACCATTAATATCATAGCCGAAGTATTCATTTAAATCTCCTTATTGGTATTTTTGAGGACGGTCAGTACTAAAGCACCAAAGCCAAATATGGCCACTACACCCCAACCAAAGATTAACTGAGTCATAAATGGATAGTCTCCATAACCCTTGGTCAACAATGATTTTAACGTTAATACTAAGGCGACTAGCAAAGATAACGGGGTAATAACGGTGAGCATAAACGCCCAAGTCTTGCCAAGCTTAATACTTGAGATACGATTGATATGCTGTGTCAGCTCAGGCAATACTGAACGGTTGAGCCAAGTAATCCAAACAATTGACAATAACGCCCCTACCACGATACCAATGTTATTGGCAAAGTTATCAATGATATCGACAAAGGTAATCGCATTTTTTGAAGAGAATAGCACAATAGAAATCAGGGCACTAAGTCCACCGATGATGGTCACTGACTTATTACGTGACCAACCAAACTTATCTTTAAAGGCAGCAATTGGCACTTCCAAGATACTAACGATTGAGCTAATACCCGCGATAACCAACGAGCCAAAGAATAAGAACCCAACGATATCGCCGCTTGGGCCCATGCTAGAGATTAGCTTAGGAAAAGCAATAAAGGCAAGACCAATGCCACTGCTGACTACCTCAGATACTGGCAATCCTGAGCTTTGCGCCATAAAGCCTAAAGCGGCAAAGATACCAATCCCCGCTAATATCTCAAACGATGAGTTGGCTAGGCCCACGACCAACCCTGAGCCTGTTAAATTGGCATTACGAGGCAAATAAGAGGCAAACGTCACCATGATACCAAAGCCGATAGAGAGCGAGAAAAAGATATGACCATAGGCCGCCAGCCAAACTTTAGGATCGGTCATGGCGCTCCAATTGGGCGTAAAAAACGCATTTAGGCCATCTACTGCGCCAGGCAAGCGTAGCGACTGAATGACCAATAAGGTGAACATGATTAACAATAGGGGAATACAAATTTTATTGGCAAGCTCCACCCCCTTTTTAATACCACCATACATAATGGCTAGCGAGATGCCCCAGACGATAACCAGTCCGATGAATAAATGAGGGACAAACTCCCACGTCATGGTATCGGCATTTTGTAGGTAGGTCTTAAAGAAATAAGCCTCAGGATCTGCGCCCCACTGCTGGCCGAAAGAGAAAAACATAAAATTGCCAGCCCAAGTTAAGACGCTAGCATAATAAATTGCGATGATAGTCGCTACCAATACCTGCCACCAACCAATGGCTTCGGCAGACTTGACCATACGCTTATAAGCCGTTGGCGGCGATGAGCGGTACTTTTGCCCGACCACATAGTCTAAATACAATAAAGGTAACCCAGCAGTGACAAGGGCGATTAGATAAGGCACCAAAAATGCCCCACCGCCATTTTCATAAGCGACGTACGGAAATCGCCAAATATTACCTAATCCTACTGCAGAGCCTACAGCAGCCAGAATAAACCCTGACCTGCTCGACCAATTCTCTCTTGGTGCTGCCATATTCTACTCCTCAACCCGTGTCGTCGCCTTTATGAGAATGCCTCATATAGGCCCTCAACAAGCCAAACGAAAAATTAAAATTAATATTTAAAGTAAGGTAACTGTGAGTTACTTATGCCTTACACTTTGTAACCACCAAGTTTCAGGTAACTGATGATAAATGTCAAGATAGTCAAAACAAAAAAACCATAACGATTTGTTATGGTTTTGAACATTTGTCAATCAATTTTAAGGGATTTAATCTAAATTATGTGGTGTGACTAAGATAGTTTAATCTAGGTTGTTTAATTGGGGTTGGGTAATGTAAGCAGTCTAATTCAAGCTATCGGGATTAATTTATCTAACCACGCCCCGAGTACTTGAGGCCAACGAGTTAATTAACAGCTGGATTTTGGGCTCTGTGGGCAGGAGTTGCTCTTCAAGAATGACCAAGGCCTCTTTGGTGGTCAGTCCCGACCTAAAGATAGTCTTATAAGCTTGTCTCAACACATTTATGGTGTCTTTTGACCAGCCTTTTCGGCGCATGCCTTCGATATTAAGACCGTGGGCGCTCGCTGGATTGCCAGACACCATGGTGAAGGCAGCGACATCTTTTAAGATAAGACTGGCTCCGCCAATTAAGCTATAGTCGTCAATGCGGCAAAACTGGTGGATGCCCGCGTTTCCGCCGATAATGGTGTGATTACCGATATGAACATGCCCGGCTACCCCAACATTATTAGCGAGGATGTTGTGATTGCCCACGACGCAATCATGCGCTATATGAGTATTGACCATAAATAGATTATGACTGCCAATCTTAGTCAAGGCTTTATCATGAGCAGTTCCACGGTGAAAGCTACAGGCTTCTCGAATGGTGTTATGATCGCCAATCTCAAGCCAAGACTCCTCGCCAGCATATTTAAGATCCTGACAGTCCTCTCCCAAACTTGCGAACTGATACACCTCATTGTATTCGCCGATACGGGTATTCTTGCTCACCACGACATGACGGTGCAATACTGAATGGGCGCCTATGGTCACCGCTTCCCCAATAATACAATAAGGGCCAATCACTGCCGTCTCATGGATGCACGCATCAGGTGCGATGATGGCGGTAGGATGGATGTGACTCATATAGCAGACCTTAGACAAAATAATGAAAAAGTAAGTTAAAAGAATGAGTAAAACTATTGAGTTACTCAATTTAATCTTTATGAAATAAGTAGACGCGCGTCCTAATAAGTTAAAGGCAAGTTATGAATAATCTAGCCGCGCTATAAGCCATGAATCCTCTCAGCGGTATCCTGATGATGTCATCAGCTCTTATCGTCAATCTTCAAGCACCTTTAATGCTTCTTTAAGTTTAAGGCAAAATCGTTTTCTGCTGGCGTGCAATCATCACTTGAGCACTGGCCGCCACATTATCTTGCACACAAGCTTGACAGTCAAACTTGTAAATACCCCGCTTTTGCATCAATAATGTTGATCGCAGTATCAACTGATCCCCAGGAATGACCTGACGCTTAAATCGCACCTTGTCAACGCCAGCAAATAGATACAAGTAGCCATCTTCAGCGGTCAGACCTTCACTGATAAACCCTAAAATACCTGACACTTGAGCCATAGCCTCAATCATTAATACACCTGGCATGATAGGTTGATCGGGGAAATGGCCATTAAAATAAGGCTCATTAAAGCTGACATTCTTTAGTCCAATGATTCGCTCATTAGGAATGCACTCCAAAACCCGATCAATTAACATAAAAGGATAACGATGGGGCAAATAACGTTTGAGCGTCTCATAAGTCATGGGCATATCAGGAACGATTACTGGCCGTTCTGAGGACCCCTTAGTAGCGGTCACCTCATTATCACCACTATTGACATTAGTAGTCTCATTATTACCCATACTGCTATCCCTATCATGATTTGCAGAGGCAGATGACGCAAGATTGGTCGAACCAAACGGCTGTGTTGACTGGGATGACATTGTTATTCCTACTCTTCCTTGACGTGAGCGAATACTATCTGTGCTGATTTAATGAATACAGATTCAAAAGCTAATGATATTTATATTAATACCGCAGTAAGTGGGCTAATCCATTAGCTTAGATTGTACAATCATACTATTAACTGCAAGCAATCCACTACCCTTAAGCTATTAATATGAGTATGCCCTTAAACTAGCAAAGATAACTGCACCCTTAGACCTGTCGAAAGCGTACCACGGCTCGTCGCCACTTAGCAGATGGCATAGCCACGGTTCCAGATGAATATGACCCTGGCTCAGTAATTGACTTGGTTACCATTGTCATAGCTGTCAAAGTCACATCGTCGGTAATAGATAGATGACCACTAATCCCAACCCCGCCGCCAATAATACAACGTTTGCCAATCGCCGAGCTACCTGCAATCCCTGTATTGGCCGCTATAGCCGTACCTGCGCCAATCTTGACATTATGAGCAATCTGTACCAAATTATCGATAATGACATGATTGCCGATAACGGTATCATCTATCGCCCCTCTATCGATGCAAGTCTGACTGCCAATCCGGACATCATTACCAATAATGACGCGTCCTAATTGAGCGATACGCTCCCAACCTGATTGCGCAGGGTTGGCGGTAGGCGCAAAGCCAAACCCTTCAGAGCCAATGCTTGCATGAGCATGAACTCTGACCCTATCGCCAAGTTGACAATGATGACCAATGACCACTTGCGGGAACAGCATACACCCTGCGCCAATGACCGCTCCCGTACCAATAGAGACTTGAGCAGCAATTTGACTGCCCTCTCCAATATTTGCCTCATCACCAATAGTACAAAATGGCCCGATAGTGACCGACTCACCTATCTGCACATTATCACCAATAACGGCTGAAGGATGAATATGAGCACTGGCAGCAATTTGACTTTTGCCTGGCCAATCTTCCTCATTGGTATTAAGAGTGACTTCAGCGCTTTCGCCACTGATATCATTCTCAAACAGCTGACTACAGCTGGCGTAGGCAAGATAAGGCGAAGCGGTCACAAGTGCTATGCTAGTAGGAGGTACCAGATGACAATGTGCTTCATCTACCAACACCAACCCGGCTGAAGTAGCACTCAAGGCTTTACTGTATTTGCTACTTGACAGGAAGCTAAGCTGAGCTGAGCTTGCTCTATCAAGCGGTGCTATTGCTATAATAGGCATCTTTAATGACTGACCATCAAGCTCGACTTTATTGAGCACCGGTTGGCGCGACTCAATAATATCAATTAGTTGCTCAAGAGTCTTCATACTAATCCGTTCCACTCAAAAAAAATCTGCTTGCCTGTAGACTTCTAATTAGCCATAAGTTATTAGTTAGTTGCTGATGCAATAAGGCAATGCTAAGAGATTAATGCAAAAACACTGGCATATATAAGACCGCCATAGGCAGGCATAGAGCAGCCCCCTAAATAGGTGCCGCTCTATCTAAACTTAGTCATTAATTATCTATTATCTCAAACCCGATTAAAAGGTACTGCCAATCTGGAACTGGACTTTTTCGGTCAAGTCGCCTTCTTTATCATTAATCGGCTGCGCATAGCTAAGTGAGATAGGCCCAATCGGGGTATACCAAGTAATGCCTGCACCCACGCTGTAGCGCATTTCTTTGTCTTGGGTTAGTAAAGGAACGTCTGGCTTAGGTGCCGCCACCCCTGCTGGCGGAACAAAAATCTCATCTTCTCTGCCCGTCGTATCAAAGACTTGACCGCCTTCTGCGAATAACACAGGTCGGACTTGATCGGCCCAATCACCCTTAAATGGCATCGGCAAAATAAGCTCAGCACCAAAGTTGACCAGAGCATTACCGCCCACCTCTTCATCACGATCAAAGCGCTGGTTGTTTATCGCATTGAAATAAGGGCGTGATCTAGGGCCTAAGCTTGAAGCTTCATAACCACGGACCGAGCCATAACCACCAGCATAGAAATTCTCATAAAATGGTAAATCATTACCATAGCCTAATTTGGCATAGCCTCGTGCTACCAAATCTTTATAAAGGGGATAATAAGCATTGCCGCGATACACCAGCTTCTGATAGTTTTTGTCGCCAAATCCAATGGTAGCATCAACTGCATGACTCATCCCCTTAGTAGGGAATACCGGGCGATCAAGGGTACTATAGTCCCACCCTAATAGTAGATTATAGGTGGTATAGTCGTTTTTGAAGCTGGCTCGACCTTCATCATCGCCAGTATATTGTGTGAAGCTACCACCATCATCCAGTATTTGCTGGACGCTTGATACCCCTAGCCAGCGACCACCCCGCACTTCGGTATTGTCTATATTAAGACCAGCACTGACACGTTTGGTCTCATCAACAGGATAACTATAGTTCAATGTAGCACCATATGAATCTGTCACATAGTTGCTGACGTTACGATCATCATACTTGGTCTTACGGTAGTAGCCGCTAATGCCCTGCGAAACGCCATTTTCTGTAAAGTATGGATCGGTATAACCCAAGCTATAAGAGTCACGAGTCTCTGACCGCGATAAAGCCGCCTTAACCCGATTACCAGTCCCCATAAAGTTGTTTTGAGTGAGATCGACCTGAAAGGTCACCCCGCCACTTTGAGAGTAACCCGCGGCAATGGTTGAGCTGCCTGACGGTTGCTCAACGACCGTATAGTTCACATCTACTTGGTCTGGTTGACCCGGCACTGGTTTGACATCGACATTGACCGCTTTAAAAAACCCAGTCCGCATCAAACGAGTTCTGGACAGTTGAATCTTATCGCTAGAAGCTAGAGACCCTTCCAATTGGCGCATCTCTCGACGCAGCACCACATCTTTGGTTCGCGTATTGCCCGTGAAGTTAATGCGGCGCACATAGATAGGGCGCGCAGGGTCAATATAATAATCTATATCTACCGTATGAGTGGCCTCATTGATACGCGGCACGGGCCGGATCTGAGCCAAATAAAACCCATCATTGCCATAGCGGCTCTTAATGGCTGCAGTGGTGGCATCAAGCTGCTCTTGAGAATATTGCTCATTTGGCTTAAAAGTCACTAAATTTTTGAGCTCATTGGTATCGTAATTGGGCTTGCCCAAGAAGTTTACTTGACCGAACTGATACTGATCGCCCTCAGTGAGACTCACCTCTATGAACACGCTCTGCTTGTCTTCACTGATATTGAGAACTGCATTATCTACCGTAAAGTTGACATAGCCTGCATTCAGATACAGTGCTTTTAGCTTCTCTAGACTCGCTGCTAGCTTTTCTTGAGCATAACGATCAGACTTAGACAATAGCCGTGTCCATGAGGACTCTTTAACAGCAAACACATCTTTGATATCTTCATCGCTAAAATGCTTATTGCCGATAATATTGATATCGACCACTTTGGCAGGCTTGCCTTCGATAAAGCGAATATCCAAACGAGCACGGTTGCCCTCAAGCAGCGTCTGATTGACCTCAATATCGCTATTATAATAGCCCTGAGAGATATACTGCTGCTGCAGCTCATTGGCCACGCCTTGAAGGGTGGCTTGTTTTAACACATCACCCACAGCCAATCCTGCATTCTTTAGACCCTCTTGCAGGCCCTCTTTTGGGATTAGCTTATTGCCCTCAAAGTTGACCTCAGCGATGATAGGACGTTCAATTACATCAAAGATAAGCTTGTTACCATCGACTCTTGCTTGAATATTGGCAAAGTTCTCAGTGTTGTACAGTGCTTTGATACTAGCAGCCAATACAGGTTCGGTGACGGTATCACCAGTCGTGATAGGTAATACAGGGTATAAACTATCAGGAGTTAAGCGCTGAAGTCCTGTAAAACTGATGTCACTCACCACAAAACTGGCTGTCGGCGCCGCTTGTGCTGACACACTCATCATCGCTACGACCAATGGCATCGCTGCCACATTTACAAATAAAGGCGTTCGCATAAATACTGTCCGTATGTGAAAAACTGGCTGAGATTAAAATAAAATTGATGATTCAATTCATGCTCTATTGTACTGAAAAAACACATCAACAAAATAACTATATTTTTGAGCAGACCTTATCTTTATTTTATTCATAAGGTTATTAGCAATATTCGCTAGGTCATATCCTAATTTATTAAAAACATTACCTATACTATTCAACCCGTGCTGTTAAAACAGCCCTGAGCGTT
>JAUNVX010000232.1 GCA_030540615.1 Psychrobacter sp. | reverse complement strand
GCATAGAAATAGAAGTTTGACCCGCAGATGGCAAATTACTATTTTCAACCACTAAGCCGCCAAAACTTACATCGGTAGGTTGAACAGAGAATGTTCTAGAGTCCGTTACAGTCTCATCTTTATAAGTGACAGTGGACGAAATTGTGTATGCTCCAGAAACCGAAGCATTATCAGGTTTTAAAAATACTTGGGCCACACCATCACTATTGGTTAACACAGCGCCTGACGTACTCTGTGATAAGCTCACTCCTGCCGCATCAATACTAAAACTTACTTTAGCATTAACTATTGGCTTACCCAGTTTATCAATGACTTTTACTTGATAATACGCGCCTTGAAGACTTACGTAGCTTGTCGGATTATTGTCGAAATCTATAATACTAGAACTATCTACTTTAATATCAGCAACCACTCCTCCATTACCAGGGTTAGATGGATTACTAGGGGTGTCGCCATTGCCAGTGCCCGGCTCTGGTTTAACAGAGTCCACACCACCGCCACCACAGCCGGCTAAAGTTAAGGCTAAAGTAATGGCTGATAACTGAAATGCTTTACTAGCATAGCTAAAAGGGGTAAGAGTCATGATCAAGCTCCGCATAAGCGCCGTAACGCTAAAATACTAAAAATAAAATGATTGGGATAGAAGAAACTAAGGGTTAAAAATTTTAGCTTTTTATTAATAATATTGATTTTAGTCACTAACAACATTGTTTATAATCTTTTGTGACTATCCTGACAGTAACTTTACTGATTTTCTATCAAACTTACAACCTAAAATACATATTATCTACTGATATATTATAGATTTTAAGACAGATTGATGCCAGCAAGCGACCGAAGTGACTGTATCGCTCGTTAACTAAATTTTCTGATAAAGTTGAAATATAGACTTTATTATGGTATAAATGTCGCCTTTAAAATTTTCTGATTGGCTAAGCCTTTTGTTAGCGTTTCTCGTAAGCTAGATAAAGCTCACTTAGTGATCACATCATTTCCATATAGTATTTGTTTGGTGCAAAGGGTCTACTACTGTTTCAATAAAAGGTAGTTAGTACAGCTTGCCCAGACAGGCATGAAATTGCTTCATGCCTCATAGATTAGGAGTTCGCCATGTCTCGTGTATGCCAAGTGACTGGAAAGCGCCCTATGGTGGGTAATAATGTTTCGCACGCAAACAATAAAACCCGTCGTCGCTTTCTTCCAAACCTTCATAACCATCGTTTTTGGGTAGAGTCAGAAAACCGTTTCATTCGCCTTCGTGTATCTACTAAAGGTATGCGTATTATTGATAAGCTAGGTATCGATAAGGTATTAGCTGATTTGCGCGCTGCTGGTGAAAAGGTTTAATCTTACTTTTCTATCGCCACGTCATACCCTCACCCCCTTGGAAGGACAGTCGTCATGAGAGATAAAATCAAATTAGTATCAACCGCTGGAACTGGGTATTATTACACCACGACCAAAAACAAGCGTACGATGCCTGGTAAAATGGAAATCAAAAAGTTTGATCCTAAAGTTCGCCAGCACGTTATCTTTAAAGAAGCCAAAATTAAATAATTGGCTCTACTTGGCAATTGGTTTTAATCACTATTAAAATCTTGCTAAGTTAAGTAGCGCTATAAGTTTAATAAGAAGAAGGTCTATCAAACGATAGACCTTCTTTTTTTATGACCATTGTCCATCTTTAACTATAATGGGTGGGCTCTTGATCATAAACATAGGCATGCCATTGGCTAATCTGCTTTTGCATAATAACCTGAATAGCGGCATGAATCATATGTTGACCGACCACTTGGGTGTCATGACCTAAGACATCTTTAATTTTATCTGAAAAACCAATCGTAACTAGGGCTTCTTTTTCGCCATCCACATCACGCAGCAACAACCGGCCATCATCTGCCTCTATTAGCTCAAGCATGGTCTCTTTAGCGAAACTATTGAACTTGTCGGTGCTGCCACTCTCCCGATCAAATTCTTCACAGCTTATCTCTTCATTTTTAAAAGGCATATGGGTATCCTCGTTAGCTACTATCACTCATACCACTAGCTAAAGGCACTAGTTACTTCATAGGTATATTAATAGCAGAAGTAAATTTGTTACCTTACTACAATGGACGCTATCAAGGCAAATTTCAAGCTTTATGGCAGCAAAATACACCTAAAACAGGAGTAAAGCCTCCCCCATTAAGATATGCTGATGACTTTAATCTCTTACGTGTAAAAAGCATTAATCGATTAATGCCAGTACCTTAGTTTGGCTAAAGTAAAGAGTAACGCCACAAACATACCTAGATAATAAGCCAGTTTCAGCTCAAATGTAGGATCACGATATTTAAAAGGCAGTGCAACAACAGCAGTAGCCGTAGGAAAGATAACCAACATCAGTAGCCAGTTTTCAATGACATTAAGCCAGCCCTGAATGTCCGTTCCAGCCCTAAGAGAAGCTAGTCCTAATAGCAGGCATGCGCCGATTAAGGTGTAGATTAGGACGCGCGGCATATCCTTAGGGAAAATAGTATAAGGAGAATCGAGCGAGAAGAGAGACAAAAGACGCTCCAAATTTGAGGGGATAAAGATTCTGTTTTGGATAAGCTATAAAGTTAGTGATAGATTATAACGGATACTCTCTTATATTAATGCGGTAGACTTATAGTATCTGGCTTAAGTATGAAGCGATTAGAGAGTCATCAGCTATAAGTGCCCATCAACCAAAGCATGGCCACAGAAGAAGTCAGTAAACCTAAGGTGATGGCATTGCGGCGCTGAATGCTTGATCCTGTAACTTTATTCATGACCAAACTGCCCAACCAAAATAATAGCGGGATTCCAATCACAAAAGCTGGGACTAACATAGCCGCATGACGTAAGACGGCTGATAACTCCTCTCCAACCGCCAAGCGAAAGCCATACCCTGACAAGCTTAAGGTCAAAGCGAAAAACGCCAAACCAATGGTAATGCCCTTTGGCACTAAACTTGGCTCAGTAGGGTGCGGTCGAAGTCCACTTGTCTGGGCTGCATTATCCTTCATAGGAGCTGGCCGCTCTGTAGTGTGGTTTGCGATGGTCGAATCGGGTCTATTCGGTGTGGTTGTCATAGCAGCGTTCTCCTTATGATTGAGATGATGTCACCACTATCGCCCTCTCTCATTAACTGATAAGTGTTATATCTAACAAAAGCAAGTCTGTAGCATGAGAGCCTTAGCCCAATCACAAAGATGGCTTTTTATAGCTAAGAGCTATTGGTCTAAGTCTAACTGATAGTTAAATCTTGCCTATATTTAGAACACTATTTAAGACTAAGATAAACTTTTAATCGCTTTATACTTGCTGACGACCGACTCTTGATAACTCTTGGCGCATCTCATCGATAGCGGTTTGATAATCAGGCTGATTGAAAATCGCTGAACCAGCAACGAACATATCTGCGCCTGCTTCAGCGACCGCTCGGATGTTACTGGCTTTAATCCCGCCGTCCACTTCCAGCCTGATATCTCTGCCACTGGCATCGATGAGCTTACGAACCTCACGAACCTTAGCCAGCGTGCCTTCAATAAAAGACTGACCGCCAAAGCCTGGATTGACACTCATCAGTAA
>JAUNVX010000231.1 GCA_030540615.1 Psychrobacter sp. | reverse complement strand
ATCAGTCACGCACCAATTGTGCTGGCAAGACGAATACTCTGAGCTACACCACCCGATAAAGTTTCAGCAGAGCGGGCGAGGGTCAGATAATCAAGACCGACACTGACCAAAAAGTTTAATCGCTCATTAATCTCTTTAAAGATTTTTTCGGCAACTTCGCCTTTATGACCGCCAATGGTCAAGGTTTTATAGTAATTTGCCGCATCACCGATGGACAGTTTAACGATTTCGGCAATCGTTTGGTCGTCAACGCGGACATTTCGTGAAATCTCATTCAGGCGCGCGCCATCGCAGACGTTACACGTGGTATCCGCCAGGTATTTTGCCAATTCATCACGCACAAGGTTGCTTTGCGTTTTCGCATAGCGGCGTTCTAAATAAGGCAGCACCCCTTCAAATGGAATGGTTTTGGTACTCTTACGACCGCGCTCATCGGTAAAGTTAAAGGTCAGCTTTTCTTTTCCCGAGCCATGCATGATTAACTCTTGCTGATCGACGGGTAGTAACTGCCAAGGCGCATCCATATCAATATTAAAGTGGTTGCAAACGGTAGATAACAATCCAAAATAATAGGCATGACGCTTGTCCCAACCGTTAATTGCCCCTTGATTTAGCGATTTTTCATGATGGGTAATCAGCTTTTCTGCGGAAAAATATTGCCGCTTTCCTAGACCATCACAAGCCGGACACGCGCCATAAGGATTGTTAAAACTGAACATGCGCGGCTCAAGTTCAGACACCGCGCGGTCACAAACAGGGCAGCTGTGTTTTGCCGATAGCAATTGGTCATCAACGCCACCTTCTTTTGGATTGCCATCCATATGGTGTAAAATCACCAAGCCTTGACCCAGTCGCAGCGCCGTCTCTAAACTTTCAGCAACGCGATTGCCCAAATCATCACGGACTTTAAAGCGATCAACGACAACCTCAATCGTATGTTTTTTATTCTTTTCAAGCTCAGGCAGCTCGTCCATATCATAGACTTGACCATCAACGCGAACGCGAACAAACCCTTGTCCGACCAGTTGCTCGAGCAGCACCGTATGCTCGCCTTTACGCTCACGAATGACGGGCGCTAAAATCATAAGCTTACTGTCTTCGGGCAGCGCCATCACTTGATCGACCATTTCAGTTACCGTTTGCGCGACCATTGGTTCATTGTGCTCAGGACAAAACGGCGTTCCAATTCGCGCATACAATAGTCGCAAATAGTCATAAATCTCAGTAATCGTCCCTACCGTTGAGCGTGGATTGTGATTGGTTGATTTTTGCTCAATGGCGATTGCCGGAGATAAGCCCTCGATACTATCGACTTCTGGCTTTTCCATTTGCGATAAAAACTGACGCGCATAAGCTGACAAACTTTCAACATAACGCCGTTGACCTTCGGCATATAAGGTATCAAAGGCGAGCGACGACTTACCTGAGCCAGATAATCCAGTAATCACCACGAACTTATCGCGTGGAATGTCTAAGTCGATGTTTTTTAAGTTATGAGTTCGGGCGCCGCGAATTGCGATGTGATCATGTGCCATCGGTTATAGGTTTCCTATGTGCTAAAAGGGTGATTAAAACCAGCATTTCATTTATAAAATACGGATATAAAATGCGGATTAAAAATATAAACAAAGGTTTATTAAATAAAGGTTAAACAAATAAAGATAACTTTAGTTTGAACTGGCTTTTAAATAAAGTAAGCCAATAATAAGGTTATCCAATATCATTAGTTGAATAATCAGTAATAGGAATATTTAAAGCATTTATTTTTGATTTTGATGATAAGCGTGATTACGATAATAATAAAGAATATAGGTTATAGTTATCGTTTTGAATTAAATTTTATGTTTACTAAAATTAATTACTTTATATTCATCGTGTTGGTCTACTTTATTGTTATGCCGGACGTATTATTCAAGGTATAGACATGAATACAAGGCACTTGGTAACAAAAAAATTAAATGTCGGGCGGGAGCTAGGGTTGGTGTGGATATTGGTATAAAAGTATCGGCAACGAAGTAGGTAATGTTTTATACTGTGGGCGTAATTTAAGCGCTCAGCAGTTACCAACCAGAATAACGATCACGTTATGTCTTAAGAACAATCTAAAGAACAGTCTTGATTACTTTAAGTAAGAGACGCACGAAGCAAGAATCGCATGAAGATAGCGTAGTTGTACAATTTAAAAACGAGTAAAACGTCAGTCGTCAAATGATGAACCAGTGAGGCAAGTATGAATAGCGTAGAAAAACGGGCAATCTTGGGCGTTGGCGGTATTTTTGCCTTACGAATGATTGGTCTGTTTATGATTGTGCCGGTGTTTTCTGTTTATGGAAATGATTACGCCCATGCGACCCCATTTTTAATTGGCTTGGCCGTCGGTGTATATGGTCTTGGGCAGGCTATATTTCAGATTCCCATGAGTCTGGCTGCTGACAAATTCCCGCGAAAGCCGATTATTATGCTTGGGCTAATATTATTTGCAGTAGGCGGTATTATCGCCGCCAATGCTACGGATATTTATGAAGTAATTATTGGGCGCGCGCTAGCAGGAAGCGGCGCGGTATCCGCAGTGTTAATGGCGCTATTAGCCGACGTTACCCGTGAAGAGATGCGCACCAAGGCAATGGCGACGATGGGGCTGACTATTGCCTCCTCCATTATGTTAGCGTTTGCCTTTGGACCGTTATTGGTTGGATCGCTGGGTATTTCAGGTTTATTTTGGTTGACCGCAGGTTTTGCAGTTTTAGCCATGGTCTTGTTATGGATTGTACCGTCACCATTACGGGTTTTGAAACATAATCTCGATAATAAATCGATTGGTCAGCAGCTCATTGACGTGCTTAAAATTGGTGATTTAAACCGCTTACATATTGGTATTTTTGCGCTTCATTTAACCATGACTGCGATATTTGTTATTTTGCCTCACCAGCTTGCTGAGGTCATGGGCTTGACCGTTCGTCAACAAGGCATGGTCTATTTGCCACTATTATTTATTGGTTTTGCTATTGCGATACCCTTTATTATCATCGCGGAGAAAAAACGCAGAATGCGGCAGGTATTTTTAGCCGCCATTGGATTAATGACGGGTTCGCTCGTATTGTTAGCGCTGGGCAGTCATTGGGGAATCGGTATTATTTTAGGTTTGCTCTTGTATTTTATGGGTTTTAACCTTTTAGAGGCGACCATTCCTTCTTGGATATCTAAGCGTGCACCAGTGGCTAATAAAGCGACAGCGATGGGGTTGAACTCCTCCAGTCAGTTCTTTGGGGCGTTTGTTGGTGGGGCGATGGGCGGCTTGCTGCTGAATCAATCAAATTTATTGGCTTGGGGCATTCTTGCCGTTGTCATGGCGGTATCCTTACTATTAATTATCCCAATTGCTGATCCACCGTATTTATCAAGTACCACTGTGACTATTCCAAAAAATATTGATATTCAAGACTGGTCGCGGCAGATGCTGGCAATTCATGGCGTTGATGAATTGGTTGTTATGGCAAAAGAGCAAGTCGCTTATCTAAAATTGGACAAGACGCAATTGACCGACAGTTCGCGACAAGAGCTGTCGCATTTGGCACAGAGCCCACTAGATATTTAATGCAAAATTATTTACAG
>JAUNVX010000230.1 GCA_030540615.1 Psychrobacter sp. | reverse complement strand
ACTAAAAGGCCGCTTGGTCGATGATGGCAGTTGGCACAACCATCCCTTTGATGACAAGATGTTTTATATCGTCGCGGGACAGTTGGTGATTGAATTCAAAGACAGAACGGTAAAGGTAACTGCAGGAGAGATGGTTATCATCCCTAAAGACACTGACCATAGACCTTTTGCCCCGGATGAGGCTAGTGTCATGTTTTTTGAGCCGATCCCTTCTTCAAGCGATGAGGTTAGCCATTAACCAATTGATCACTAGTGTGAGCTTAGCAGTAGCTGATATGATGTCATCATTAATAGCATGACATTGAGATAGAGGCGGACGGATGAGCAAAGATAAATTAATTGAGCTATCAAAAGAAGACGAGTTAGCAGTGATAGAGCAGCTTAAAGACCATATGGCACAGGAGTATCATCTTGAGCTTGGAGGTTTGCAGGCTAAAATGTTATTGGATTTTATGGTCGATACTATCGGACCCAAGCTGTATGACCAAGTCGTTGATGATATGGAGCCTTGGTTATACGCCAGATTTACTGCCATATTAGAAGATATGTATGCCCTTAAAAAAGACTAAAGACGCTACAGACCGCCTAATAGATAACGAGCAGATTAAGCAATGGATAGGCCGCACCACTGTAATGCTGGCAAGATTTGCTCTATTACTAGGATTGTTACTCAGCGCTCTATGGATTGCTAGCCTCATCAATGCCCCAAATATAATGGAGCATCTGCTAGGACTGGCTGTATTTATCGTGCTATTTGTCATGGTCGTGATGCTCAGTATCGATAATTTCGTTTATCGTTATCTTAAAGCCAGTGTTTGGGGACAAATCGTTCTTTATAGCCTGATGGCGTTAGTGAGTAGTCAGTCTTATCTTTGGGCAGCGGCTGAGGTGAACCGAATATTTAAGATTAATCCCAGTGTCTTAGGATTGACACTGACCTCGATGACCGCACTACGGTTCTTTGAATATACTGTGGTCGCTTTATTGGGCAGCTATGGCTTTGCTATCTGTTTTTATTTTTTTACTAATGCTCTAGCAAAGCTGGTTAAGCAAAGCGGCATCAAGCAAGACTGGTGGGGAGAGATGGGTCAAAAGCTGCTTTTTTCTTGGCTGCTTATGGCTAGTATTGGGATAGGTATTGCGCTAGTGCAAACGCTGGCCATTCTCAAAAGCCCGGTTGTCAGTGATGAGCTAATACAAAGCCTAGCGGTCAAAATCGATTTTAATCAATACCACACTTGTCAAGGGCCTGATTTCGATAGGGTAGAGGGAGTGGCTTTTTTATCCGCCAGTGATATATTGACTGCTAATAAGCTGTCAGAAGGGGGTTGGCAGTTCGCTAAGCTCAAATGTGACTAAGGTAATGGCATATCTAAGTCTGAGGGGATAACGAAGCCCAGTTAATAGGCTTAAAATAAGCTGAATTCGGATAGTAATTAGCATATACTATTGATTTTAAATGGGTTTAAAAACTTATATTGCTTATCCTTAACGGATATTAACTAAAATTATCGTCAATAAATCCTTAGATAAGGGTTCATAGTAGATTATGTAATGGACACCCCTCAAGACCCCTCCAATCTAACTGATGGCGCAGAGCTTTTTTTGGCCCAACGCTTCTCTTATGCTTCAACGCATGCTGCTAGGCGTATCTCTGAGCGTATCTCATTATCATCCTTGCAGCTGATGAGCATGTTAGACAATGAAGGGTATGTCGACATAGGCCATCATGCAGGACTGCATCGGCGTCATTTATTGTTTTATAGTCCGAAGGATGATTGCTGCTTTGTGGCCATTCAGGATGCTCGCTATGGTAAGGTAGTGACCGTATTGCCACTAGATTATCATCGAAAACTGGCTTGGGCCGTGAGTCTGGAGCAATGCGAGCTTGCAAAGCTGCGCTATGATGCTTACCACCACTTTATGAGGGCTGTTGATAACCCCCCTTCCAAAGCCTCTAAGGTGTCAAGCTCTTTAAAGCCAGATACTAAAGAGCATGCTCATAAAGGGCCTAAAAAATATCGCTCCATTAGCACCTTTAAACGTACTTATAAAGTACTGGTTCAAGCGATGTATGTTAGTGAATCATTAGCAGTCAAGCGTAAAACCATCATGAGGATTGCTATTGATTACTATATTGATGATTTTCAAAGCAGTGTCAAAAGCTTATTACAGCAGCCGGATTTTTATACCCAAATTGATATCGCTATCTTAAAGAAAAACCTATTTTACGGCAGTATATATTCGCTTATTTTTCAG
This sequence comes from Psychrobacter sp., assembly GCA_030540615.1. Taxonomy (GTDB): domain Bacteria; phylum Pseudomonadota; class Gammaproteobacteria; order Pseudomonadales; family Moraxellaceae; genus Psychrobacter. Next base: position 1,399 of record JAUNVX010000230.1, on the reverse strand, counting down.
CTTAATAAAGACATAACCACCTATCATACGCTTAGATTAAGAGACAGATATGAAGCTGAGCAATTTGCCGCACGTTATTATCAGCAGCGAGCTCATATGCGCCAACTATTATCTAGCCACTATCGCCCCCATCTGAGATTAAATGCTCCTGCTTCAACTAGGCTATTGCGGCTTGCTTGTCATGAGTCATTTAATATCTTAACGTAATCTTTGGTCCAGCAATTTTATACCCCAAATTATAGTAAGCACCTACTTTATGTTTGCCCAAACCCCTATCATTGCCTATCAGCGCTTGTCTTTACCGATGGAGAGCGACTCAGGTATCAGCATCACTATCAAGCGTATCGACCAAGTGCATTCGACAATCTCTGGTAATAAATGGTTCAAGCTCAAATATAATCTTATCAAAGCCAAGAGCCTAGGCTACTCACAGCTGCTTAGCTTTGGCGGGGCCTACTCAAATCATATTGATGCCTTGGCTCATGCCGCCTATGACTTTGGTTTTGAGAGTATCGGCATCATCCGCGGCGATGAGCTGGCAGGCAGGCCGCTTAATCCTACGCTAAGTAGAGCCCAGGCACTAGGCATGAGGCTCGAGTTCATCAGTAGAGCTGACTACCGCCTTAAACATACGGACAACTATACAACTGAGCTTAAGGCTCGCTATCCAAACGCCTATATTATCCCTGAAGGCGGTAGCAATGCTCTAGCGGTTAAGGGTTGTGAGGAGATGCTGACGGAGGCTGATCAACGTAACTTTGATGTGATTGTCTGCGCAGTAGGGACGGGCGGTACTTTCTCAGGACTAATTAATGCCAGTGGTCATGGCCAGTCTCTGATAGGCTTTTCAGCATTAAAAGGCGATTTTCTAATTGAACCCGTCCAAGGTTGGACTGGCAGTGCTAAGCACAACTGGGCAATCTATGACGACTCACTATTTGGCGGTTACGGCAAATTTAATAAGACGCTAGAGGCTTTTATTGAACTTATGAATAAGAAATATGAGTTGCCCCTGGAGCCTATCTATACGGGCAAGGCTTTTTATAGAATGCTTGCTATGATTGAGCAAGGTAATATTGCCAAAGGCAGCCGAATATTATTCATGCATACAGGTGGCTTACAAGCCTTTGACCGCAGCAAGTAGCAGCGCAGCATAGCATAGCATAGGGTATAAGGTAGTAGAGGGTGATGATTACTCCAGGACTTAATAGGCATAGCATAAAGTTATTACCAATATCTTGATGGCATTGGCTTTGCTATAATGCAGTTACTTTCATTAATGATTTATGCTCACTTATGCGAATTCGCAAACCCTCAGCTGAGTAGTTCTCTAGAATAATATTCTTTTGGTCGCAAAGTATATTACAGCAGACGCAAATGCAAAATGGTGAGGCGGATG
>JAUNVX010000229.1 GCA_030540615.1 Psychrobacter sp. | reverse complement strand
TTGATAAAGCCCCACTTATCACCTTTTAGCGCGCCTGCTAGGCCTTCGCTAAACGCTCCCTTGGCCTAAAACGTTTGGTTGTAGTCAAACAGAGCCTCCATCTTAAAAGTTCTGTCTTTTTGCAATCTCTTCAAACAGTTTCCGGTAGTCTACTTGGTCGGTGACATTGATAACGGTGCCATTCACCATAGTAATATTTAAGTCATGCCGATTAATATAATTGGTCGGTTCAAAATCAGCATTTAAGTTGGCCTTCCATAACCAGTTAACATCTACCCAATGTTCTATCTGGTCTAAATCCCCATAATCATGACCTGCAAATGGTGTAAGAGCCGCACCAACTGCTATGACTCGATTGTCATTATGATAAAGTAAAACCAGGTCATGCTCTTTAATCTTATCAACTTCAGTGGCTCTATCATAATAAGCCGAGGCTTTATTTTGCCGTAGCATATATTTAAAGCCATTAGGATTATGATGGGACGTTTTTGAGTTAGTATTGACTAGCCATGTTTTCATAGAGTTGCCTTAAGTTAAGTCATAAATAGGAGGATAAAAATAAACATAAAGGCTAAAAAATAAAAAGTACCCCTTCATTTTTAGATTACCATTTCAATTTTTAGTACAGCCTGACTCATACTATACTCTAGTATATTTATCTATAGCAATCAGATATTTAGTGTTTGGTTCTTATTATTTTACCAATGCGTTTTCTATAAGGGTGACCGTGATAGTGAGACAAGTATTTATTAAATAACGGCTAGCTGTAGTAGGGAAAACTAGTCAGCTTTCAGAGTCCATGTACAATAGAATAGGCAATAATAGATATTACCCGACAATAGATGTCGTGATGGTCAATCAGCCTATTGTAAAGTAACCAGTAATCAAATAGAGTTAGAAAAATAGACATTCAATAGGTCAGTACTGACACTCACAAGGAAAGGGCCACAATGATAAAAAAGACTTTAATAATTTTAGGGATAGCTTTGTTAGGTCAGTCCGCGATGAGTAACGTTGCTAATGCAGCCACAGACTGGACGCCATACTTTGAATCTATGCAGAATGGATGTGAGTTTCCTGATCCAAGAGAGGGTGTGCCAAGTAAGTATAAAGCCTCAATTGTCAGTAATAAGGTCAAAAGTAACCTAAATGATATAGGTGATGACGATGATAAAATCATTACCACATACACTTTAAAAAATGCCACTGCTTTTGGTCAGCCCATGACCAAGTTTGAGTATCTTCAAGGTTACGAGTGGAGTCAGTTAAAGTTATATTTCAAAAATGAAGACTTTATAAAGTTAAGACCGAGGTTTAAACTTCCTGAGCTTGATGAGCCCTCTGTAGTGACTAAAAATGATAATTCAGGTTATGATGTGGATATAGGGGGCATTATGTATCTTGAGTTTGATAAAAAGGGTAAGAGTATAGCGTGTGGCTTTGGTATCTAAGAATTGATATCTTCGATTAATGGTGTTTTCAATAACGCTCAATTCCTATTAAGGTTGAGCGTTTTTTATGGGATTGATTTAATAGAGAGATGGCTGAAGCTAACGGTTTGTTTGAATATAAACCGAGATAGTCAGCACCAATACTCGCTGATTGTCTTGATTGATCAGCTCGCCTGCATAGACCATCAATGCCCGATTGCGCTCAGGCTCATGATGAATATCCATCAGTGTCAGCGTTCCTGTCAAAGTATCATCTGGGAACACAGGACGGCGAAACTGTAAGTCTTTGATACCTGCACCTCCGATTACCTTAAGTGACTGGGCGATACTCTGCACTGACAAACGCTGAAAAATCGCCAACGTCTGAATGCCACTGGCAATAATACCGCCAAAAAATCCTTCTTTAGCGGCGCGCTCTACATCGGTATGAATGAACTGCGGGTCCCACTTTTCAGCGAAATCAATAATTTCTTCTAATGTGATGGTGTACGAACCTAGTTGCGTGCGGTCACCAATGTTTAAGCCTCCAACCTTTATATCATCCGTGATTGTATTATTAGTCGTCATAGCGTTTTCTCTTATTTGATTCGTAAACCCAGTATCTAAGTCATTCCTTAAGCAGTCTAGTAGATATTAAGATGATAAAGAACCATTTGATATAAAATGGTAATAAGATTCTAAGCTACAAGTATGTAGGGCACCAATACAAAAGACCCCCAAACATTAAAGTACAACATCAATATAATATACAAAATAATATAATACTTTATGATATAAACTGATAGAATGCCTTGTTAAACATATAATCAATTTCGCGCTCTACTATTTAACCGCCAAAAGGAAGCTGCAAATGACTTCGACCCCAAGTTTAAGCCACGATAATCCGGTTATGAGCCTAGCTAGCACTGTTGACATTGATGTCGATCAGCTCAAAGCGTCTGCCGCTGAGGCTTCAAGCTTGCTCAAGTCGTTATCGCATCCTGATCGCTTGTTACTACTATGTCAGTTGGTGCAAGGTGAGGCGTGTGTTCAGGAGTTAGAGGCGCTTACGGGCATTAAGCAGCCAAGTTTATCTCAGCAGCTTGGTATCTTACGAGAGAGTGAGTTGGTCTCCACTCGCCGAGATGGTCGCCAGATTTATTACAGTATCGCTAGTGAAGATGCGATGGCGGTGATGCAAGTGCTGTATCAGCGCTTTTGTCACGACACTTAAAGATAGCTGCTATTTAGTTGCTGACTAACCCACCTTGGCCCGTAATGTCATTTAAAGGCATATTTTAGATATGGTTGAAGCCTAAATAGGGGCTAATTACTGTTATCACAATCACAATCACCAACTCCTAGGTCATCTCACCCCAATAGTTTGCATTCTTCTTTTTTTATTCACCTTCATCACAGTTTTAAAGGAGTGCTTATGAGCACTTGGATAGATTGGGCGAACTTTACGCCTGTTAGCGCGGTAATGGGCGGGGCGATGATTGGCCTTGCTGCCGCTATTTTGATTATCGGTATCGGCCGCATTCTCGGCATGAGCGGTATTATCAAAAGTACCATAGCCGAGCTGCCATCCATCAGTTGGCAACTGGCCTTTGTCATCGGTATGGCGCTGACCACTTGGGTATATTCATTCACCATTGGCTTCCCTGAATTTGTTATCGACCAACCAATGTGGCGCATTGTCTTAGCAGGGCTATTGGTGGGCTTTGGCACTCGCCTTGGTTCAGGCTGCACCAGTGGGCATGGGGTCTGCGGGATATCAAGACTATCGACACGCTCTATCGCCGCTACCATTACCTTTATGATTGGCGGTATCGCTACTGCTTCATTATTTGCGCTGGTTTAAGGCTGAGGAAATCATTATGAATCGTGGATTAACCATCATTATTAGTACGCTGGCAGGGGTGATATTTACCATCGGCCTTATCACTGCGCAAATGGTCGACCCGAATAAAGTCGTGGCATTCTTGCGGGTGTTTGACCACTGGGACCCTTCATTAGGACTGGTTATGGGCGCTGCGATTGCGATTGCCATGCCTGCATTCTTCTATGCCAAAAGCCGAATCAAGCGCAACCAACCTGCTTTAAATGGTGACACAATAGCCCTACCGACGGCCTCACTAATTACCCCTAAACTTATTATCGGCAGCCTGATATTTGGTATAGGTTGGGGCATGCTAGGATTTTGTCCTGCGCCTGCGTTGGTTACCGCGCTGGCAGGGTATACCGAAGCTATTGTCTTCTTGATCGCAATGTTGGTTGGCATGTGGGTTCATAGCATGACGGTCAAGGACTAACCAAT
>JAUNVX010000228.1 GCA_030540615.1 Psychrobacter sp. | reverse complement strand
AGAATTGAGAACTATTGATAATGGATAGACAATGAATGGCCAATAAATAACCCGTCAAATAGTCAATAGCTCCTCTACCCGACCGATTTAACCTCTAATAATTGATAACCAATGTCTGATATTCAATATCTGCTAGCTAATAATAGTGCTTTATTCTTAGCACTAATACTGAGTGAGTCTTATTTTGCATATCGCATTGCGATGATTGACTTAACAGACGTAGCAAAATAAGCAGCAAACTTGCTATACTCATTCGGCACAAAAATAGGGCGTGCTGACACCCCCATCCATTTTGCTTTGGCTTTAAGGCTCGTTGTTTTTATGCTGGATTAGACCACAGTGGCCGCCAAAGCTTGCAATGATGATTTATCTTTGACCAAACTTTAAAGGATTCTAAAATGACCGATTTTAATAAAGTATTAGACGCCGGTGATGTTGATGGCGGCATTATCAATGTGGTAGTAGAGATTCCTACGGGTAGCAACCATAAAATTGAATGGAATCGTGAGTTGGCTGTGTTTGAGCTTGACCGTGTCGAGCCTGCTATCTTTGCCAAACCTTGCAACTATGGCTTTATCCCGCAAACTTTAGATGAAGATGGCGATGAGTTAGATGCGCTCATTATCACTGAACAGCCTTTAACCACAGGCATCTTCTTAAAAGCCAAAGTCATTGGCGTGATGAAGTTTGTGGATGATAATGAAGTCGATGACAAAATCGTAGTCGTGCCTGCTGATGATCGCAACAATGGTGATGCTTACAACAGTTTAGAGGACCTTCCTCAGCAGCTGATTAAGCAGATTGAGTTTCACTTTACCCATTATAAGGCCCTAAAAAAGCCTGGCAGCACCGTGGTCGAATCATGGGGCGATGTGGCTGAGGCCAAAGAAGTCATCCATGAAGCCATTCAGCGCTGGAAAGACAAATAGTCGTCACTAGACTGACTGATTAATCATCTCATACTTGCTAGCTTTAAATTTTAATTGTTTAATGCTTTAATTTTTAATTCAGTGCTCGCTAAGTCGCAATTCTCTAAAAGAGGGTTGCGATTTTTTATTCTCTAGCGTTTGAACACTTTTGCTCAATATCACTCAATTAACCATTAACCATAAGCTCTTTGTTATAATACGCTTTCTAATTGTAGTGTTGATACTAAGGAATGCGGCATGGTCGCCCCCAAACTCCCCAAAGCTGTCGCTATAATGGTTGAAAAAAACAACCTTGTGATGGCGATTAAGACCTTAGCAGAAGAGCAAAATATCTCTATGGAAGAAGCCAAAGCGAAAATTGATGCTTATGAGCTGGCTCTTAAAGCCAAACAACAGCAAAAAATTAACCATATCGCTAGCAAACAAGGCATTCCCTCTCAAGCGCTCGGTATACCGCCATCCATTACCCCTGTCGATGATGCAAAAGCCAACCCTCGACCTTCACCCTTTAAATCGTTAAATACAGGGCTTGACAATCATCTTGACGATATTGGCTATAAAAAACCCTTGCTGCCTTATTGGATGAAACGAGTTGTCATTATCTTATTGGTAATGGCGGCTGTTTTTTGGCTATTATGGCGCACTTTTGGATAATGATACCTATGACTATGCTCGTACACTATATAGATTTGATTGCCAAAATCGTTGAATTCATTGGCGTGCTGATTATGTTACTCGGCCTAATTGTAGCCCTTATTAAAGCTCTCAAGGCACTGCCCAATTTCACTCATGACACTTACTTAGACATTCGCCAAGCCGTGGGCAAGTCTATATTGCTAGGACTTGAAGTACTAATCGCTGCTGACATTATGGCAACGGTGGTCACCAAGCCCACCTTAGATAGCGTTATCGTATTAGGCTTTATCGTACTTATCCGAACCTTTTTGAGCCTGTCTCTTCAGGTCGAGCTTGAGGGCCGGTTTCCTTGGCAAAAAAAGACTGATACGACCAATTAATACTACCAATAGCTAGCGCGCCCCAATAAGTGAACGCTTTATTTTAGAGTGCTGTGCTTATTCGTGAGCCTGCAAAAAAGCTTCTACTACTTTAAACTGTCCAGCGGTACTTTCCTCTTCATACATGGCTTGCCGAAAAGCATTGGAATTTGGGATGCCAGTGGTGTACCAAGCGATGTGTTTTCGAGCGATACGGCATCCTGAATACTCACCATAAAACTCATACAAAGCTTGCAAGTGAGTCAGTACAATCTCTTTAATCTCGCTGACACTAGGGGCAGCTAACGACTCGCCGGTGCCAATAAAATGGGCAATATCACGAAATATCCAAGGTTGACCTTGAGCAGCACGCCCTATCATCACGGCATCACAACCTGTCAATCGATAGACCTCTAGCGCCTTTTGCGGACTGTCAATATCCCCATTGGCAATCACTGGTATGCTTAGGCTATTTTTGACCTCTTTGATTAGCTCATAGCGGGCTTGTCCCGTATACATATCCTCGCGGGTGCGGCCATGAATGGCAATAGCGGCTACCCCTGCCTCTTGAGCTCGTTTGGCTATCCTTAAGATATTTTCCTCACCATTGGCAAAGCCTAAGCGCGTCTTTAGCGTAACGGGGACGCTCACGGCATTGACAGCGGCGTCGAGCAGCCGGATGACCAACTCTTCATCTTGAAGCAAGGCAGACCCAGCCAGCTTACGACAGACTTTTTTGGCCGGACAGCCCATATTAATATCGACAATCTGCGCCCCGTTGTCCACCTGGAACTTGGCGGCTTGGGCCAGCTTATCAGGTTCTGCTCCCGCAATTTGAGCCGATATGGGTGCAATCTCTCCATCGAAGTTGGCTCGGTATAGCGACTTTCTACGAGCGTACAAAGCGGTATCTGCAATAATCATCTCACTGACCGCATGACCGGCGCCAAAAGACTTGCACAACTTTCGAAAAGGATTGTCCGTTACGCCTGCCATAGGGGCTACCATCAGGCGATTGTCTATGGTCAGGCCGCCGATTTTAAGCGGTGTTAACAGAGGATGGGGCGCTGGATGGTCAGTGAGGGGCGGATAAGGAGACATAAAACGGCTTGCAGACATTAGGAATGAAGCCGTTATTGTAAGGGCAATCGGGTAAAACTCAAGAAGTATTGCAGGCTATTAAGGTTTAACCCTGGTTGGTGCTAAGTAAAGTCATATTGTTAAAGAGGGTCTTATTGCTCAATAGCGGCTTTAAGCTGAGTGGCCAATTCTGCCAATTCTGCTTGGTCAGCGGGCTGACTGCCATGGCGGCCTAACTCATGGATACTGGAGGGGATTAAGTGCACGTGGTAATGAAAGACGGTCTGACCAGCCTGCGCACCGTTAAGCTGCATTTGAATGATACCCTCACGCTCAAGCACCTTTCGCTGAGCGGCCATGACCTTTTTGGCAGTCATCAAGACGGCACTGGCGTACTCAGGCTCAAGCTGACTTAAATCCACGGCTTGCTGCTTGGGGATGACCAATACATGGCCTTGGGCCTGCGGCATAATATCCATAAATGCCAAGGTCATGTCGTCCTCATAAACCTTGTGACAAGGGATATCTCCCTGAATCATTTTGGCAAAAATATTATGGTCATCATAGCTCTTGATGGCGTCACTCATGGTAGGCTCCTAATTGTTAATATTATGATTGATTCACTCTATTGCGAGTTAGCAAAAGGATTGTGATGGCTTTATCTGCTTTCTTTTATCTAATTAAGGCAAATTATCATGGTAAAGGTAAACTTTAGCACATCTTGAATATCAACCCAATTCTTATGTGACTTCAAAATACCCTTACACAGTTTTTATC
>JAUNVX010000227.1 GCA_030540615.1 Psychrobacter sp. | reverse complement strand
CAATAGCCGCTCTATCAATCGGGTCGGTCATTTAACTTCCATTGCCTCGGCTTGTTCAAGTTGCAGCTGCAACTCTTTAAGTAGCTTGAGACTCTTAAGATTATGTTGACCTAGCGCCCGCATCTGACGTGTAGTGCCAGGCTTGAGCGGATGATGGTAGTTGGTCTGATTCAGACACTCGTCTTCCACTTCAATGAAGTCTTCATCGGTTAGGTCGATGATGTCAGCGCAAACTTTTTCAATGCTCATTGCTTGTTGCCTCTAATAGATTACTTATTAATAATGCTGTGTCTTACCAGCCCTGACGCTTCGCAGCCTGATAAGCGTTGGCCAACTTGATGTCATACCTGTTTTCTGCATAGCCTTCACCGTTATAACCTAGAGCAAATCCTGCCCAGTCACCACGTTTCAGCTCATCGACTAGGCCATTAACTTTGATATACCGGCACATCGCATCAAGCTGCGCCGCTTCAGACTCATGCATAGCAGCGACAAAGGCACGTAATGACGGGTAGCCTAATGATTCGTAGTTAAAGCCCATGACCTGCCCACGGCCCCATGAGCACGCCATATGCGCCGCGTCCCAGTCAAGCACTTCAGCCACTTGTAGCTTTTGATATGAGGGGCGGACTTTATAAAGAGAGCGATCCCAAGTTCTATTGACGATATCGGGGAACAGTGCTTGCAGTTGATCACGCTTGGTAATGATGTTGACGCGGGTCAGATACTTATAAAAAATATGAGGCTCAAACAAGATGACAGGACGACCTTCATCATCAAAGCCATGATTAGGGCACTCGACATCGATGACCGCTTTTAGCTTGGCAGGCTCTACGCCTAGCGCATTAGCGGCCTTGGTAATATCAGCGCGTGATAGCGGCTCTTTACTGAGCGCAGTTTTAGAGTTTGCAGGTGGTTGGCTATTAATTTTGGTCAAGATAGTGATAAGTGCTTCAGGCGTCAGATAGGCCAGTAGCTCTTTTGAGCCATCGACCATATCTTGAGTGAGGCTTTGACTTGGCTGTCGACTGCGCAGCCAATCAAAAAACTGTTCGTGGGATAATTCGGGCATGGGTCACCTGCAATCTATGAGCTAAGTTATTAAATCTAGAGTCAGTAGATTGCATTGTGAGGGTTTGGACTATTTACAGTTAGATGAGCGGGTTCAGGTATTGCTTTACTTTTGCATGTATATCGCATAAATTAAAAAAACGCCCATAAGTTATCTTATGGACGTTAATTCATTGAAAAATTAGGAGATACAAATGAGCGATCCAAAGAATAACAGTGATAAACCAAATTCGATAAGAGGTAATATTGGCGATTCAGATCAAGGTCGACGGTATATTAAAGAGTCAGACCAAGGTCGACGAGAACGGGCAACTAACCAAGGCCGATTAGTTGAGCCACCTCGCAGACCAATGCCTCCTCTTGAGAAGCCTAAACCTTAAGTTAATAAATTTGTCTGTAAAGGCTTTTTACAACGCATCTCTAGACGTTTAACATCTTCACGTGGAAAATAAGTAATCATGCTGCCACTATCATTGTCCAATGTAACGTCAGAACTAGCTATCCATTGATCTGTCATCTTGTCAAAGGTATCTGTGACATAGAAAGCTATTCCATCTTCGTCCATAATAAATGGCGCAAATGGTAGCCGATCAAATTCAGAAGTATCATGGCAACAATAGCAATTACCGTTTTCATGAAATACCTTAATCTGTGTCACAGTTACACTCTTATCAGACGATAATGTCTTCCAAACGTCTCCTTCATTAATTCGATGGCTGATATGCTGATTATGAAGCATAGTTGTCCACAGTCTCTCTAAGCCCTTAGTCCATATTATTGCAATAGTTGGTCCGATTAGTACCGTTAGATATATCCAAGGTGACTTACAGAATTGTATTAATAGAGCAGTCGGCAAGCCCAATACCAATATGAGCATGGACACATCAGTTATCTTTTCAGTCTTTCTATGATCTCGTTTTAATATAGTATAACCCAAGTATCCAGCTACCAAGGTAGCTTGGACTTGTAGCGGTAACTGTAGTAATTCCTGCATAAGCACCTCAATTTGCTGATTATATTATAAGATGCACATTACTCAGGTGCATAAAGGATCACGGCGCCATCATCACGAATCTCATAATCTACTGGTGAGTAGCCAACATCCAATAACATCGATTCCATATCGATATCTGCCTCATCTGGCATGATGACATTACCAATGCCAATAGTAGCTAAAAACGCTATGCACATGATTGCCAAAAACTGATAGCGTGTCCAGCGGCCATTAGGGTTACTAATATCCTTGATATTGAACCAAATTGGCTTAACCATACATAAAATTATACAAGTGACTATAGTACAGACTATCAAAACGCTAGTGACTAGCGTAATCAACATCTGATGGTAGCTCATATCTATCATAACCGTCCTAGAATAGGGTGCCCTCTGATTAAAGCATAATCGCAGGTAATAAAAAACCCACTAAAGCTATAGTGGGCGATGTGCAGACGGGCTAACACGCGATTAAGGCCTTTCTAGCTCACCGATATGGTGATTGATAGTCTCAGTCAATAGTACGGCTTTATTGATATCTATGTGGTCACCAAATCTTTTATCCCAATGATTGACGACACCATTTACCTCAATAGGCACACATATCAAGTTATCTAGAGTGCAGTTGCTACGGTCACCATCCAAAAATCGTATCACATGACGCTCTGGTATAGGACCATGTGCTTGCTCCCAAACATGACGGTGCTTTAACTTAAATCCAGCGGCTTCTGAGACCTTGATCATGATATAACCATCATTTGTCGTATACTCATGGCCGACTGGCTTACAGTTATGAGGTAGATTGCCTTTTTTAAAAGTTGTCTTATTGCGTCCAGTCAACCCTTTGGTGCCTTTATTCCACGATTTTTGACCAGATTTAAAAGTAGTATCGCGATCGTTTGCCCAGCCGTTACGCTTGCATAGACCAGCGAGATTGTCAGCGCTTAAGTTGCGATTAAATTTTGCATTAAATTTATCAGCTAGCTCTTTGCGGCTCATGTCTTTTTGCGCGGCCTTGATCCATGCAAGCTCAATATCTGTATAACTGATAGCCCTACTATTACGTCCTCCCATGAGATATCTCCTTAGGCATTAACACATCAACCAGACGATCAGGCGCATGCTCACAGATTATCTTGGCACGCTCATTGACGACTCGCTCACCATCTATGATTTGTGCTGATAAGCTGGTAACAGCCTTACTGCGCTTAATCTCACTCTCAAGTTCTTCAGCATTCAAGTCTGGATCTAGTAGACGCTCTAATTGATCATGTAGATGGCCTGTTAATGCACTGATACTGCGATTCTTTGACATAGTGTTCTTCCCAATTGGCTTATTTTACTTTTAAAAAAGGCCAGCATATCGCTATACCAGCCTTTATTTAATGATTGTTTAAAGAGAGTTTAAACCTTAGTTAACAGCGTCACTAAGCCCCTTACCAGGCTTAAATCTCGCTACCATCTTGGCAGGGATGTCTAGCGCCTCACCAGTCTTAGGATTGCGACCAGTACGCGCACTGCGCTCTGACGTGCTAAAGGTGCCAAAGCCAACCATTTGCACAGTCTCACCGTTTACCAAGGCCTCAGTGACGCCATGCTCAAAAGCTTGGAGCGCAGTGCGAGCCTGGTCTTTGGTAATACCGGCATCGCTTGCCATTTTGTTGATTAAATCTTGCTTATTCATAGTATTTTCCTTTGGTTTGAAAGCCCTCTTTTTT
>JAUNVX010000226.1 GCA_030540615.1 Psychrobacter sp. | reverse complement strand
TGGCTTGAGAACTTAGTGTCGCCGGTTACTCAGATTAGCGCTATGGATCAAGCTGAAGCTAATACTGGCGATATCAGTCCCATTAGTCTGCGCTGGCATTATCTATTGACCGACTTAAAGACCGTGGTATTGCCTGAGTTTTATGTGGTATTTCATGACGCCACCACTGCACCTATTGGCCGGCGGCGGCTTTATGACATGACGCAGGCGATTTATTTCGCTTTAGAGCGTTATAGGGTCGGAGTATCACGGCAAGCGGACGCTAGGGCGGTCTTAAAGTCGGCTACCAGCTCCCATGAGCATTATCTCAATCAAGCCCAGAGCAGTATTGACAATTATGTGACGGGCCAAGGCGTTAATGCCCAACTTGCTGCCCAATTATTGTCGTTGGCTCAGTATATTGAAGTGGACGGGGCCGCTTATATTGCTCGTTTTGAGCCATACTATACCTTGCTGATTGAGCTAGATCAGCTAGATAGCTATCTTAAGCAGCACTCACAGCTTCAAATAGAGCAGCAGCTTCAAGACTGGCTACAGCGGCGCTATACAGCATTCAAAATCATCGATTATCAAGCCAATGAGCCTCAGATATTAGGCTCTCAAGCCAGCATAGTGAAAGATAAACTGCAAAATAACAATCTGGCTCACCCGCTAGCCGTTTGGGCCAAACAAGCGCTATCTAGCCCAAGTGGCGATATGATTTTATCTAAAACGGGCCAGTCGCTTCCGCTATCTCCTCAAACCAATCAATTAATCCTCAAGCCTGAGCAGCTCAAAGGCGGGGCAGTACTCTCGATAGTGGGGGTGGGTATCACTATCGCTGCTTTAAATATCCCCTTCATGACTATCTTTAGTTTATTGGGGATTATGTTTGCCTTTACCGGCATCAAGCGCATTGTTCCCGCTCTCAACCTAGATGACCCTGAGGACAAATTAAAGAGCTACTCAACGCAGGCAATGTTTTTATCCTTTGTTGCGATTATCATGGGCACCGTCTTTACGCCAGCAGCTATTTATACTCTTGTGTTAGCACTAGGGGTCAAAGTTGCTAGAAATTCACAACGAATGCTTCGCTCCCAAGAGCAGCTCTCACTGCCTCATACCCAGTCGCAGAGCCTAGGCGAGATTGAAACCACCCGCTTGTCTAAGGCCTCGGATAGCGTGCAAAGTGGTGGCCCACTCAAGCCACTATTGCTTGACCAGCACGCGCATCACTTGAGTCTATTGTTGTCTGAAGCGCCCACTGAGCGGCTACAGCAGCTGCTCGCTGCTACCAATGAGCTTGCGGATCATGTGCCTTATCTTCGCTCAGCCTATCCTTATCTCGCCACACGGGTGGAGGAGCTGATTAAAGACTTGACCAATAACACTATCTTACGCTTAGACGAGCTCGCCAGCCGCTTTGTTCAGGATGGTCATATCAACCCAAAAGCGCAAGCCGTGTTTTTGCGTCAGCATGAAGTGCGAATAGAAGCGCTATTGGCGGTCAACTTAAAGCAAGTGCAGGACTTAAACGATACAATCTTGGAAAAACAAATGGCCGTGTTTGACATGGTGGGTAGCGCGGATGAGCAAGCCTTTAGAGACAAGATAATGGAGCTAAAGATTTTGCTGCGTTGGCTCATCGCTCAGCAGCCTGATGAGCTACAAGCGACCAGTCATCAAGTGATATTAGACAATCTTGAGACCAGCACTTTAAATCAGATGCAGACAGTGTTCTTTGACAACCAAACGAGCAGTGAGCAAAAGCAGGCTTTGCTTGGCCAAGTAGAGACCTTGATTAATCATTTCAAAAAACAGTCGCTGTTTGCCTTTGAAAGCGATAGGGATACAAATAGGGATAAAGGCCAGACGCTGCCTACCCAGCAGCCCGTAAATCTTGAGCAGCTATTACAACTGTCTAGCCCTGTAGCAGCAGGCCAACCTACTGAATCAGAGTTTCAGACCCAGCAATTTGTTGAGCTCAATGAGCAATATGTCCGCCAATTGGTCAAGCATTGGCAGTAAGATGAGAGGGCTGATATGAGATTCAACAATGACCACTAGAGCATGAGCCTATAGTAATGACTGATACAAACGCTAGCCACTCAAGCGGCGATGCCTCTATCTTCATCTGCCCGTTATGTCAGTCTCCGCTGACCATAACTGACAAAACGTGGCAATGTGATGGCAGCCATGTCGCTAATAACCCTAAACAGACCCAGCATAGCTTTGACGTAGCGCGGCAAGGTTATGTCAATTTATTGCCTGTTCAACAAAAGAAGTCCAAAGCCCCCGGCGATAGTGAAGCATCTATCGCAGCAAGGCAGCGATTTTTGCACGCAGGCCATTATCAGCCTTTACAGCAGTTACTCTGTCAAACACTCAGTCAACTCAGCCAGATTGGTGAAAAGGCTGCTGATGAGACTGAAAAAAGCAGTATTAGTACAGAGCAGCCTGCAAAATATTGGGCGGATATTGGTAGTGGTGAGGGCTATTACACTTTAGAGATGGCAGAGCAGATGCGGATAGAAGGCCTGATTGCCATTGACATTAGCAAGCCTGCGGTAGTGACCTTGGCAAAGATGGCCAAAGCCCAACATCAGCTTTGGTATCAGCCTCACTTATCAAATGAGCATCAGCCGACCATCATCTATCCCTTAGTCGCCAGTGCGGTCAATCTGCCATTGGCCAATCAAAGTCTGGATGGTATTAGCAGCATCTTTAGTCCGATTTTGCCAGAAATCTTTGCCGATAAGCTTAAAGACAAGGGTTGGCTGATTATTGCCAAGCCAGATAGTGGTCATTTGCAGTCAATGCGTGAGGCATTATTTGATAATGTTCGCGAGCATGACTCAGACAAGTTTCTCACTAAGCTCGAACCGTATTTTGAATTACAAGCAACCCACTATATTGAGCAATCGCTGAGTTTGAATTCGGAGTCCTTGGCCGATTTGCTCACCATGACCCCATACTCGTATCGAGCCAAGCCTGCCAAACGTGAAGCGTTACTGGCGTCAGCCAAGCAGGATGCCTTTGTGACTGAAGCTAAATTTGTGCTGTATGTCTTGCAAAAGCGCTAGCGGTATCACAACACTGGACCTATGGTTGCTATCACGTTATTCCAAATGCGTCGAGGCAAAGACCAAGTCTCGACTGCCTGACGACTGACGGCCTCAGAAGCGTGTATATAATGGTATTGCCGTTCAGTAACTTCAGCAGTAATAGTGGGGTCGCTTAAGACGATATTATTCTCATAATTGAGGTCAAAGCTGCGTAAGTCTAAATTGGTCGAGCCAATCAAGGTAATTTGACCGTCGATGGTCAATGTCTTGGCGTGCAGCAAGCCATCTTTAAACTCATAAATCTGTACCCCAGCCTCAAGCAGCTCTTTATAGTAGCTACGACTGGTGGCTGCTACCACAAATGAGTCGTTATTTTTGGGGAAAATCATGATGACCTCAACGCCGCGATAGGCCGTGGCACAAAGGGTATTGATTAACGAGTAGTCGGGCACAAAATAGGGCGTTGAGATAATCAGCTTATGGCGGGCTTGGCTGATTAGCGCGCTCAAAAACTGCGGTGAGCTGCCTTTACGCTGCGTCGGACCATCAGAGAATACCTGCGCGGCAAAGCCATTAGCCTTGGGCGCAACATTATAGATAAAAGCACTGGGCGGCGTCTCAGGCTTGGCCGTCATCCAATCACTGGCAAACAGCATCTGGTTCTGCGCCACCACGGGTCCCTCAAAGCGCAGCATAATATCAATCCATGGTGCGTATTTTGGCTTCACTCGAAACTCAGG